>NZ_JAUOPP010000006.1:0-186750 GCF_030547765.1 Colwellia sp. 6_MG-2023 | reverse complement strand
AAGAAAATAAGCCAACCCTTAATATTAATGACGTAGAGAAGAATGCTATGGTTAGGGCTTAACCCGATCTGAGGTTAATTAGTTGGCATGTTTAATTCTCAGTTAACTAAAGTCTATTGTCGGTACTGGTATTTCGGTACTGGTATTATAGAGAACGTTTATCTCTATTCTATCTATTGATTTATCATTTAAAATATCCACATTAATACTTATAATTATTGGTATTTATGACCTTTAAGAAGGATATGTATATTCATTTATACCCCACCCTTCTATTAATTGAAGTCAATATTAATTTTACTGAGTAAGTTTACATATCACTACTTAAAATCCATCAACAGTAATGTCAATTTCATCGTTCAGCCTGCTTTATAAAGTTTTTTCTATCGGCAGCTGTTGCGCTCTCATTACACTCACCATGTATAGTGTAAATTGACTTGTTAAGTGTACGATTCAGTTCAAAAAATCCTTTTCGGCAGTAACCATTTTCTTCAAGTTTTTCAACTAAACGAGTTTCAAGTTCATTGGTCATTTGACTGTCTCGTTTGTTACTTTTATTCGAACTTTTTGATTCTTGTTTATTAGGTCGTTCACCGCCTTTATCTCCCTTTTTGCCTTTTCCCTTTTCTTTGGCTTGCTTGTGTGATTTACCCTCGTTGCTATCGTCTTGTGGCGTAGTCTTGTATACAAAAATTAATGAAAAAGAAAACATTTTTGTATCATCTACAATATTACTTCTAAACACTTCTGTTATCTTATTGTCATATTTACTACTGCAACCAGATAAAATAAATAAAGTTATTAAAAAAACGACAATCGAATTTTTTAATGAAGTAGCATGTAGAAAGTTAGCGTGAATAAAGGTCATATAATGTAATCATAATAAAAAGAAGAGTAGATAAATATAATACTCCTTATTTAGTAAAGAAACGTAAAGCGGGTTATTTAATTAAACAACTAGCCAATTAACACTAATTAGCCTCTCGGCTATCTTAATACCTTAATACCTGAACAGTCAAAAAGAGAAAGCTTGATTCTAAGGTAAAGTGAGCTTAGTTTACTATTATCTTATTTTTGTGCATCGAATAACTGACAGAATTCTTCAAAAGGTAACGCTTTATTAAAAAAGTACCCTTGATATTGATAACAGCCGAGTTTTTTCAAACAATTTAATTCTTCTAGGGTTTCAACGCCTTCGGCTAAAACAGCCATATTAAGCGCCTTCCCCAAACTGATAATCATATTAACAATCGCTAGGCTTTCATCACTTTCTTCTATGCTGGACACGAAAGATCGATCTATTTTTAATATACTTGCGGGTATAAGCTTTAAGTAAGTTAAAGACGAATAACCCGTGCCAAAATCATCAATACCGCACGCAATTCCTTTGGCTTTTAAAGATGCAATCAGTTCAATGGAATCAGTAATATTTTCTATTAATAAGCTCTCTGTTAATTCCAAAGCTAAACGATTAGCTGAAATATTGTTTTGCTCAATAGCCGTCATGATTTTACTTTGAAAATTGTTCTCTATTAATTGTTTAGCGCTGACATTAATAGAGATTGCACCAAAACTTTGCGGTAGCCCACGTTGTTCTAGTTTTTTAATATCACGACATGCTTGTTCAAGCACCCATTGACCAATATATAAAATTAAATCACTTTCTTCAGCGATAGGAATATAGATAGCAGGGGATTCAATACCATGTTCCGGGTGATTCCAACGTAATAATGCTTCTGCCCCAATAATTTCATTATGATGGTTAAATTGGGGCTGGTAATACAATTCAAACTCTTTTGCTATTAATCCTTTTTTCATATCGTCGACATACGCAAGTCGTTTGTTTATTTTGTCTGACATTGCAGGATGATATTGCTTGCCTTGCAAATTCTTTTCACGTTTTGCTTCATACATGGCAATATCAGCAAATTTAATTAGGCTACTAGCAGTACTCTTTTGTAATGGGAAAAACACATAGCCAATACTACAATTAAGCTTATATGAATTATCTTTAATAATGAAAGGTTCTTCTATCGCTTGGTTAATTTCTTTAATAAATAAATTAGCTACCTGTTGATAATTTTGATCTAGCCCCTGCAAAATAATGATGAACTCATCGCCACCAAAACGTCCAACATGAACATTTTCATTACTTAAAGAATTAAGTCTATTTGCTAAGGTTATTAGTATGAGATCGCCAATACTATGCCCCATAGCATCATTAATAGGCTTAAACTTATTTAAATCAATAAATATAGTACAACCATACTCTGCTTTGATACTGGTCTGCTCAATAGCATTTTTAAGTAGTTTCTTAATATGTTGTCGATTGAATAAGCCAGTTAAGCCATCATGTTGTGATTGAAAAGCAAGTTTTTCTTCAATAAGCTGTCTAGAGTGTATTTCTTTGACCAAAGAATCATGTATTAAGGACGCATAACAACTTGTCGCTAATTTATTTAAAATAGGAGATAACGCCTTTTGAACATCCATAGCAAGAATATAATGCGTTTCAAAAACTAAAAAACCATGTCCAGGTACGATAAAACCATATAATTGATGGCCATTATCGTATTCCATTGCTATCGTCTCTTGCTGCTTATTTAATTGTTTAACAAAGCTTGATAATTTCAAGCAGTCTTGCCATGGTTTACCTGAATTGATTTTTGGGATACTTAATAAATTACGATAATCACCTTCTGCTATTGTTTCTATTTTCCTCGGAACGCCATTTTCATCGCAATAAACATAAAAGTGAGTACTGGTTAAATTTAAACGGCTAAAGCACACTTTTAAAAATACTTTTACCATGGCTTTTAAGTCAAGTTTATTGCCAATAGCCATGGCGAGTTCATGTTGCAACGAAATAAGTGATAAGGCTTTATTCATAAATTACCTATTTATTACCAGGTACTAATGACAATTGATCGGTTAAGAAGACTAAGCGCACCACTTTGACCGTTAGCAATTTCGCCAATGGAGAGTACACCAAATAATTCAGAAGATTTATTGTGTTTACTAATGACTTGTAGCTCCTGATTATACCTATCTTCCATATATAACACTCTACTTACACAGTCGAACATCATTGATGCTTGTTGGCTACCATTGATGTTTGAAAAAACTTCAATTGCGGCTTCTTCAGCTGCATTAATTAAGTTATCTTCACTGCCATGAAGTAAATATACCATAGAGTTAATAGCTATTTTACCAACACATTGTAAGTGACCATTAATCGCTAAAACAGGATCGCGAACAATTAAATTATTATTGATATCTTCAATACCTAATGGAAAGTGTTTGGTAATATCGTGAAAGTTACCGCTATCAAACTTGTAATGACTATTAATTTCTATGGCTTGGGCATAAACGTCAAATGCTGCTTGATAATTTAAGCTTAGTACTGTTTGTTCGTGTACCTCCGAGGCTAAAAAAGGCCCTTCCAATATTTGCCAACCATGAGCAATACTTGTCGTTATTTTAGAAGGTAAGGAAACGAGCAATACTGAATTACTATAGATACCGTTATTGGTAATAACACTTGGCCGTTGAACGAAATCTAAATAGCCCGCTCCACCTCCAGCAATAGAAATAGTATGATCGAGACAATCAAAAAGGCAATCAATGAAATCTTCGATATTAGTCATTAAGCCATCATAAAACATTAAGAAATCATCTTGATGATTAAGATTTTCATTTTTTTCTAATACTCTATTGATCTGTTCTTCTAATTCATCTTCATCACTGACTTGATCTAAGTCAGAAAAAAGTGACGTTTGATAAACCTCTTTAAAACCTATAATTAAAGCTCCTTGTTTATACAAAGCAGTTTGGTGAGTAATCATAGGGTACATTCCGCCAAAAACGGGTAACGAACAACCTGTTAACAATAACGTCAGTGCTTTTTCGTTGTATTCATTTTGGCTACAAATTAGCAGCATTAAGCTTTTTGCTCCTTTACCCTGAGCTAGCTGTAAACCTTTATTTAAATCATCAAGTGCTACACTTTCAATATACAAAGTGAATAATTCTTTATTCATATACTGGTATCCATCTGCATCTACCCATTTTTTTGTTATCAAAAATGCTTTTATTATATAAAAGTAGCGCTAATGCATAAAATTGTCTAGCTAATAGTAATCTCAAAACCTAGCCCCCCTTTTTTATTTCGCCTTAAAATAACCGACTTCAGAGCGTGTATTTTTTTTATCGAATCTAAAACTAGAAAAGCAATTAGTATATCAATACAATGGTGACTTTATTTAAGTAGAAGTTTTGGAGTATCAGTTGGTTAAGTTAAAAGGGATGAAGTCTACATTTTTATGTTTAATGGCAGTTACAGGCTTATTCTCATTATTAATTCACTTTCAAATACAGTGGCAAAGTCAATTAACGTTAATCAATTATTTGGTTTATCCATTACTGATCGTTACTGCTATCTTTGCAACCCAATTTAATCGCAGTAGAATTGCTATTTTATGCGGCTTATGGCTGGCATTTTTAGTTACAACAAACTCTCCGTCTATTAACACAAAACCTTTAATGCTAAATACACAATGGCTACTTTTATATGGCGCTAGTTTATTTATGCTATTGGCTTTAATAAAAGATCGCGCACTTTTATCTGTTCATATCGTCAGTAGGCTTATATTTATTGGTTTATGTGCCGCGATAACTTTTTATTGGCTACAGCTGAGCCAAAGTTTACATAGCTTAATACCACAAACGCCATTATGGACATCAGTTTTACCTTACGTTCCTATTATCATACCACTTGGCTTGTTGGGCCTTTTATTGGTATGGCGTAGTATTAGTAATCACGATTTAACACTCACAGCGCTACTGATTACCTTTATTGTTTGGTGTCTAAATCAGCTAAATATTATTGCTTTACCTTGGACGCTTATTGCCATAGTGATGTCTGCACTATATTTACTTGCCGTTAGCACTGACTCGTACTATTTAGCTTACCGCGATGATTTAACTGGATTACCTACTCGTCGTGCATTAAACCAACTCGCCTTATCACTGGGGCGTAAATACACAGTGGCTATGCTTGATATTGATCATTTTAAAAAATTTAATGATACCTACGGACATGACATTGGTGATGAAGTGCTAAAGCTGGTAGCAGCAAGAATGGCTGAAATGCGTAGTAGTGGTAAAATTTATCGCTATGGCGGCGAAGAATTTACTGTTGTTTTTCCAAGAAAAACAGCCGAGCAAGCTATTCCTGAGCTAGACAAACTACGTCAAAGTATTGCTAATTACGACATGGTGATTCGTAGCGATAAACGAACAGATAAAAAGAGTAGGAACACCAAAAAGAATAATAACAAAACGGTCAATGTTGCAGTATCAATTGGTGTAGCACAAAGAGAGCCAAAACAAAGTTTTGAGCAAGCATTAAAAAATGCTGATTTAGCACTATATCGCGCTAAAAAGAAAGGCCGAAATAATGTCAGTCAGTAGCATTATAACTTTTCTACTTAAGCTCGTGTAATACGAGCTTTAACACAAAGTTTTCAAACACTGTTATATTTTTCATATACGATGAAGCCTAAATGATATAATCGTGTAAATAACCACTAAATTAAAATGTTAATTGAGATCTTCATGAGTATAAAACAAAAACAGGTATTACTTTTCGATCTTGACGGCACATTGGTTGATAGCGCGCCCGATATTGCTTTGGCAGTTAATAGCACCCTAAAAGATCTAAATAAACCGGCATTTGATGAAAATACTATTCGTCAGTGGGTAGGTAATGGCGCTAAAGCATTAATAGAGCGTGCGTTATCTGGCTCAACCAATATTAATAAAGAACTCGATCGCACAGTAGTTGAAGATACTTTAGCTATTTTCTTAAGGCATTATCAACAATGTATATGTGTCAATTCTGTTTTATATTATGGTGTTAAAGAAGGTTTGCTTACTTTAAAAAAAGCGGGTTTTCGTTTAGCGATAATCACCAATAAACCTGAAAAGTTAATTCAGCCAATACTCTCAGGCTTAGGTATTGGTGATATGTTCGAAATATTGATTGGTGGCGACACCTTACCAGAAAAGAAACCTAACCCTGCACCACTTTTATTAGCCTTAAAGCAGCTTGATGTTACCGCAGACCAGTGCTTAATGATTGGTGATTCTAAAAATGATATTCTAGCCGCAAAAGCAGCTAACATAGACAGTGTTGGTTTTACTTATGGTTATAATTACGGTGAAGATATCGCACAATATAATCCACAATGGTGTTTTAATACTTTCCCTGAATTCACTTCAGCAGCTTTTGATTAAGCAATATAAGCTAAGTGTTAATTGCGTCATACTAATTAAAACTTAGATTCAAATAACAAACTGACTTACGCTAAGCGCCAAATCGCCAAATCGCCAAATCAATTATAGATTAAAGATTAAAGATTCTTCGCTAACGCCACAGGATAATCTCGCTGCTGTGCTAACGCTATAGCTCGCTCTGTTACTTCAGTTTCAGAGCATTTCAAGCTAACAGGAAAGTAATGTTCTGTTAAATAGTTTATGCCTATTTTTGCTAATTTCTCATCTGCATACATTAATTGCTCAGCAATAAGTCCACAATCAATAAAATTCTTTAAGATCGCATCGGCGGCGTCTAAAGCTGAAGAGGCTTTCACTATTTCAGCACGAGCGTAATGTTGACCATAAAAAGATACATCTGCAGTCCGTAAATTAGCATCTTCGCCCGGGATTTGTTGTGCCCCAAAAAGTGGTTTTGCCGCCACAGTCGCTGAACTAAATTCTGGCAGAAACTGCGCCATATGTTCAATTGAACCTAGCGTTCTGTTTTGAATTAATTGCTCAGGCCACTGTTTATCAATTTTTTCTATAAAGCGTTTGGCTAATTTAGGCTGAGCACTATTAACCGAGCTAGCCACTAAACCTTGATCAAAAAGTGTGATGTCTTGCGTCATGCCATGTAATTGAAAATATCCGTCTGGGTAAGGCGTTAATTGTGCCATACCTTGCGGCGTTCCCCGCTCACCATAAAAGACAATTTCAGGCCATATACCATGACATTGCGGCCAATGTGCAACATAAGCGGCTTTAAATTCAACCATGCGCTTACGTTTGGCACTTACCATGTCATCAATTTCACCGGTTTTGAAACCGCAGGCATTAATGACATAATCATAATTTTTATGCTGAACAATATCACTGCCATGTTGCTTTGTTGATACCTGCCAACCTGGTTTATCTGTTTGTTGAGTGAGCCCAACAACTTGATTATTTGTTTGCAGGTGACACGTAGGTAAACGCTCTATAGCTAAACTAACAATGGCTGCAAAACGAAATGCGGACAAGCCATATTCTTGTACTAACAACACCGGAAACTTAAGCTTGTTTAAATCAACGTTTTGCGCAAATGAAATTAACCAATCACTCGCATCTGCCGCTTTTTCTGGTATTGCTTTTCGCTGTAATACCTCAAGCTCAGCACGAGAATAAAAGCGAAAATAATCCGCTGGTTTACCCAATACTTGATTACGATTGTCTTTATTAACTAATTCTTGATATTTAGCACGCAATTTTTCTAAACGGGGTAATAAGTCTTCTGGCTCACCATTGTCTGTTTTAGGTAACGCAATCACCGTGGGGCGAATATTGACACTGTGAGGGTAAACTTTAACCGTATCAATTGATTGCTGCAATAAAACCAAACACTGCTCATCACTGATTTCACGATATAGGTTGCCACCCGCATGTAAATGACAAATAGGAGGGCCGTTAACCAAACTCGGTCCTTTTTCTATCAAGGTAGTATCTAAACCTAATTCAGCAAAACGTAATGCAATAGTCGATCCTGCAACGCCGCCGCCAATAATGGCAATTTTAATTTTAGAGTTGGATAAAGGTTGTTGAGTAATTAAAGGTTTATGCATATTTTCGGGTAATGTTATATCAAGTGAGTTAATTCAACTTGAACTTGCAGCTTTATCGATAAATTAACTTATCGTTTAATAAGTAACCTGAGTTCGGTTTAATAAATTAAAAACATCTTAAACCGAGTTCAGGATAAGTAATATCAACGTGATAAATAATATTTTACTACCTTTATAGCAAAGTTAAGGTCTTTGCAAAGGATCTACTAAATTAGGCGAGATTATACAGTAATGTTGTTAAGGGTGGTACTTATCACGTTTGTTTAATCATTACCCTACCGCTCTTTAATCCTATGTCTAATAAGTCATATTATTACGACAGATAAAAATAAAGCTCTAGTAGGTAGATCAACTTACCTATAAACAATACAATCTATTAATAAAGAGTCATTAGCTGAAAAGATTAAGCTAATTAGTCTGGCTAACAAGAACGACTAGCGTCATTGTTAAAGACCTAAAATGTAAGCCTCTCTTCATAGTAAATATGCTCAAATAGTATTGTTAATCTCGATTACTTTAATTACCTTAAAATATTTATACCTGCAAAAAATTAGGAAAACAATGAAATACAATAACGTAACTAAAAATTATAAAATCCGAAGTTTGCTTACCTGTCTGTGGCTTTTTGTTTATAGCAGCTGTTCATTTGCTAATGAGCAAGTAACTATAAATGCCAATGAAAAGCTAACAGAAATAATTAATGAAAGATGGGATTATTCTTTAAAAGAAAGTCCTTTATCTGCGACTCGTTCTGGATTAAGTGAATATAATCATTTACTTCCTCGTGTATCACCAAAAGATAACAATAATCGCCTTGTCGCAGAACAGGAATTTCTTAGCCGATTATCGAGCATAGACATTGAACAACTTACCGACGAAAATCGAATTAACCACCAATTACTAAAATGGGTGATTGAAGATTCTATCAGTCGCTATCAATTAAACTTATCTCGTATCCCACTAAATACCTTCAGTAGCTTTTTTCTATCGGTTCTTAGTATGGGTAATGGTTTAGTAATGAGTAATACTAAAGACTATCAAGACTATATTGCTCGATTAAATGAAATACCAAGGTATTTCAACGAAAACATTGAGAATATGCACACAGGAATTGAAACCAATTTTACCCTGCCAAAAATAGTTATTGAAGGGATCCTTCCTACCGTTAAAGCACAAATATATAAAGATCCAACAAAAAGCAGTTTATATAAACCATTTTTAAAGATGAATAACACGCTTTCAGAAGAAACAAAAGCACAGCTTAGAGCAAGCGCTAAACAAGCGATATCAAAATCGGCGATACCGGCGTTTGAAACATTTGCTGAATTTTTTGGTGGTGAATACTTAAAAGCAGCGCCTGAAAACCTTGGCGCAGAACAAATGAATAATGGCAAAGCCTATTATGCTCACCAAATTAAAACCTACACCACATTAACAGACATTACGGCACAAGAAATACATCAAATAGGGCTTAACGAAGTAAAGCGTATTCGTGAAGAAATGGACCAAATCATCAAGGACCTTAACTTCAAAGGCTCTTTTGAAGAGTTTACTCAATTTCTTCGAACTGATCCGCAATTCTATGCTAAATCTGCGAAAGACTTATTAAAAGAAGCTTCTTACGTTGCCAAACGTATTGATTATGTAATGCCTGAGTTCTTTGGAAAGCTACCACGTTTACCCTACGGCGTAGTACCCGTACCTAAAGAAATAGCGCCCAATTATACAACCGCTTCATATAATGGTGCTGTTATTGGTGGTAATCGTGGCGGCGCATACTGGTTAAATACTTATCAACTGGATCAACGCCCTTTATACGAACTTACCGCACTCACATTACACGAAGCAGTACCAGGTCATCATCATCAGTCAGCTATTTCAAGTGAACTAAAAAATGTACCTAAATTTCGTTTAGGGCTTTATTTTAGTGCATATGGTGAAGGTTGGGGATTATATTCAGAAAAGTTAGGTGTTGAAATGGGCGTTTACGACACACCCTATGATCATTTTGGCCGCTTAAGTTACGAAATGTGGCGAGCCTGTCGTTTGGTTATTGATACAGGCATACATTCTCAAGGTTGGAGTAGACAGCAAGGTATCGATTTTCTTGCCAGTAACACTTCGTTATCTGAAGCGAATGTAAGAGCTGAAGTAGATCGCTATATATCGTGGCCTGGACAAGCACTTTCATATAAATTAGGCGAGATTGCTATTTGGAAGCTTAGAAATAAAGCAGAAACAGCACTAGGCGAAAAATTCAACCTTCCTGATTTTCATGATGCTTTACTAGGCAATGGTGCATTACCACTAACCATGGTTGAAGCTGAAATTAACCGATTTATAGCAGCTAATAAGTGAGTTGATTTCAAATTAAATAAGTTAAACTCTACTACGTTAACGTTGATAAAATTTAATTGGAAAAATTAGGTAGTAAAAATAAAATATCATAAACTGCTCAGCCAACGGTTGTGCAGTTTATGAGTAATAACTATTCAAAAATAAACAGGCTGGTTATTTAAAGATCTGATCTTCCCTCTAATACCAAACGGATTATTAAATTGACCAACTTAGAGCTACATTAGCGAGCTTAGAACAAACACAATGAGTTAATTATAGTCATTCTATATTTCATTCATTTTGTGCGGTTATCAGTTTGCTAATGAGCTCCCGAAGGGCGAGTTTATAAGGCTTATATGCCGCGTTATTGATTTTGACAAGGGAATAACCATTCTCTGCAATCAATGCCTTGCCTCTAAGCCTTTTAATTCTCGCTAAGTGATCAATTAATTAGTCCGATTGGTATAACAACCTTGTTGTTATATAAAGTTCAATCATTACAGAGTCATCAATTAAATTTAGCATTCAACTTCGATAACTAACGCTTAATATTTCATAAGCTTTACGAATTTCAATAAAATCTTCTGGACAGCCTCCTTTATCTGGGTGGCTCATAGTGACTTTGCTTTTGTAAGCCTGACGAATATCCAGCCAATTTACATCTTTCTCTAGGCCTAATATAGTCAACGCTGCATCAACTTTATCAACCGCGCGATACTTTTGCCAAAAGCTTGCAAAGAGTGCGTTAACGTCGTCAACAGTGATGTTATTCAAATTAGACCAAGCTAAATAATAGTGAGCTAAATCAGTATCACGTGTGGTTAAGCTATGTTCATTTGCTGCGTTTTTAGCAATAAGACAAATTTCTAATGGAAAAATAGTGAGTAAGAAACCTTCCGTTTGAATATCACGTTGAATTTGATATAAGGCGTTCATAACAAAAAAGTTCTTCTGAAAAAGAATAACTTGAGGGTCTTCTTCTTTACCAATAAGGGAAATAAGATCATCTTTACAAAGGTTAACTAAATCAATTAATGAGCATGCACTATGTTGTTTTTTTAAATACTCCAAAATAGGAATAATCAAAGGATTGGTCATTAATTTAGCTTCCTTTAAATGAGTTTCTAACATGTATTACCATTGCGCTATGTTTTATATTAATTATGCTTTATATCAACTTTACTAGATACGACTGAATAAATGTTAGATTATTTTATATTTTTCATTATTATCTTTATCTAAAAACTAACCTACTGATAAATAAATGCTTCTAGTTCAAGTTCTATTTTTTTTATTCGTAATCTGACTATCCTAAACCCTAGTTGGGTACTAATGATAGGCAGTTACACAGATTTTGTTACAAGGTCTTTTTATAAGACTATTATTGTAAAGATGCTAACACTTTTTGATAAAAATACTGCTTATCATTATTACTTGTTTGAGTAAAATGAATAATGAATGCGTTCAATGTTTTAATAAGCTCTTCATCCGTAATATTTTTGTTTTCTTTCATTATTGTTAAGCATCGTGTTAAATAGATCTCAGCTTTGTCACTGTCGCCTGTTAATAAATAGAACCGTGCTAAACCAATTAAAGGACCTCTTAGCTCAGGGTGGTGCTCACCTAAGACCTCAATCTTAAAGTTAAGCCCTTCTTGATATAAGCTTAGTGCTTTATCCAACTGATTACTATCGAGATAAAGATTAGCAAGCTCCTGTGATGCAGTTAACGTGGTTGGGTGCTTTATACCTAATTTGGAGGTTAATTTTTTTACCGTATCTTCAATTAAAGGTCGTGCTTCGTCATAGCTTGCATTCAAGCGTAATAAACGTGAAAATTTCATTTGCGTTTGTAAGGTTTCAATATGGCTTTGACCTAGAATATCTTGTCTTAATTGCAATGTTTTTCTAAATAACCGTTCAGCCTCTGCTACTTTACCTAAACCACGGTAACTATCAGCAAGGTTATGCATTGATCTTAATACCGTAATATGACGTTCTCCAAAGACCACTGATGCATGCTGAATATGTGCTTTAATCATAGGCACTGCTAATTGATATTGCCCCATAGCTTCATATAATGAACCTAAGCTACTGGAACATACTAATGTTAATGGATCATATTCACCTAAAAGAACTCGACTATTTTCAATACACAAGTTGTACATCTCTTTAGCTTCTTCGTAGTCTCCTAGCCAGTAAGCTATCGTGCCCAATTGATTTAATGAACGAATGCTATCTTTATTTTTATTACCACAAAGGTTTTTTCGTTTTTCATAAACTTGTGTATATATTATTTTTGCTTTCTCTAGCGATCCCGTATCCTGATAAAAACCACCTAAATTACTTAAATAACCAAGGTATATACTACTTTTTTCACCATACAGCTCTTTACTTAGCGTGATAGACTCTTTAATTAATGGTAATTGAATGTTGAATTCAAATTTATTACCATAAAAACGAATGTACTGATTTAAAAAATTTAAATACTCTTTAGTTTGCTTTAATTGAGTGTCGTTATAGAATATTGACGCTGTAGTTAAATGCTTTTCTGCTGCGTCGAGTAACCCTAAATCTATATAAATACCAGCAATGACTGTTTGAATAGTCGCGTCAATTTCAGGGTGTTTTTTTAAAGCATTATCAGCAGTAATATTTTCACTGGCTTTTACCAAAATATCTTTAACTAATACTTCTTTACCTTTTGCTTTTTGGGGTTGGATTTCCTTAAACATATTAGTTAAAAATGTGGCTATTGCATCAGCTTTTTTACTTTGATATAAAGCGACATCACGTTCATAACCAACCTGCCTTGATTGATACCACGTTAAAAGACTAAAACCAATCATGACTAAGACAAACAGAGTAATGAAATTATTTTTTCTGTTTTCGTGCCGCTTAGATTTGGAAATAAACTCGATTTCATTAGCATTTAGATGAATACCCGAGCGTTTACTTAATTCAATATCGTCTAAAATCTTTTGCTTTGAATTGAGTAAAGTGTCAGTAGACTTATTACTTTCTAACCAATATAAACAATCATCCGCCAATTGTTCACGCTTATAAATTGCTTCACTATTTTCATTAACCCATTTGCTAATTCTATGCCAATGCTTTAATAAGGCTTCATGAGCAATAGTGATAAATTGTACTTCACTATTTATTTTTTCATTTTTAGCTTTTGAAGGAAAGTAACGCTGCTCCCCTGTTGATGTCTGAAGTATTGTTACGAAAAGATGCGCATCAAGAAAGCTTTGAATAAATTGTTTTTCGGCGGGATCAACAAAAATAGCTATTGGTGCTTTTCGTGCCGTAATACTCTGTTTATTACGGTAGTCTATTTTGACTAAAGCGTGCATTATACTATCCCAGCATTTTTGCGCAGATGGTGATAAAAGATTAAAGGTGATTTCTGCTTGCTGAGCTATCGCCCCTTCCATTCCCCCCATATCATGATAAACGCTAAGCAGTAATTTGTTATCTTTACTACGTTGCTGGTATAGCAAGTCAAGTGTGTACTCTAACAGTGGTAAAGCATCGTGGTTTTTAACCGCTGCGGCCAGTAATATCTCATCCAATTGTTCGCCGCTTATTTCATCTTTTTCAAATGTTAAGCCTGCAGCTATGGCTGGATTACGTATCATCCTTGTAATTTCAATGGGGCTGGCGGCTTGTAAGTCGTATTGACGCCCATTATCTTTTAAATCAGGAAAACCATTAACGTCGATACATTCTGCATAAAAATCATTTCGTAACATGGCAATGCATAATAAATTTTCGCATTGTGCTAACTGCTTTATACAAAGAACCAGGTTTTCTTTCAAACGCGTATCTAAATTATCATCCAGTAAAAATTGTTCAAACTGATCAATAACCAATAATTGGTAATTTTTTACTTTATTTGGACCGTCAATGTTTTCTGTTAATTCGCCAGTGTGTACTAGGCCGTTTTGAACGAGACTTTTTGTATATAATCCTGACGTTAGTTTGCGTGGTGTTTGTTCTACTTCCTTTATAAAGTTCGTCAATTCAATATCAGGCTTTAATAGAGATAATGTACTTAAAGCATTGATAATTGTAGCCGTAGGTGATTCATGAATACTTTGGTTGGGCGTTATAATATGATGTTGTTTTACGCGCAATTGAGAAAAGCCGGTTTCGCTGTTTAAATAAGGTAATACCCCTGCTCGAATCAATGACGATTTACCACTACCACTTTTCCCCAATAATAGTAAAAAATGACAACGGCGTTCAATACAATGCTTTAAACTTTGAATAACTTCCGCAATCGCTTTTGTTCTGCCAAAGTAGATAGGCGTATGACTTTCATCAAACGTATTCAAACCCATATATGGTGAACCATGGGTCCATTGTGTAAGACTCTGCCGTGGAGCAAAGTGTGATGTTTCATTTTTAAAAACAACATCACTAATAATTCGATAACCGCGTCGATAGATAGTTTCAATATATATCGGCTGCTTAGCATTACAACCTAACTTTTTTCTTAGACCCGCAATACATTTTTGGACAGGAGCATCGCCATAGAAAGTACCTGACCAACAAGCGATTAACAACTGTTCTGCGCTAATAGTTTGACCCGCGTTTTGACATAGATAAATGAGTACATCCATCATTTTAGGCTCAATGGTAAAACTATTATCTTTACTTATGAGTTGATTTGAACCGCTATCTACGGCCCATTCACCTAAGGTAAAAGAGTATTGTTTATCGGTTACATTTAACTGATCTTTGCTTGCCATTCTAGTACCAATAACTTAATAAGCCTTATCTATTGATATAAAGCTTATAGTATCAACAACGTCTTTACCATAAACATTACATAAAAAATAAAAACCAAAAACAACACTCCAAACCATTGATAATAAACAGATTTAATTAAAATCATCATGGTAAGGAAATCGTAAGGTTCTCTATATTCGCTTTATTGCAATATGGTAAGGAAGTCGTAAGTACTTTTACATAATAATTAGTAATAATAGTTCAAATGCAGGGGGAAGTATAAATTAACAAAGAACAAATCCATAAAGGAGAAAGGCAATGAAAACTATATTTGGTCTACTATTAATATCTGTTTTTTTATTGGTGGGTACAGTAACTAATGCTAACAACTTTAATATAAAAGTTAACACAAACGTTAATAATAAAAACTTGATTGATGTTTGGAATAATGACTTTTCTCAAAAAGCTTTTTTTAATGAGAAAAATAATACCACCTACTTAACTATTTATAATCAGCAAAATGAACTCGTCGCTGAACACCTTATACCAAGAGCAAAAAAACTGAAGAATATTACTTGGTCTACAAACAACAAATACCTAACCTTTACCGAAAATGATCAAAATTTATGGGTGTATAGCATTGAACACAATGCGAGTAAATTAATTGAAAACAACGTTATTAATACCAAAGAAAATAAATTTAGTGTGCAATGGTCGCCAAATAGTGAATGGATTCAATATTTATCGCATGTAAACTCTCGAAATAAAGCAAAAATCTATTCATTAAAACGCCATCGCTCTTTTATCTTACCTATAAATTCAAGCCAAATATCATCTATAAACTGGCAAGGTTATGACAATAAACTCATCATCAATTCCCCGTTTATGGAGCCAGAAAAACCTGAACAGATGATTATTTATGGAATTAAGTTGGTATTACAAGCTGACTCTCAGGTTGCACGCTTACACTAATTTATCAAACCAGTATTTATTTAGATATCATCCATGCGATTAGCAGCATGTATAATTTGTTGAGATTTTGCCGATTGGAGTTCAATTAAATTTTCAAGGTGCGTTTTCACTGTTTCACTTGGCATTAGTGCCTTGATAACGTTTAACCACTCGTTTAGCTGAACTCTTATTTGTGTCGTTACATCGAGTACAGTAGTAATGTTAACATCCGAATTTTCTTTAAAACTGATAATGCTTTCTGAGACCTTATGTTCAATATCTTCATCAATCCACGTACTAAGAACTCCAATAGCTTCATCGCTAATTAACTTTTGAATATCAAGAATATTTTCTGCTTGCTTTTCAATAATGTAATGAAGAAAAATACGTGTTCGTTCATCCTTTGTGTTTTCTAAAAAATGGGTATATAAGCCATTTAATTCTTGGTTTATTTCCATTACGTGCTGATAAATTTCTTTTAATTGATGATATCTCATTTTATTTCCTTAAATTTATAATAATCCCAATGCTATTAAATTATTGCCCACTTGTGCTGGTTAAAATAAGCCAAGGTTGCGTTGCTTTCAATCACAATAGCCAGCTATTGCTCAATCAAGCGTCTTATCTTGATTTATTTTTCCTTCGCACAACAAGATCACAAACTTAATAGAGGTGGTATAAGCCGTATCGCTTTTGATGGTCATGATTGAATTTACAATACCATGTTAACTATTGAAGTAACTATCAATCTCAATCTTAATCTTAACCTTAATCTTAATTTTAATTTTAATTTTAATTTTAATTTTAATTTTAAAAAAATATGTCACAACACATACTTTAAGAGTTAAGCAATTTTTGTAAAATAGGGCTTGTGGTTGTATACAGTGTCGCAACACGTTTTGTAGTATCCATTGACTGCTTAATAGCAAAAGCGGCTAATGCTGATTCATGAAAGCCACTTAAAATTAAATTTCTTTTACCTGGATAATAATTTATATCGCCGACAGCATATATACCCGTAATAGACGTTTGAAACTTTTCCGTATCTACACAAATTTGATGACGGTTCATTTCAAGATTCCAGTCAGCTATGGGACCAATTTTGGGTGATAAACCAAACATAACAAGTAAAGAATCAACATCAACGGTTCTTTTTATACCTGAAGATTGAATTATAAGCTTACTTAGTGAGTCTCCCTCTTTTTTATAATCAACCACTTGTCCACATAAAAATTGCATTTCATAATTTGTGCATAACTGCTCCATTTTATTAATACTCGCTTCTGAGGCTCTAAAATTAGTACTTCGATGAATCATCAAAACACTTTGTGCTATAGGTTGTAATGTCAGTGCCCAATCAAATGCACTATCACCACCACCTAATACCACAACATTTTTATCTTTAAAGGCATTTTTATCTTTTACTCTATAAAAAAGTTGGCGATCTTCAAATGCCTCAATCCCCTTAACTTTTAAACGAACAGGTTCGAAAGCACCACTGCCTGCGGCAATAATTACTGCTCTACATTCGATTAAAACATCTCTATCCGTTTTAACAAAAAACAAATCATCTCTTTCTTTATGTATCTCTATAACCTTTTGAGATAACAAATATTCTGGATTAAATGGTGAGGCTTGCTTTTCTAACGCCTCAATTATCGACTGCGCGGAAGCGACAGGAATAGCGGGAATATCATAAATAGGTTTGTCTGGGTAAAGTTGTGAACACTGGCCTCCTATTTCAGGAACGCTATCAACAACAATAGCTTTCAGACCTTGTAAACCTAATTCAAATATTTGAAATATTCCTACAGGGCCGGCACCAATAATAACAACATCTGTCTTTAAGTTTTCCATATTGAGTATTCCTAATATCTACGAATCTTTCAAGTTAAACTAAGCAAGAACAAGGCGGTAAATTTTTCTTTAAGCTATCTCTAAATTATTTAATAAAAGCAGTGTCATTGGTTCCATAAACTATATCATGAAGCCCATTATTGTATAACCCTAGTATCTTCATTTTTTATAGCGAAAAATACTCAGTATTTTGATAAAACGTTTGTAAAATAAAAGTCTTAAGGAAGTGGTTTTTCTTTAAAATATAACAACTTAGTAAAGAGAACTATTGACGTTTCAAAGCATTCGCCCCTAGTTATTTTAATGTTAGGGTTGATAGCTTTAGCTTCACCTAAATTTAAAAACAGTACGTTAATCTGTTTACTCGTTTACATTCATGATTTTACTCATACTATTAGCCTAGAATTTGTAACACCGTCTCCCCTTTTGGTGTAAAAAGCCACACTAATACAGCTAAATTTACAAATACCGTCAGCCAAAAAACTCTTCTAAATTCTTTCTTTTGAGATTTATGCCTTAATACTTGCTGTGCTATAGCGGCGCCTGGCCAACCACCAATCAAGGCAAGCATATGTAAAGAGCTTTCTGGTGTTCGCCAAACCTTGCGCTTTGCTTTTGACTTATCTGATGCATAAACTAAAAAGGTAATAGCACTAGCGCCTACATATAGGAATATAAGCTTCTGAGGAAAGTATTCGAACAGATAAAATATTATAATCGAGGTAATAAAAACAACCGACAAATAAATTGAAAAACGATTCATTTTTTGGCTGCCTTTATCTTTAATTTTTCACCCGAAAATGTCGCTTGATCTGCACAAATTCTGCCTTGCCTATCTTTTGATAAAGAAAAGGTAATAACATCATTTATTTGAGGTGTTCGATGTCGATTGATTAACGACTTTTTATGAATAAAAACCTGTTCACCACCACCATTAGGCGCGATAAAACCAAAAGCCTTGTCTTCATTCCATTTAATTAACTTACCTTTTGAGCGCATGCTCAACTCCTTATTAATCACTACACTATGCGATAATTTACCAGCGTTTGATAATTAATAAAGAGCTTTTCATTTTAAAAAAGGTCTTCGAAAATTGGTTTTTATAAGTTATAGCTTAAAAAGGCGATTAAAGTTGTCGGTTGATAATTTAGCAATAGTTTCAACCGATTGACCACGAATACTTGCTAAGTGTTTAGCGACTTCTACTACATACGCTGGTTGATTCTCTTTACCTCGATGTGGCACAGGGGCAAGGTATGGTGAATCTGTTTCAATCAAAAATCTATCATCAGGCACAAGTTTAGCAACTTCTCTTAGTTCATTCGCATTTTTAAATGTAACAATACCGGAGAATGAAATATAAAAACCTAGTTCAATTGCTTGCTTAGCCATATCCCAAGACTCTGTAAAACAATGTAAAATACCGCCAACTTCTGCTGCATTTTCAGAGCGTAATAAATCTAAGGTATCTTGCTGAGCAGCACGTGTGTGAATAATTAAAGGTTTATTCAGCTCTTTAGCAACAATGATATGTTTTTTAAACGAGTCTAGTTGTACCGCTTTAGTTTCTGGCGCGTAGTGATAGTCTAACCCTGTTTCACCCACCGCAATAACAGCAGGATCGCTGGCTAAGGTGCGTAACTCATCAATATTGACTTCATCTTCTTGATTTAATGGGTGCATACCACACGTAAGCATTACATTATCAAAGCCTTTAGTTTGTTCAGCCATGGCAGGAAAATCTTTCAAAGTAACACTAACACACAAAAGCTTATCTACTTTTACATCTTTTGCTGCCTGTACTACATTCGCTAAACTGTCACCATGAAGCGATAAATTTAAACGGTCTAAATGGCAATGTGAATCTATAAACAATGGAAAACTCCAATAATACTAAATTGATTAGGTTGGTGTAACTTACTAAAAAAAAAAAGCCCTAAGAATAACTAAAGGGCTTAGTAACAAATTGATAAAATTATGCTATTACATGGTTAATGTTGCTTCTGACGAACTTAACTGTCGTGCAATTGCTTTTTCAATTTGAAAACGTACTTTGTCAGGATCATCCCTAAAACTTACCCCAATTCCTGCAGGTGTTCCGTTTTGTGCTCCTGTTGGTGTTAACCAGCACACTTCACCGGTAATTAATGAAGGCTCTAAAGAGTCAGGTAATAATATATTTAGCTCAACCTCTGCACCTAAATCATAAGGCTCTACGGTACGAACAAACAAACCACCTTCTTTTAAAAAGGGCATATAAGAAATATATAAATCGTGTTCTGATTGAAATTCAATATTAATTGGGATCAAAATCGATATCCTACTCGTTAACTTTCGCTTGCTCAAGCACGTCACTTATCGCCATGATAAGTTTTTCATAAACAAACTGTTTGTTTGCTTGAGTATATGATTTTATTACTTTACACCCATTTATGATGACTTTGTAGAGGTTATTCAAAACTTCAGGGTCTAATGTTAATTTATTCGAAGGCTCGGTCGTAAGAATGAACTGATCACGATATAAATTGACAGTAATTTGCTCTAACCAACGCAAACCATGTTCATTACTTTGTAGCTGTGCAAGTAATTGAGGTTCTACTTGCTGCCCATCAAGAAAATTTACATAACATGTTTTGAACTGTTGAAAAGCATCATTAATAACGATGTTGGTTAACTCAGGTAACTGAGTTAAATTAATAAATGGACTGCTCAGTTCAGTTTTAGCGTCTATATTAACACCTTGCTCTGACATACTTTGCAGTAAAGCTTGCCCTACTTTCGGCCTAATATTAATAACTCTACATCGGCTAATAATGGTTGGTAACAGCATTTCAATATCATTCGTTAATAAAATAATAACGCTATTATCACTGGGCTCTTCAAGAGTTTTTAACAAGGCATTTGCGGCAGCTTGAGTCATTGTTTGTGCATGTTCAATTAAAACCGTTTTAAATTTCCCCAAATGAGCTGTTTGTTGTAAAAAGCGATTAGCATTACGAACGTCATCTACCCCTAAATTACTTTTTTCTGCAATAAGCGCCAGGTGATCGGGGTATGTTTTGCTTTTTAATAATAAACATGACTTACATTGGCCACAACTAACTAACACCTCGGTTTGATTAACCGTTTGCGGTTGCTTACAGCTTAGTAAGTGCAATAACCACTGCGCAAATTCAAGTTTACCTGATCCGGTAACACCATTAATTAAAATAGCATGAGGCAAAATATTACGACGGAACTGATTGCTAAAGATTTGTTGGTGAGAAAGTAGCCATGGTTTCATATTAAGAGTGCTTTTCTTGTTGCTGACTAAGCAAAACATCAATGATGTTGATTACATCTGATAATACTTTTTCTTTTGATTGAGCCGCATCAACCACTTCAAACTTTTCTGGTGATTGCTCTGCTTGCTTTAAATAACCATTGCGAGCACGAATTAAAAAGTCAGCCTTTTCATCTTCTAAGCGGTCAAGCCCTTCTCCACGGCTCTGTACTCTTTTCAAGCCTTCTGCAGGATCTAAGTCCAAAATAATATTCATATCAGGGCTAAAACCATTTAATGCTAAATCATTTACTTTGGTAATAGTCTCTATATCAATGCCTCTCGCATAATGCTGAAAGCTAAAGGTAGCCGCATCGAATCGGTCAGATATAACAACTTTGCCTGCCGATAACGCCGGTATTATTTTTTCTTGAATATGCTGTGCACGCCCAGCACCAAAAAGCATTAACTCAGTCATGAAAGTCATTTCTGGTGTTTTAGGATCTAAAATAACGTCTCTAATTTTTTCACCTATGGGTGTTCCACCAGGCTCTCTGGTAAGTAAAACATCAACCCCCTTTGAAATGAGGTATTTTTCAATGCTTTGTATAACGGTAGTTTTACCTGCGCCATTACTACCATCAAAAACAACCATAAAACCTTTTTTCATATAATTTCTCTATGTTTCAACTAAAATATTCAAGGAGTATATTCAAAATGAATAGTTCCTATTGAATACGTATCTTGTTGACTTTAATTGGTTACAGTAACCTTTATTCGCTGTATTTTCTCAAATTCACCGAGTAAATACAAACAACGGGTAGCTATACTAACACTCAACAATTTAATAAATTATGAACTTAGCTACCTAGTGCTCGGTAACATTCCTTTAAGCAGTAAGCCAAAAATATCTGCTCCGGTGATAATGCGTTTACTTTCGCCCCAAATAAGTAAAACATCATAATCTATAACGCCATCAAAGTTTTTATCGGTCGATCTATTAATTTTCATTTGCAGCATTGCTTCATTTAATGGGGTTGTTTCATCGGTGATAACAACAGGACGATGACAATAGTTATAAGGGTCAAAATTATCTGTTTGATATAATGCAGCCCTTGATAAACCGTCGGCATCTAATATTAATAATGGATAACCTTCTAAATTAGTTAGAATGACCCAACTATGATTTGTTTCGTTAACTTGCATCAGAAAAGGATCATCTGGGCTTTGTTTTATTGGCGGTATCATGGGTAAATCTAACTTAGTTGGTAAAGCGATGATTGACTTAGGATCAATAATTTCACCTTCTTCTGTTACATGTATTTCATCTAAAGCAAAAAAGTTTAATGCACCGATTCCTTCTACTTGATTAAGATCGGCTTCTTCGGCTGTAATATGTTGACGTATGATATTTCTAAGTTCGCTTTCTTCTAAGTAGGTTATACCTTCTTTTCCTAACCAAGCATCAAGAATCAGTGCAGTAGGTTTAGCAACAGGATAAAAAACAAACTGATAAAAACGAATAACTGGCGCTAAAATACTGCCCATTTTTAAAGCATTACGTGAAAAGTATGCTTGCGGAGTAATTTCACCAATAATGGTAATCGCGATAGTTGAAAATAAAAAAGCACTAACGCCAGTTAACACTGAATCTGACAACATAGTTAATAAAACATTAATACCAACATTACCCCATAAAATGGTAGATAAAAGAAAATTGGAATCATCTCTAAGCTTTAAAACTTTTTCAGCAGCTTTGTTACCTTTTTTAACTTCAACTTCTAAATGAAGCCGACTGATAGAGAAAAATGCAAGGTTTAAGCCTGAAAAAACAGCTGAATGTGTGATACAAATTGCGATAGCACACCAAGTAATAATGTCAGTTGACATATCAGATCCCTAAAATTAATTTTAAAGCATGTATTAATGCGAAATATTAACTGAACCTGCTTAGATCACAACTAATCATTTGCTATTTACTGCTTTATATTGCTTATAATGTTGTATATTTACTTCATCATTATGTTATACAGCAATGAATAATACTGACCTATTTATAATAAATGATTTTTACTTGTTTCTTTAATATAAGTTGCGGATACGATGGCGATTCTTTCTCTTGGTATTACCATTTTCATTTAAAATACGATAATGAAGGCCATTAAAGATGACTTGGCGTTTTATTTTTTAAATTACGATCTAATGAGTGAGCTATGAAGAACAATAATTGGTGGGGGGAATTTACTTTTGCCCTACAAGAGCAGAAGTGTTGGAGCGTAGGTGAGCGAGCAATTGTCCTTAGGCGTGAAGCCGCTGAATGGAATACCTGGAATATTGAAAGCGAAGAGGAAGATAACGATATTGTCGTGTCTGACGGTGCGTGTGTTAATGTAGACAATTTGACAATCACCGGTCGATTTTTAGAAAAAAACACCTCAGAAAAAATAAAGGTATCTCCTTTATTAGCAGACCGCACCGTTATTGCTCGCCCTTCATCCCCGTTAACACTTCTTGCAGGAGAAAAAATTCAATTATTTATTAGTACGCCTATTTGGTTTTACGCTGAAACATTTCCAAACGGAAAATGTTTGGTAGATTTACCTTTTTGGCGACCATCAGACTCATGGTTTGGCAGCTCTACTATTGATGGACAACTATGCTATGCAAAATATACTTCGGCAAAAACTAAAATTGAAGAGCTAGAGCTCCATCCACATAAAGCGACAACGCCCATTATGGTTATTAATAGCCACAATAAAGAATTAACAATTAATAGAATTAATGTGCCGGTAAATCATTTGAATTTGTACCATGATGATAAAAACCGACTGTGGACATCTCGAATCACCATTGAAATAGCAGACGACTCAGCGGATATTGAATTAATTATTGATAAAAATGTTTCTGCTGAATTCGAACCTCTTACGTTTATCAGTAGTCCACGAATATCTTCAGAGCATGGAAGATTAATCCGCAGAATTAGTAACTTATTTGGGTAAACAGTTTATGGAAGTCATTAGCGAATTTTTTAATATGTTTGAATCATCTCATTGGTACGCCTTAATACAGGCATTAATTTTATTTATTGTCGGTTACTTTGTTGCTAAAGCATTAAGTAGTGCAGCTGAAAAACTTGCCGCAAAAAAAATGACAACACATGGTCTTTTTTTATTAAAAAGAACCATTTTTTATACTGTATTAATATTGTTCCTATTGTCTGCTTTAAAACATATTGGTATCGATCTAACAATCTTACTTGGCGCAGCAGGAATTTTCACTGTTGCTGTTGGTTTTGCCTCACAAACATCTGCTTCAAATTTGATAAGTGGCTTGTTTTTAATGATAGAAAGACCTTTCTCTATTGGTGACGTTATTAAGGTCGATGGTTATACCGGTGAAGTTATTTCTATTGATTTATTATCAGTAAAATTAAGAACATTTGATAACTTGTTTGTTCGAATACCTAATGAGAGTATGATTAAAAGTGCCGTCACAACCTTGACTAAGTTTCCTATAAGAAGAGCTGACTTAAAATTAGGAATTGCCTATAAAGAAGACATTGAAAGAGTTAGACGTGTTTTATTAAACATTGCTGAAAAAAATGTTATTTGTTTAGAAGAACCTGCACCTTTATTTATTTTAACTGGTTTTGGAGAATCATCTGTTGATATTCAATTTTCAGTTTGGTCAAAAAGAGAAAACTACCTCACACTTAAAAATGAAATGTATCAAAATATTAAAAAAACGTTTGATGAACAAGGTATTGAAATACCCTTTCCTCACGTTAGCTTATACGCTGGTATGCAAAGCAAACCTTTCGATATTGTTTTAGCACCCCCAAAAAAAGGCGCTGAAGATAGCGTAAACAAAGAATAATCGTTAATTAACCATTTGAATAACGGCTAAAATAAGTATTTAAACCGTTCGATTATTCGCTAACTATTTTCATAAAGCACTTGATGAACTTGTCATACAAGAAAAGATATAAACATTTTTTGTAATGAAAGTTAGCATGGTGATATTGCATTTACTGTTATGCTATGTGCTTCTTTAATAATTAAAATGTTTATTGAATCGTTAAAATGCAATACATAGTTCAAAACGCAATACAAAGCGTAGCTCCAAAAGTACGACAAAAAACATTGCAAAAAATTAGCAAGCTTAATCTAGTGAAAAAAACTACGTCTTTGTTTTTTGCACTATGCTTAATTTCGCCCTACGCCTTATCAAATACGCTTTTAGTTGAACACCCAGATAAACTACCTCGTGAAGTTGTGCAAAATATTCATGCCTATTTAGGCAAATTACCCAAAGAGAGTAATGAGCGAGCTGCATTTATATTTACTGCGAAAAAAAAGGTTACCAATGCACTCAATGCTTTAGGGTATTACCGTGCAGTAGTAACCAATGTAATTAATAAAGCTACCGACAAAGATGTTTGGACACTAACTTTTAATATCGTGTTAAATGAACCAACACGAATAAAAAAATTACAGCTTAATATTGTTGGTGATGCAAATAAAGATTCCGCTTTTTCAGCAATAGTTAACAATATTCCGATACTAACCGGGGATGTGCTGCATCATGGAAAATACGAAAAATTTAAAGAAGACTTAACCTCGCTTGGATTAGAGCGTGGCTATTTCGATATTAAATTTACTAAGTCGACTATCGCAATACATCAAGATTTACAAACAGCGGATATTATTCTTAATTTAGATAGTGGTGTCCGTTATCAGTTTGGTGAAGTAAAGTTTACCCCATTCGAGCTAAACTCTGATGTTTTAGCGCCATTAATTCCTTTTAAGAAAGAAGATTATTACCAACAAGATTTATTGCAAAATTTACAAAATGAACTCGATGAAACTCAATATTTTAGTAATGTAATTGTTTGGCCTAATACCGAAAAAATTATTGATCATACTTTACCCATTGATATTTCATTAGAGCCAGCAACACGACATCAATTCGATTTAGGCCTAGGTTATTCAACAGATACAAAAGAAAACTTTTCTTTTGTATGGAAAACTCCCTTGGTTAACCGTTATGGACATCGACAAGAAACGAAGTTGTCTTATTCAAAAATAAATCCGACAGGATATTTTATTTACGGTATTCCTTTATCGCACCCTAATAATGATGTTTTACAATTAAAAGCCTTACTAGAAGAAAATGATTTCGCAGACTTAACAAGTAAATTCCTTTCTTTCCAAGTGGGTCGTGTTTACCTAAAAGATAGTATGTTGCGCCAGCCTTACCTTAGACACCTTTCTGAAGACTGGAGTACCGATGGTATAGATGATGATGCTAAATATTATATTCCTGGTTTTACTTGGTCTGATAAAGAATGGCAAGGCTCAGTTTTAGATCCAAGTACTGGTTTCCGCCAATATTATAATATAGAGGGAAGCTATGATAAGTTGGACTCTAAAACTTCATTTTTGCGCTTTAATGCACGTTGGAAATATATTTCATCGATAGCACCAAAACATCGTATTGTGACCCGAGCTGAAATTGGCTATGCCATTGTTAAAGATGATATAGAAGCAGAGCTTTCACCGTCACTGCGTTTTTATGCTGGTGGCGATCAAAGTATTAGAGGTTTCGGTTATCAATCGGTTGGCCCTAAAATAACGCTTACCCAAGGAGATAACACTGAAGAAGAGATCGTTGTTGGCGGAACGAATATGGTTGTTGCTAGTGTAGAGTATCAATACTACTTTACCCCCGAATGGCGAGGTGCACTGTTCACCGATGGCGGTAGTGTGAATAATAAAGACAAATTAGACTTTGTTTATTCTATTGGAACGGGCATTCATTATATTTCTCCTATTGGCCCCATCCGATTTGCCCTAGGTTATCCATTAAGTGAAGATGAGTCGTCATGGCGCATTCACTTTAGCATTGGCGCAGAACTATGATTTATAAACGTATTAGCTTCTACTTGACTACAATATTTACGGGAATACTCTGTTTATTCGCCATATTACTTTCAACACCTTTGGGAGCTCAACTAACCCTTTATTTTGTTGGCGATATTTCTCCTATACAAGTTAAATATCGCAGCGGTGCATTTTTAAAAGATTTACAGTTAAGCCACTTAGCCATTAACAATGAGCAAATGGAGGTTAATGCAACAGACATACGTTTAACATTAAATTTACGCTGTCTTTGGAAAAAACAAGTATGCATTGATGAACTGAGTCTTGCGTCTGTGCAAGTACTTTTAAATGAAAATAGCGCCACGTCATCAGATCAACTTATGGCAGAAATTATTATTCCGCCTATTTTCACCTTACCTTTTTCCATTAAAGTGAAACAGTTCAATTTAGCAAGAGCTCAAATAGAAAATCCAAACCTACAGGTAAAGTTAACTGATTTCTCGAGTATTTTAGAAATCAATGACGCGGCGCTAACAATAGAAAAATTCAGCCTGGCTGCTGCACATATAACCTTAGTTAGATCAGATACTGTTCCAGCTAATACCACTAAAACAGCTTGGCCTTTGGCTTCGTTACCAAAGGTATATTTACCTTTCAAATTTAATGTAAAGTCATTTACCGTTAAAGAGCTTATTGTTAATGAGTTAATAACTACTGGTGATGAGGAAACGTTAGTACATATAGAAAATGCAGTAGCACGCTTATCTTGGTTTAAAACAAAACTCACTATTGACACACTGTCATCAAACATTCAAAAAATGGGATCTTTTTCTTTAAAAGGTAAGCTTGATTTTGTTCCACCTTATAATGTTGATATAACAGTGGAAAACACAATTAAGGACAACGAAATAGTACCTGAGTTAAATGATTCTAGACAACAAACGTTACTCCAAGGAAACCTATCTCATTTAGCTATAACAGTAAGTAGCGAAGGAACCTTAGCATTAACCGCTGATGTAAAAATAGATCTAACCGATGCTAACTTACCTTATGAATTAACCACCCAGGTAATGCAATATACGTTACCTAGTGATATTACCCAAGTCATTACCCCTGCAATGTTTGTATTGCAAAGTCAAGGTGATCTTAATCAACAGACAATCGAATTTAACAGTGAATTCAGTGGGTTTGGTTATCAAAATGTCGCCGTTGAATTAAGTGCAAACTTGCAGAAAGATCTGCTTAAGATAAATACTTTTTATCTAAAAGATTTCAACGCAGATAATGAACTAAATTTAGTAGGCGAATTACAGTTAGGAGACAAATTATCTTGGGATATCAACCTTGATACCTCAGGCTTTACTTTGCCCAATATCGACAAACGTTTATCCGGACGTGTACAGGGTAATATTGCCAGTAAAGGTTTTTGGCATGGTGATGAATGGGCATTAAGTTTAGTAAATTCCAAGCTTACAGGACAAATTAATAATATAAAGCTTTTGGCTGAAGCTAACATTGAACTTAACCATCAAGGTAAATTAGCACCAAGTAAGGTGTTTATTGATTATGGTGATATAGCACTTAACCTTAACGGCTATAGCGATGAAAATTGGCACGTTAATGGACGAGTAAATGTTGACAGTGCCAACTTATGGTTAAAAGATATTGAAAGTAGCTTACGTTCAACAATTGATATTTCGGGACCTATTCAAGATCCTGAAATAACTTTACAAGGTGAGATTGAAAAACTCGTTATGGCAAACTTTTCAAGTGATGCCATTCATTTTAATGCCACCTATCGCCCTTTGAATAATCATGAACATAAAGTGGCGTTTACCAGTATGCTAATGAACTTAAATAAACACACAATTAAAGAGGTGAGCTTTTCAAGTAATGGTGACTTAGCACAACAACAAATTAATTTAGCCTGGCTTGGCGATTCATCACTTAATTTATCACTCGACAGTCAATATTCCCCTACAGATCAGCAATTAACGATACAAGCAGCTAATACTATTTTTTCTTTAGGTGAACAAGTATTCAAATCAAGTCAGCCTATTCATCTGCTTTATAATAATAAACTAAATACGCTAGCCGTTAATCAACATTGCTGGTTAGGAAGTTTGTCGCAATTATGTTTAAACGATAATACTGTTTTAAATTTGACTAAGGGAGATTTGACGGTAGCACTTCAGTTAGATACGGCACTGTTAAAACCTTTTATACCTGAAGAATTTCGCTTTGATAATACCATAAATGGCAATATTTCTATTCGCTGGCAACCAGATGCTACCCCATCTATTGATGCACAATTACTGATTAATGCCGGGCTACTACAAATAAATAAAGAAAATGAATTACATAAGTTGCTCGAATGGGAACAAGGCAAATTAAATTTACAAATGAACGACAACAGTATAAAAGGAAACATGACCTTGTCGACCGCTGTTGATAATACTGAATTATTAAATGCAAGTACGTCCATTTCGTTAACTGATAACAGGATTAAAGATAGCCATATTACCATTAATAATTTTAACCTTTCGCCAATACAAGTTTTTGTTCCCGAGCTCTCTTCATTAGACGGAATATTAAATACTAATATCACAGTCAATGGGATGTTAGATAAACCTATTATAAATGGCGAAATGAAATTAACCGATGGAAAAATAAAAATTGCAAGCAATATGAATACGCTAGAAAACATTAATATGGCTTTTGACTTCAAAGGACAACAAGCCATTGTTTCAGGTGGTGTTGATGTTAATAAAGTAACTGCAAACCTTACCGGTGATGCTGATTGGCAAAATGAATTACAAGGTAACTTTAATCTTGATGGCGAAGCCATAAGTTTTTCTGTTCCCCCAGATCTAGCATTAACCATTTCTCCTCACCTTAATGCACAAATAAATGCCTCAGAGCTTAAGTTATCGGGTCGCATAGAAGTGCTTAAAGGAAAGTTAGCCATCAACAAGTTGCCTCAAGGCAGCGTTAGCTTAAGCAAAGATGTCATCATTGTTAATGATGATGGTGAGCAAGTCACCCTTGAGAAACCTTTTAATATTTTAACAAACGTTCGTGTTGTTATCGCTGACGCTTTCCAAATTGAAGGGCAAGGGTTTGTTGGACGCCTCGGTGGTGAATTACAAGTAAGTCAGCAACCGCAACAACCTTTACAGTTATTTGGTAGTTTAAAAATTCCAGAAGGTCGTTATCGAGCTTATGGACAAGACTTATCAATCACAAAAGGGAATATATCTTTTAATGGCCCAGCCAATACGCCTTATGTCTCAATGCAAGCGACACGTAGTATTGAAAAAGAAGACATCATTGTTGGCATTGATGCTAAAGGTTTAGCGAATAGTTTACATATTACACTGTTTTCAAAACCTACTATGCAGCAATCAGAAGCCTTATCATATTTAGTTAGAGGCCGAGGCTTAGATGCTAAAACGAATAATAGTAATGCTGCAATAGGTGTGGCCTTAGGAACGGCAATAACAAACTTTTCGGGTGTACTAACTCAAATAGAAAAGCTACCCTTGCTCAATAAACTTGAAATTGACGGAGACGATGAACAAGCTTCTATTGCCGGATATTTAGGTGATCAAGTTTATGTGAAATACGGCGTAGGCGTAACTGAACCAATTAAAGAGCTGACGGTTAGGTTTTATATCTATAGTCGTTTATGGGTTGAAGCTGTTTCTGGTTTAGAAAACTCGGCGAATATTTACTATTCATTTGATATAAAGTAAATCGGATGTCGTTAACTGACGGGAGTACCCCACAAAAAATGACATTAATAAGCATATTCTTGCCAATTGACGTCTGTTAAATGCATTTTTGATGAACGGACAGGTAATTATCCTTCGAGTAAACTATGCCATAAGCAACGTAATAAGCAATATAGTAAAGAAAAGCTGTTACAGGCTCAAAATTACGCTTATTTTTTTGCGCTTACTGTTTTGCTCTTAGCTGTTTCAAATAATCTCTAACGGCACTGTTATGCTCCGCTAGCGTTCGGCTAAAAACATGTTTTCCATTCCCTTCGCTAACAAAGTAGTAATAATCACTCTCTTGGGGATTAAGTGCTGCTTTAATAGCTGATAACCCCGGCATTGCTATAGGACTTGGTGGTAAACCATTTATACGATAAGTGTTATAAGCTGTTTTCTCTCTTAAATGCGCCTTAGTAATGTCTCCCTTATAACGTTCACCTAAGCCATAAATAACCGTAGGATCGGTTTGTAATCGCATTTTTTTCGCTAACCGATTCATAAAGACCGAGGCGATCAAAGGCTGTTCGGGTATATGACTGGTCTCTTTTTCAATAATTGATGCCATAATTAAGGCTTCATATGGCGATTCATAAGGTAAACCGACTGCACGCGCTTGCCAAAGCTTGCTTAAGGTGTTTTGCATCGACGCATGAGCACGTTTTAAAATCTGAAGATCTTCTGTACCTTTAGTAAAAGCATAAGTTTCAGGGAGAAACCACCCTTCAGGATTAGCTTGTTCTATATTTAATCGTTGCGATATTTGTTCAATACTTAATGACTCTACAGTATGCATTAACTCTGAATGATTACCTAATTGAGTCAATAGCTCTTTAAACGTTGTGCCTTCAACAATAGTGAATTTAAATTGATGCTCGTTTGCACTAGTGATTAATGTCAGAATATTTTGCAAACTTGAGTTAGGCAAAATTTGATAAGTGCCAACTTTTATAATGGTTTTGTTAGGTTGTAAACGTGCGTAGACTCTAAGCCAAAAACGATTATCTATCCAACCTTTGCTCTCTAATGCCTTTGAAAATGAAGCAACAGAACTACCTTGTTCAATAGTAATTAATTGATGCTGTGTAATTGGTAAAGGCTTATTCATTTCTTTTTCTAATAAAAGAAAAAAGCCAAGAATAAATATAATCGCGCTACCAATACAAACATAAAGTATTTTTTTCATTAAAAACCTATTAATAATTTATTGCTCACGGTTAATACCATTACGGATAGTTAGTGCTATTGCTAAGGGTAAGTCTAATGATAATACCTGCCCGTTATAATTATTCACAGGCATGACGCCCATAACACAATTACACACAAATATTGCCTGTGCTTGAGCAACCTCCTCTAGAGAAATAGCTTTAATAATGGTTTCAGGGTAATGGCGCAATATAGTTTGACGCATAATACCATTTACACCACTTTGACTAACGTCTGGCGTATATAATGTGTCATTTAAGAAAATAAATAGATTAGCACTAGTTGCTTCTATCACGTCATTATTTATATTTGTCACCACCAAGTCATCCACATTACTCAAAGATAACTCTTGCCTTAATAAAACTTGTTCGAGACGGTTTAAATGCTTCAAACCACCTAACATAGGATTAATACCTATTTGTTGCTTACTGAGCCCTAAATTAATGCCGCTATGAATCAAATTATCATAATGTATCGGATAATCATGGATCATAATGATCAGATCATGATGATTGTTTGATGAGCGCGCATAACCTCGCCCACCACTACTTGCTGCAATAATAACTTTGAGCACAGCTAATGGATAGTTTTTTGCTATAGCAGCTAATTGTTGTGTTAATTCGTCTGATGAAGGAGATGAGAACCCCAGTTTTTCACAACCAGAAGTTAAACGTTCTACATGCTGTGTTAAGTATTCTACTTTACCATGAATGACTTTTGCCGTAGTAAACAGGCCATCCCCATAAGCAAGACCACGACTTTCAATATCAATATGATTTTGTTGTATTCCATTAACTAAACATAATTTCATTGTCGGTTCACTATATAGATAAAACAGGTTAAAACTAAATTAAAAAAGCCTGAGAACTTACACATATATGCTAAGTATTCAGGCTTAATAAATTGATTTCAAGCTTTAGTTACAAGTCACTTCAATTATTATATTTTTTAAATATTAATGACCCATTTGTACCACCAAAACCAAATGAATTACACAAAACATAATCTAAATTAATATCACGAGCTGAGCCGCGAATATAATCTAAATCACAACCTTCACCTGGATTATCTAAATTAATTGTTGGAGGAACACAAGAGCTCGCTAATGCTTGAATACTAAAGATACTTTCAACGGCACCAGCAGCACCTAATAAATGCCCAGTCATCGATTTAGTTGATCCCATTAATACATTATATGCATCGGCACCAAAAATTGATTTTACGGCATTAGTTTCAGCGATATCACCTGCAGGCGTTGAAGTACCATGCGCATTAATATAACCAATTTGATTAGCATTTATTTTAGCGTCATTTAAGGCATTTTCCATCGCACGTGCTGCACCAGCACCATCTGCTGGAGGTGATGTCATATGATAAGCATCACCACTCATACCAAAACCAACTAACTCAGCATAAATTTTTGCGCCACGTGCTTTGGCATGTTCATATTCTTCAACAACAACAACACCGGCACCATCACCTAAAACAAAACCATCACGATCTTTATCCCAAGGACGTGAAGCCGATTGAGGGTCATCATTACGTCTAGATAAAGCACGTGCTGCACCAAAACCGCCCATTCCTAATGTGGTAGATGCTTTTTCAGCACCACCAGCCACCATAACATCAGCATCACCGTATGCAATCATGCGAGCTGCATGACCAATATTGTGCACGCCACTAGTACAGGCTGTAGTAATAGAAATATTAGGTCCTTGCAAACCAAACATGATAGATAAATTACCTGAAATCATGTTAATGATTGTAGAAGGCACAAAAAACGGCGAAAGTCTTTTCGGACTACCTGTTTTTACCATTTTTTCATGATTTTGTTCTATTAGGCCTAACCCGCCAATACCAGAGCCAATAGCTACACCGATACGAGGTGAGTTTTGTTCATTAACTTCAATGCCAGAATCTTGGATTGCTTGAACGCCTGCGGCAACACCATATTGAATAAAAAGATCCATTTTTTTGGCTTCTTTTTTTTCCATATAGTTTTGCGCGTCAAAATCGTTAACTAAACCTGCAAACTTAGTTGAATACTCAGTTGTATCGAAATGATCAATATTACGAATACCACTTTTACCAAGTAATAAGTTTTCCCAGGTTTGTTCAGGGGTATTGCCTAGTGGGCTAAGCATACCAAGACCGGTAACAACAACACGTCTCATTGTGTTCTACCTCTTAATTATGAAATAGGAGATACAAAAAAAGCGGTCACTTAAATGATAAGTATACCGCCTTTTTTTCAATTACATTTTTACAATTAACTAGTAATAACTAGTTAACAATTACTGATTAGCGTTAACGTAATCGATTGCCGCTTGAACAGTAGTGATTTTTTCAGCTTCTTCGTCAGGAATTTCAGTATCAAATTCTTCTTCCAACGCCATAACTAATTCTACTGTGTCTAATGAATCAGCACCTAAATCATCAACGAAAGATGAATCAGTTTTAACTTCTGCTTCACTAACACCTAGTTGTTCAATAGTGATTTTTTTAACGCGTTCTTCGATAGTACTCATTTTTTTTCCTTTACTTACTGAAAGTGTAATTTATCAAATTGCGTGTAGTGTATTCGCCAAAGCCCTGCCATGCAAGCCTATAGCTTTATTTTTTTAGGTGGTCGAACCTGTTTACTACACTAAAATAGTGATACGAAACAATGTAGCCCTTTATATTTAAGGGTTACACCATATACATACCACCGTTAACATGAATCGTTTCGCCAGTGATATATGCGGCTGTATCTGACGCTAAAAAGGCGACAGTGCTCGCAATTTCTTCAGGTTTACCTAAACGATTAGCTGGAACTTGTGAGAAAATCCCCTCTTTTTGTTCATCAGTTAACGTTTGTGTCATATCTGTATCGATAAAACCTGGCGCAATAGTATTAACTGTTATGCCACGAGAAGCAACCTCACGTGCCAAAGACTTAGTAAAACCTAATAAACCCGCTTTAGCTGTTGCGTAGTTTACTTGCCCTGCATTACCCATTGAGCCCACTACAGAGCCAATATTAATGATTCGGCCATTACGTTTTTTCATCATAGGACGAATCGCAGCTTTACTTACCTTAAACACAGAAGTTAAGTTAGTATCAATTATATCTTGCCATTCATCATCTTTCATACGCATAAATAGATTATCGCGCGTGATACCGGCATTATTAACTAAAATATCAATACTACCATGTGCGTCTTTAATCGCTGAAAATAGTTCGGTAATAGAATCATCACTCGTCACATTTAATACGAGGCCATTGCCCTCACCTAAATATTCTGAAATTCTTTCTGCGCCATGTTCTGACGTCGCTGTTCCTACAACCGTAGCCCCTAACGCTTGTAATTGTGTCGCTATTGCTTTGCCAATACCACGACTAGCACCTGTAACAAGGGCTATTTTACCTGTTAATGAAAACATAATATTTCCTATTTGTTTTTTATTTTTATTAAATCTATTTAGCTTGCGTCAATTCTTTTGCTTTAACTAATGAGTCTTCTGTATTAAAAGAAACGCAGTTAATCGATTTATTGATACGTTTAACCAATCCTTGTAATACTTTTCCTGGACCTACTTCAATCATTTGAGTAACGCCCATCTCGCCAATTTTTGTTACTGTTTCACTCCAGCGTACAGGACTATATAGCTGTTTAACTAAAGCTGACTTAATAGCTTCACCACTTGTTTCAATAGCAACATCAACGTTATTTACAACATTAATTGATGGTGTTTTAAAGGTAATACCTTCAAGATCGGCAGCTAACTTAACCGCAGCATCAGCCATTAGTGCACAATGAGATGGTACACTTACTGGTAGAGGTAAAACGCGTTTAGCACCTGCTACTTTACACAGTTCACCCGCACGTTCAACAGCATCTTTATGACCCGCGATAACAACTTGACCAGGTGAATTAAAATTAACAGCTGCGACAACTTCTTTAACTTCATGTGAGTCTTGTGCTTGTGCACAAGCATCAATAATCGCTTGATCATCTAATCCAATCACTGCTGCCATTGCACCAACACCCGCCGGAACACAAGTTTGCATATATTCGCCACGTTTTTCGACTAACTTAACACCATCAGTTAACGAAATAACATCTGCACATACTAAAGCTGAGTATTCGCCTAAGCTGTGACCTGCTAAAACAGCAGGTAAAATATCAGATTCGGCTTGCCAAACACGCCACAACGCAACACTCGCAGTTAATAAGGCAGGTTGTGTGAAATTTGTTTGATTAAGTTGTTCTGCTGGTCCTTGCGCAACTAATCGCCACAAGTCATAACCTAGTGCGTCAGATGCTTCTTTAAAAGTATTTTGAACAATATCATTGTCACTAAAGTCACTTAACATAGCAACGGCTTGAGAGCCTTGCCCTGGGAATACGAAGGCTAATTCACCTTGTAAGGATATATTTTGCATTTTTATTTGTTACTCTTATGTTTATAAACAATATAGACAATATAATAAAATATTATTGAGGAGACAGACCTTGCTCTAAAGAGCATTTAATTTTATCAGGTACTTGACGCTCAACTTCTTTAACAGCTTCCATTATAGCGGAGAAAAAAGCGCCTGAATTTGCATTGCCATGGCTTTTTACAACGATACCGCGCAATCCTATCAAACTTGCACCGTTATACTGGTCGGGGTTCATTGACTTAAATAATTTTTTTAAACTAGGTTTAACAATAAAAGCTAACATTTTTACTAAAATGTTCTGTTGGAAGAGTGTTTTTGATCTTTTATACACTAAACGAGCAACACCTTCACAGGTTTTTAGTGCTACATTACCAACAAAGCCATCACAAACAATAACGTCAGCTTTATTAGAGAAAATATCTCCTCCCTCAATAAAACCAATATAATTGATATCTTTATTGTCAGATAATTCAAGTGCAGCTTGCTTAATATGGTCACTGCCTTTAATTGATTCTTCCCCCATATTGAGTAATGCTATACGAGGTTTATCAATACCATCAACTTGCTGGGCCATAACAGAACCCATAATTCCAAATTGGTAGAGTACATGTGAATCACAAAAAACATTCGCACCTAAATCAAGCATAAATACGTGTTTGTCATCATCATGTGTAGGTAAAGAAGAAATTAAGGCTGGACGTTCAACACCAGGTAATGTTTTTAAAACAAAATGTGCCATGGAAAATAAAGCACCTGTATTACCTGCACTAACACATGCTTGGGCTTTACCATCATGAACAAGATCTAATGCTTTACGCATAGATGAATCTTTTTTTGTTCGAAGAGCAAAGGCTGGTTTTTCATCCATTTCAACAACTTCTGAGGTCGGGAAAATAGATAACTGTTGATGTTGAGCTAATGCTTCTTTGGAAATATTTAATCGTGCAAGTTCTGATGTAATGATCTGTTCATCACCACAAAGAATTAGATGCAAGTTAGGCAGATGATTAATTGCCATTATTGCTGAAGGAATTGTTATAGAGGGGCCTTTATCGCCCCCCATAACATCTAACGCTAAGGTTAGTATTTCTTGACTATTCAAGCGAAAATTAATTAGCTATAAATAGGGTATTAAAGTAAATTCGCTTAGTTAGCGATTACTTTAACGCCTTTGTAAAAGCCATCAGCTGTTACATGGTGACGACGATGTGTTTCACCTGATACTGGATCTACTGATAAATTCTCTGCTGTTAAAGCATCATGTGAACGGCGCATGCCACGTCTTGAACGAGACTTTTTGCTTTTTTGAACTGCCATGAGTTACTCCTAAATCGGGTTATTAGTTAAATTGCTAAATGCGTTTAACTATTTAAATTGTTTTAATACGTCAAATGGGTTCGGCTTCTCAAGCTCTTCCGGCAATTCACCCCAAACCGTATCAGCATCAGCTGAACAGTCTTCAATGTTATGCCTTGGAATAAATGGAATAGAAAGTAAAAACTCTTCTTCCACTAGCTCTCGTAAGTTTACTTCACCATCTTCATTTAATTCTATTACATCATAATATGATGGAATATTTTCAGCTGCTTCTTCATTTTTTGCTGGACTAAAAATAAAATCTACTTTTAATTCCATATCAAAAAGCTCATTACACCGCTGACAAGTTAATGCAACTAATGCCGATGCTGTGCCTGACATTACTGTCAAACCACGTTCATCCACATCAAACTTAACACTAACTTGAGCATACTCACTGCGCATTTCGCTGACAGCAAGAAGCCTAGTCATTTCCGACACGTTAAATATACCTTCACACACAAGCCTGCGCTGTGCACTTCGGGATGGACTAATTGTAATCGGAAGCTTAAGATTCTGCATAAGTCGCGCATAATAAAGCTCCAAGAGGCAACTGTCAAAAGAAAATTAGCTTATTTTGTTTAAAAACGATAGATTGACCCAATAATAACAGTAATATGATAATTATTGTTTAATTGTTCATCAAAATTGATCAATTCTCACATTTTTAAGGATCTTCATGAAAACCTTAGTTTTAGGCTCTACCTCCCCTTTTCGTAAAAGTATTTTAGAAAAACTCAACTTAGCTTTTGAATGTGCTAAACCTGATGTGAATGAAACAGCTTTAGCCAATGAAGCACCTCAAGCGTTAGTTGAGCGTTTAGCAATTGCAAAAGCAAAAGCCGTAGCAAGTGAATTTTCTAATGCACTTATTATAGGCTCAGATCAAGTCGCAGTTTGTGACGGTGAAATTTTAGGTAAACCTCATACCTTTGAAAATGGTATAAAGCAGCTGACTAAGTTTAGTAATAAAAGTGTCACCTTTTATACTGGTTTATGTGTCTATGATAGTGCAAGTAATACTAGTACTTCATTAGTTGAACCTTTTATAGTGCATTTTAATGAATTGTCGCGCTCAGAAATAGAAAGCTATTTAAAAGCAGAACAACCTTACAATTGTGCAGGTAGTTTTAAAAGTGAAGGTCTAGGTATTTGTTTATTCAAAAAACTTGAAGGTGATGATCCTAATACGCTTATTGGTTTACCGTTAATTAAATTAGTTAGCTTACTTAAAGAGCATGGCTTAGATACCTTAGCGCAACAAAACCTAACGTGCTAACAACCGCTAGCAAATGCTTAATAAAAGCCGTAACCGGACGCTGTGTAAGCGTCTGGTCAATATCACTCTTTATAGACAATAAATAACCTGAACTATTGTTCTACTATTACATTTATTTTAGACTTTAGACTATTGAATTATTATTATTCAATAGTGATTTTGTTATTATATTCTTGATTTCACATAATCGCCTTGACTGTTAATCCTTTAATATAGGAAAACAGTTGGCATTTGTTCTTTCGTCGCTTATTGTGAACAATTATATTTACCCTATTAATAGGATAAGTAGATCGACTAATAAAAGTCATTGTATTGAAAGTCCAAAGGAATAAAAATGTTAAAAAAATATGTATTTTTACTATCTACGTTACTCTTGTCTTCAAACGCGATAGCTCAATGGGAGCTAGTGAATGATAAATCAACCATTAACTATGTTTCAACTAAAGCATCAAAAGTAGGAGAGGTAAATAGCTTTAAAAAGCTTAATGGTACGCTCAAAGATACAGGAGAATTATCTTTAGCTATTGACTTAAGTAGTGTTGAAACCAATATTGCTATTCGTAATGAACGTGTTAAAACTATGCTTTTTGACGTTGCTTCATTTTCAAACGCAAATATTAGCGCGAATTTAGATCCAAAGTTATTCAGCGAGCTCACTGTTGGTGAGTCATACCAAAGTACAATTAGTTTCAATTTATCTTTACATGGCGTATCACAACAAATAACAACAGATATACAAGTAGTTAAATTAGCTAAGAATGACATATTAGCCTTTTCATTAAGCCCAATCATTATTAATGCTAATAAGTATAATTTAGTCGCTGGTATTGAAAAGTTGCGTGAAGTTGCCAATCTTCCGTCAATCAGCCCTGTTGTTCCAGTGTCATTCAGTTTAGTATTTAAACAGCAATAAATTTAAAACTACAAATCTCTTCACGATTTTACAGCGATAATAAGGATACATATGAGCCAAATTAAAGGATTTGCTTTATCAATTATTCTGGTTATCGCTTTATTTTTAATTTCTGCAATATCTGCTGGTATTGTTGCTGATCTTATCGGCGTTTGGAAAAAGCCTATAATAGGTGCTTTTGCTGCTTTTTGTGTTGTTATGTGTGGTTATATAACAGCACCAAGTTACAAAAGAGAAGCTGCCCTTATTTGGTTCATTGTAGGCGCTATTGCAGCTTGGTTCTTATCAGGAGATTCTTTTTATCCAGAAGATCATGAACATGAATATCAGCTTACAATCATTCCTATTATCGCAACGTATCTCAGTGGTATATTTGCTCTATTGATATGCTTGGTTTGGCATAAACAGCGCGATAATCAATAAGTAGTATTTGAGAACTTTACAGATGCTGTCATTTAAACGTATTTTAAATAACCAAGTAACTCAACAACTAGACTAGCAACGCCTTTAACTCACTTAACGAGTCAACGATAACTTTAGGTGAATACTTTTCAAGTGTTGGCTTATCATGAACACCAAAACTTACTCCAATACTATCAATGCCTGCATTTTTTGCCATTTTTAAATCATAGCTTGTATCACCAATCATTAACGCTTCATGTGAAGATATACCTAATTCAGATAAAATACTAAGCAGCATTGTAGGATCCGGTTTTGATGGCATTTCATCAGCACAACGAGTTGTATGAAACAGATTCGTTGTGTTACTCAAACTTAAGACGCTTGCTAAACCTGCTCTACCTTTTCCTGTTGCAACAGCTAGTAACTTATTGTGCTGTTTTAAAGTAACAAGTAATTCCATCGCATCATTAAATAATGGCGATGGTGTAGTATTAACTTCAAGGTATTGATATTTGTACTGTACTGACATGGCTTCTATTTGTTCAGCTGTTATGTCAGTAAATAACCGGTCGAATACTACAGGCAAGCTTAACCCAATAATGTCTTTTACTTCATTATTGGTTGGTGTAACTAAACCAACAGTGTCGGCGGCTGATTGCATTGACGATACAATACGATCAACCGAATTCATCAATGTGCCATCCCAGTCAAAAATAATTAACTTATAATTTTTCATAAATACGTTCTAATTTAGTTGTTTGTTATTCTCTAACTAATTTAGTCAGTAATTTTTCCAAACTTGGCTCAAGCGGCGCTTCTATTGTTATACGCTCTTCTGTTTTTGGGTGAGTAAATTCAATGCTCGCGGCATGTAAAAACAAACGTTTTAAACCTTTGCTTTTCATCTCAGCATCAAAACCTTCATGACCATACTTTGCATCCATAGCGATAGAATGACCACTCACTTGACAATGCACACGAATTTGATGGGTTCTACCGGTTACAGGAAAAGCACGAACTAAGGTTGCACCGCGATAACGTTCTAATACTTTATATCGTGTTTCTGACTCTTTACCATTGATATTATCGGTAATTACTACGCGCTCTCCGGATTTAAGATCATTCTTTCTTAATCCCTCAGTAACACGGGTTAATTTAGTTGGCCAATGACCTTTCACCAAAGCATGATAAAATTTCTGAACATTTTTACTGCGTAGTTGTTCATGTAAGTGACGTAATGCCGAACGTTTTTTAGCAACCACCAAACAACCTGACGTATCTCTATCAAGTCGATGTACTAACTCTAACATACGAGCATCAGGGCGAAGAGAACGAAGCGCTTCAATTAAGCCAAAACTTAAACCACTACCGCCATGAACAGCCATTCCTGACGGTTTATTAATAACAATTAATCGGTCGTCTTCAAATAATATTTGTTTTTCAAGGTTAGCAACAATACTTAGACCTGTAGATACAGCATCTGCTTTTTCTGATACACGAATTGGCGCAATTCGCACAACATCATCAACCAATAACTTATAAACCGGTTTAATACGTTTTTTATTTACACGTATTTCACCTTTACGCATTAAACGATATAAATGACTTTTAGGAACACCTTTTAAGGTTCTTAATAAAAAATTATCAATACGCTGACCGGCATCTTCACCATCAATAGTTATATATTGTACTTGTGGTTTATCGTCAGTTTGATTTTCATCACCCTTTGATTTTTTTATCTCTGCTTTTTGTACTAGTGGTTTTTGTGACATGGCTTGCGTTTAATTAACTTAGATTCTTAATGACACGCAGTTTAACATACTTTTTTTACTGCATTTTGACATTTAATCTGTTTTTTTATTGGCTTATCATACTTTATAAGGGATAATGACGAGGTTAATACTTAACAACGTTATTTACTGGGTAAATTTCTAAATAAAAACTTACCTACACAGTGAATAAAAAAGTATTATATTTGAAGCTTTACAGAGAGATGTAAGAGGCAAACTGCGGCCACATTAGTATGCATAACCGATAAAAAGGTAATTGACACATTAATAGTACGGCCTATTGTACAATTAACGCGTGTAACTTGTTAATCATGACATAAACAGTTTTATCACTAAAAGATACTAGTCCAGCTCCATAAAGCAATTTATTTAAATTAACTTATTTTGCAAAAAAGTTTTAATTTAATAATTAAATGCGCAACAAAGAAGTGTAAAACATCACTAAGCAAATTTTTATTATTTAATTGCAAATATAAGTGCGCACAGCACATTCGCTGAGCACATAAAGAAACAAGAACGCTATGATACTTGAATAAGTCAGGTCATAGCCAATAGAAACAATCAAAATTTATAACAGCTTATCGTGGTTTGATGACACGTTAGGATTGACACCCGTGAGGTTGACAAAATGCTGTTACATCACTACAGATTGCACTACTTTGTGTACTAAGCACTAGTGTGCTGTGACTTAAAATTGAGTCACACAAACTATGAAACGTATGTTAATAAACGCTACCCAATCGGAAGAATTGCGTGTAGCACTCGTTGATGGACAAAAACTTTACGATTTAGATATCGAAAGTCCTGGCCATGAACAAAAAAAATCAAATATTTATAAAGCAAAAATCACACGTATTGAACCTTCTTTAGAAGCCGCTTTTGTTGACTATGGTGCTGATCGCCATGGTTTCTTACCAATGAAAGAAATCGCGCGTGAATACTTCCCTAAAGGTTATACATTCCAAGGTCGTCCAAGCATCAAAGATGTATTACACGAAGGCCAAGAAGTAATTGTTCAAATCGACAAAGAAGAACGTGGTCAAAAAGGCGCTGCGTTAACTACTTTTATCAGCTTAGCCGGTAGTTATTTAGTATTAATGCCAAATAATCCTCGTGCTGGTGGTATTTCACGTCGTATTGAAGGTGATGAACGTACTGATTTAAAAACCTCACTAAGTAAACTTGACCTACCTAAAGGCATGGGACTTATTGTTCGTACTGCCGGTGTTGGTAAAGCTTATGAAGAATTAGAATGGGATTTAAGCGTTTTATTACATCATTGGAAAGCAATCAGTGATGCAGCTGAAAGTCGTAAAGCACCTTTTTTAATTCATCAAGAAACCAACCTTATTTTACGCGCTATTCGCGATTATTTACGCCGTGACATTGGCGAAGTTTTAATTGATCGCCCAAAAACATTCGAAAGTGTTAAAAAGCATATTGAAATAGTACGCCCTGATTTCTTGAGTAAAATTAAGCTTTATACCAGTGATGTTCCTCTATTCACGCATTATCAAATTGAAACGCAAATTGAAACGGCATTTCAACGTGAAGTACGCTTACCTTCAGGCGGTTCAATCGTAATTGATCCAACAGAAGCTATGACTTCTATCGATATTAACTCTGCTCGCGCAACTAAAGGCAGCGATATCGAAGAAACAGCATTTAATACCAACTTAGAAGCAGCAGAAGAAATAGCCCGTCAATTACGTTTACGTGATTTAGGTGGTTTAGTTGTTATCGATTTTATCGATATGACCCCTGTTCGCCATCAACGTGAAGTTGAAAACCGTATGCGTGATTCTGTTCGTCAAGACAGAGCACGTATTCAATTAGGCCGAATTTCTCGTTTTGGTTTATTAGAAATGTCGCGTCAACGCTTGCGCCCTTCTATTGGTGAAACTAGCCAAGGTGTATGTCCTCGTTGTAGTGGTACTGGCCAAGTGCGTGGCGTTGAATCACTTGCTTTGTCTGTACTTCGTTTAATGGAAGAAGAAGCCATTAAAGAAAATACACTACACGTTCAAGCACAAGTACCTGTGCCTGTTGCTACTTACTTACTTAATGAAAAGCGCCGTTCAGTAATGCATATTGAAAAGCATCATGGCGTACGTGTTTTAATCATCCCTAACCCTCATATGGATACACCACAATATGAAGTGTTACGTGTTAAAAATGATGAAACAGTTAGTGAAGCTAGTTATGACATTTCGATTAAACAAGCAGAGCTTGAAGAAGCGAAAATGCCTAAGTTTGATAAAGTAGCGGTTAAACGTGATGAACCATTAATTCAAGCGATGGGCCAAGGAATGACAGCACCTAATGTTGCTCCTGTTGCGGAACCAGCGAAAGCACCAGTATCGAATAAAGCGGCTATTTCTGAAAGTAAACCTACAGGCTTTTTTACTTGGTTAAAAGGTTTGTTTACCTCAGAAGAAGTAGTTAAAGAAGAGAAAAAAACGGAAAGTAAACCTAAGCCTGAGAACAATAATCAACAACGTAATCGTCAAGGTCAACGCCGTGGTAATAACCGTAATGGTAACCGTGGTAACAACCGTAATGATGAACGTACTAATGATCGCAACCAAAATCGTAATGCAAAAGTAAATGATAAGTCTACTAATGCACGTAATGAACGCGATGATACGAAGAAAAATACACCTAATAAAGCTAAAGCGCATAATAAAAAACCTGAACATGATAAAAATAAACCAGTAAAAGAAGAAGTTGTTGCTGAGCGCCGTCAACGCAGAACTAACCGTAAAAAAGTACGTGTAAATAAGGCAAAGGTAGAGCAAGCCACGACTTCAGCTCAAGTTGCAGTACCTGAACAAAAAGAAGCGGTTAATAAACCCAAAAAACCAGCTAAAAATACGACTACAGAAACAGTTAGCACTACGGCTACTACTGAAAAAGCAGCTGAAACTGATAAACAAGCGACACCGGTAACAACAGAAGAAACGAAAGGAAACAATGAAGAGCGTTCTCGTAATAGACGTTCTCCAAGACACTTACGTTCTAATGGTCAACGTAGACGCCGTGACAAGAAACCAGAGGATGAAGTAGTACAAGGTGCAGCTGAAAATGCACCAGCTACCGATACACCAACGGAAAATACAGCTAAAGAAAATAATGAAGCAATTGAAGCGCGTTACCCGAAAGGTGAAACACCTGTAGCAAAAGCAACAGCAGAAACTGTTAGTGAAGCTACTACAACTGAAAAGCCAAAAGCTACAGTCAAAAAAGAAAGTAATACCGCTAAAAAAGTTGAGACTGAAGCACCAACGCCTGAAGTTACTTCTGAACCTGTTATTGCTGAATCGACTGCTGAATCGACTACTGCCGAGCCAGTTATTTCTGAGCCTGCTAATGCTGAGCCGGTTGTTTCTGATGCTACACCAGCTATTACTGAAGAAAAACACCAAGATTTACCATTAACTGAGGTTAAAGTTGAATCAAGCGTTAACAACGAAACTGCACCAACTAAAGCAGCAACAGCTAACGATAGCGATAGCGAAAAACCTGTTGATACTTCAACTGAGGTAGTAGAGCCAGTTCAAAAACCTATCGTCAATGAGGTTATCGTTGACACTGTTTCAGTAGATGAAACAACTGATAAGGTTGCTGATAATGGTGTTACTAATAATAGTAATGATGTGCAGGTAGAAACTACTGATAAAGTTGAAGCTGAGCAAGAAGCACCAAAAGCAGAGACTAAAGTTAAATCGAAAAAAGTTGAGGCTAAGGTTACCAAAAAAGCCCCAAATAAAGACAAGAAATTAGCAAGACAAGTGAAAAAAGCTAACCGCTTATCTGGTCGTGCTTCTTCACCAATGACAAAAACTGAAACGATAACAACTATTCACGAGATTCCAACTAGCTTTATGGCTAATGAAGACCGTGTAGCACATAAAGTTTCAGGACGTACTGCAATTTCTGCCGATGTAACAAGTAGAAGCTCTGCACCAGCGACAAAACCAACGTTATAAGCTTTAAAAGCTTATAAGCAAAAAGCCAGTTGTTATTATTAACAACTGGCTTTTTTAATTCTAAAATTTAGCTTGTTTTGAAATCAGTTTACATAGCTAGGACTTATGATGAAAAAGTGAAAAACGTTAGTTAACCTGAGCTCGGCTTAATATATTCTTCTCTAACAGCTACTTTTACTTGCTTCATCGTTAAATTGACTTGTAATAGATTAGCTATTGACGCGAAATTTTCCTTGAAGAAAAAACAACTATCAAGCTAGAGCATAAGTTAAATTTTATTAGTCTTTATTTCAATGAATTAAAAACACCTTAAACCGAGCTCAGGTGAGTTAATCACAATGCTGTTTGATCACTTCAGCTAACCGCTCAACAGCTGAAGCTAGCTCTTCTTCACTCGCGTTAGTAAAGTTTAATCGTAAAGCGGGAGTCACACATGTTCTATCATTATAAAATACAGAGCTTGGTACTACAGCTACACCATGCTCCAATGCCGACTTAGCTAAAGCATCTACATCACATTTAGGTAATGATAGCCATATAAACATCCCTCCATCAACTTCATTTACCTGACAAAGCGGCACTAAATGCAATGAGATATTTTTAAATAATGCCTTGTAACGCCTATAATAAAGTTGTCTTAACTCTTCTAAATGTTGTTCAAATCCATCATGTTGTAACAAGTCTAGTAATACTGCTTGCATTGGAATACTTGAGTGTAAGTCAGATGCTTGTTTAACAATATTCAAAGTATTAATCCAGTCAGCTCGACCAGTAACCAAACCTAATCTAATGCCTGGTGTTGCTATTTTCGAGTATGAACGCAGTACCAATGAATTATCAGGACAAAAGCTTGATACTAAGGGTAAAGCTTCTCCCTTAAAACGAAGCTCTCTATAAGGTACATCTTCAATAAATGCCACCTTATATTTATTACACAACGCTGCAACTTTTTGGCGTACAGCTAAAGACCAACATACACCCGTTGGGTTATGAAAGTCAGGTACTGCATAAAAAAGAGTAACATCATTAGTTGAGAAACAAATTTCTAATTCGTCTAAATCGGGTCCGTCAAAGCTTTGTGAAACACTTTTAATGTTAGCTTGAGTCAAACCAAATACTTGAATAGCCCCTAAATAACTCGGCGCTTCCATCACTATGATGTCGCCAGGATTAATAAATGCTCGTGCGATAAGATCTAACCCTTGCTGTGAGCCCGTACAAACAATTCCATCATGTGATTGAGGTAATTGATAACGTTCCTTTAAATATGTCAATAATGGAGCATAACCTGCCGTATTACCATATTGAAACAACTCAGTTCTATTAGGTAAATTAACTAATGCATTTGTCATTAGTGCCAATGGAAATTTATCATTTGCGGGTAAGCCTCCAGCCAAAGATATAACACCTGGCGCACTGGCAGCAGCTAAGATTTCACGGATATAAGAAGGTTGAATATTTTGTAACGATTTTGCTAGTTTCATGGTAAGTACAGTTTTTTATTAATGACTTGTAGAATACGATAACTTGAGATTTTTTACTTGTCCGTTTATGCTGTTATGTATGTCCATTTATGCTATAAATTTCAAAGATAATGCAAACTAACCAACAAATTTCACGCATTAACGACGTATTATATTTTATCCATCAAGATATAAGTCAAACATTACTCGCAAAAGATCTTGCCGCAATTGCCGCTTATTCAGAGCAACACTTTCATCGACTATTCAAAACGATTGTCGGAGAACCTGTACATCATTATATTCGCCGAATTAGAATTGAATTTGCAGCTAACCAGTTAATGTTTGACGCAACAACTTCTGTGTTAAACATCGCCATAAAATCTGGATTTTCATCCGTATCATCATTTAGCCGTGCTTTTAAAACAATATTTGCAATGTCACCAGGTGAATGGCGTAATAAAGATCGTCAACATCAAGATAAACCCTTTTTAGCTGATAAAGAAGTTGCTAAGTACTATCAACAACTTAATACAATGACTGTACCTAAATGTGAATTAATAAACCTTCCCCAGAGACATGTCGCTTATGTCCGTCATCAAGGGTATGATCGTTCTATAGCTAATGCTTGGCAAAAACTAAATGCATGGGCCAGCATTCAACAACGCGACTTTTCACAACAATACGGTTTGCATCATTCAAATCCTGCCTGGGTAGCCCTTGATAAGTGTCGTTATGTTGCATGTTTAGGTATTGATCGACCTATTCAACGCAGAGGATTAATCAATAGTATGACAATACCTGGAGGCTTACATGCTGTATTTAAGTTACAAGGAAAATATGGCGAGCTATTACCACAATTAAGTAATATTTTAGAATATTGGCTGCCCTCTTCAGGATTTAAAATGTTATCAACACCTGCTTACGTTCATTATCGGAAAAATCACTTTTTAACTGAAGATGAACGGTTTGACTTAGATTTTTGTTTACCTATATATTTAGGTGATAACGAGGGTTAAAAGTTATCACAACGAATAATAACATTTACAAACTAGCTTGCTGCTAACCATAAAGCAACAAGGATCATTAAAGTACCCGATAGCCGATTCAAATACTTTACATTATTTTGTTCCGTGAATACCTTACCTATGGTTTTTCCTCCTGCTGCATATAACATCATGCAGGTAAACTCTGAGACTAATATGATGGTAATTAACACTGATAATTGAGGAGCAAGCGCATATTGCGTATTAATAAAAGGCGGTAATAAAGAAATCATAAATGCCCAACCTTTAGGGTTAGCTATTGCCGTTATAAACCCTTGATAGAATAAGCTCCCCTTATTGGTATTGACGGTTGAACTATTATTAATTGAAATTGCTAATTTACCTTTTGAGCGCCACATATTTATACCGATATAAAACAAATACCCCGCACCAATAAATTTTAAAATATCAAATATCTGTGGTAATTCAAGCATAATGGCTGACACACCAATAACTGATGATACAGCCACAATGGCTACGCCAATTAACTCACCCCACATCATCCATAACGTTTTTCTAATACCAATAGACATACCCAGCACCATAGCTAAAGTCATACACATACCGGGTGTAATTGAGACAATAAAAAAGGTCGGAATAAATAAGCTAACTAAAGTAAAGTCTAACAAGCAGCACGCTCAACATAATAATGACAATAATAACGACTTTATCAATAAACCTTACCTTTCACAATTAGCTTATTTACAATAATTACTAATTAAAAATCAACGTCTTATTACTTGAAGAATAACTTACTTTTAGATTTGCAAATAAATTGTAAATTATTTCTGTTTCAACGCTTATCTCCCTGCTAGAATAGCGGCAATTTTATTTGTCATCATGTAACGTACTACTATTTCGTTTACATGATTTTTTCGGAAATACTTAGTAATGCGTACCAGTCAATACTTACTGTCTACTTTAAAAGAAACTCCTGCTAGTGCAGAAGTAATAAGCCACCAATTAATGCTACGCGCTGGGCTGGTAAGAAATCTTGCCTCAGGTCTATACACATGGTTACCAACAGGTTTACGTGTATTAAAAAAAGTTGAAAATATTGTTCGTGAAGAAATGCAACGCACGAATGCTAATGAAATATTAATGCCTATGGTTCAGCCTGCTGATTTATGGGAAGAATCGGGTCGTTGGGATGATTATGGCCCAGAATTATTACGATTAAATGATCGTCATAAACGTCCTTTCGTTTTAGGCCCAACTCATGAAGAAGTGATAACGAAGTTAGTCGCTAATGTAGTAAGTAGTTATAAACAACTACCACTTTCATTATTTCAAATTCAAACCAAATTTCGCGATGAAATTAGACCTAGATTCGGTGTAATGCGTAGTCGTGAATTTTTAATGAAAGATGCCTATTCATTTCATTTAGAGGACGATTGTTTAGAAAAAACATATAAAACAATGTTTGATGCATATTGTCGTATATTTGATCGCTTAGGACTAAACTATCGCCCCGTTTTAGCTGATAGTGGTTCAATTGGTGGTGACGCAAGCCATGAATTCCATGTGTTAGCAGAATCAGGTGAAGATGATATCGCTTTCAGTGACGTTAGCGACTTCGCTGCGAATGTTGAAAAAGCTGAAGCTTTAGCACCAACTGAGCAACGAGCAGAGCCTACGCAAGATTTAACTAAAGTTGCTACACCCAATGTGGCCAGTATCGAAGATGTTACTGACTTTTTAAAAGTAGATATCAAAAATACAGTTAAAACATTGCTTGTTTGTGGTGTTGAGAATGAAGATGGTACAACACCTATTATTGCCCTTGTCTTACGTGGTGATCATCAACTCAATGAAATTAAAGCAGAAAACTTACCACAAGTAGCAACACCATTAGCATTTGCAACCGATGATCAAATAATGTCTGCTGCAAATTGTAAAACAGGCTCTATAGGCCCTGTTGGGCTAGATGTTAAAGTGATTGTCGATAGAACTGCGGCACAATTAAGTGACTTTATTTGTGGTGCTAATGAAAATGATATGCACTTTACCGGTGTAAACTGGGAAAGAGATTGTTCAGACATTGAAATTGCAGACTTACGTAATGTTGTTGAAGGTGATCCAAGCCCTTGTGGCCAAGGAAAAATAATTATCAAACGTGGTATTGAAGTTGGTCATATTTTCCAATTAGGCACCAAATACGCTAAAGCAATGAACTGTACCGTATTAAATGAAGGTGGAAAAAACCAAACGTTAACCATGGGTTGTTATGGTATCGGTATTTCTCGTATTGTGGCTGCTGCAATAGAGCAAAATCATGATGAATATGGCATTAAATGGCCTGAAGCTATTGCCCCATTCCAAGCTGCGATTGTGCCAATGAATATGGCAAAATCAGCACGCGTAAAAGAAACGGCTGAAGCGTTATATGAAACATTAAAACAAAACAATATTGATGTTTTGTTTGATGATAGAAAAGAACGTCCAGGTGTTATGTTTGCTGATCATGAATTAATGGGGACACCATATTTATTGATTGTTGGCGAACGCAACCTCGATGCTCAACAAGTCGAATTGAAAAACCGCATTACAGGTGAAAAATCACTGATTGCTATTGATGATGTTATGTCACTTTTTAGTTAAATGTTAGTTATCATTGTGATGTGAATAAAAAGGAGCTTAGGCTCCTTTTTTGTTATGTTAATACCAATAAAATTGCTTTTTATACTGTTTTATACAAAACAATCACAAATTATCATTAAAAACTTACTCTTAGCTATTTCAATGCGTAGCATTTTTAGCAACAATGGACTATACCTTAACCCCTATACAAAAGAAGTACCCTTGCCATGAAAGCTATTATCAAGTCATCTAAATTAAACAATGTTTGTTATGAAATTAGAGGGCAAATAGCAGCCGAAGCGCGTCGCTTAGAAGATGAAGGCCATAAGATTCTCAAATTGAATATCGGTAACCCTGCCCCATTCGGTTTCGAAGCACCTGATGATATATTAAAAGACGTGATCTATAATTTACCTAGCTCTCAAGGCTACAGTGAATCAAAGGGAATATACTCTGCTCGTGTTGCTGTTATGCAATATTTTCAACAACAAGGCATTAAAGATGTCAGAGTGGATGATATTTTTATTGGTAACGGTGTTAGCGAGCTTATTGTCATGGCAATGCAAGGCTTGTTAAATAATGGCGATGAAGTCTTAATTCCAGCTCCTGACTACCCATTATGGACAGCAGCAGTTGCTTTATCAGGCGGTACTCCTAAGCATTATATTTGTGATGATGAAAATTTTTGGTATCCAGATATCGAAGATATGGAAAGTAAAATCACAGATAAAACTAAAGCCATTGTCTTAATTAATCCTAATAATCCAACCGGCTCTGTATACCCTGCGGAAGTACTTCAAGGCATTATAGCGCTTGCCAGAAAGCATAGTTTGATTATTTTTAGCGATGAAATTTACGATAAAATATTATACGACCAAGCTAAACATATTCCTACAGCATCACTTGCACAAGATGTGTTGATCATCACCATGGGTGGCTTATCTAAAAATTACCGTATTGCCGGTTTTAGAGCAGGTTGGATGGTTGTTTCTGGTCCTAAAATACATGCTGAAGATTATCTAGAAGGCCTTGATATATTAGCGTCAATGCGATTATGTGCCAATGTGCCGTGCCAACATGCTATTCAAACAGCTTTAGGTGGTTATCAAAGTATTAATGAGTTAATCACCGGAGATGGACGCTTATTAAAGCAACGTAATATTGCTGCAAAAATGATTAATGATATTGATGGTTTATCATGTCACCCTGCGATGGGCGCTTTATATCTTTTCGTGAAAGTAGATGCTGAGAAATTTAACATCACTAACGATGAAAAAATGATTTTAGATCTACTTAAACAAGAAAAAATTCTACTCGTTCATGGTAGTGCTTTTAATATTGAAGCTAATAACTATTTCAGATTAGTATTTTTGCCACATGTAGATGAATTAGTGCCAGCATTAGTAAAACTTAAAAATTTCTTTACCACTTACCAGCAAGTATAGGGCATAGACTAAGGTAAGCGAAGGTTAACCTTACCTCGCTTACCTTAAAACTTGCTAACTAATCTGGACGAGAAAGTTCATCTAATGTCTGCATACAAGCAGGGAATTGAGATTGGAAATATTCTTTAACTTCTGGCCATTGTTCGCAATGCTTGCTTACTCTACCTTCTAACAGTTTAGCCGCGTCGATAAATTCTCTATTACCCACATTTACTTCTGATAAACTATAATGATATGCAGCTAAATCATCTGCCGATTTAACAATAGCTTTCGTCTGCTTATCTACATTTGCTTGAATCACCAACGGCGCCATAGCTTGGTGTAAATATTCAGGCAATCCTTGGTATACCATAGAGTGCTCAACTTCACTTTCTATTTGCTTTATTTGCTTGGTTAATTCAGGATTATAATATTTTAATGGACTAGGAATATCCCCCACGCCTCCAGATTCACTGGCTTCATGATACAGTGCAGCTAAAGCTATTGCAGAAGGGTCATAAGTTCGTTTAAATTTTATTTTGCCAATTAAAGCAATTTGATGACTAATTAACGCGACTTCAAATGAGTGTTGTGCACAGGTTTCTGGCTCTCTTGAGGCCATTAATGGCCAACGTATTATTTTTCTTAGTCTTAACATCCACGCGCTAAAACTACCTTTTTTGTGGTGAAACATACAATCCTTTAACTAATTATTAGAAAATTTTTCTCTAATTGCAGTGAATTCATCAAAATTTTCAACAATTAAATCAACCAGCGAAGCATCAAACTTCTTATTTTTTTCTGAAATAATAAAGTCTTTTATTCTCTCATCTGACCATGGCTCTTTATAACACCGTTGCGAGCCTAATGCATCAAACACATCTACAACTGCCATAATTCTAGACTCTATAGGAATGCTCTCTCCTTTTAACCCATCTGGAAAACCAGAGCCATCCCAGTTTTCGTGGTGATAATGCGCCAGCCTCGAGGCTAATTTAGACAAGTTTGCAGTAGATTGTTGTAACATATCGCCGCCAATTTGGGTATGGGCTTTCATTATCTCCCATTCCTCATGGGGTAAATTTTTAGTTTTAAGTAATATATCTTCTGGCACTGCAATTTTTCCTAAATCATGCAATGGCGCAGCTAAATATAATGCTTTAACAAAAGAATCTTCTAACCCCGCTTTTTTTGCTAATAATTCACAAAGCGATGCCACCCGTTTTACATGTGAGCCGGTTTCTTGACTTCGAGCCTCAACTGCTTCACTAATAATGAACAGTAGCTCTTGTTGTGATTTTTCTATTTCTTTTTGTTTGCTTAAACTTTCTAAGATTAACGCGACATTATTCGCAAATAATTCTGCCAAATTTACATTAAAGTGCTCTTTGTCATTTTCAAACTCGATATACAAAACAGACGCAGCATTACCCGGTGACTGATAATAGCCAACAAAGCAATTTTCATTGCTGTAATGGCTTCTATCTTGAAAGACCTTTTTAATTTTTTCTTTGACATCATCTGGTATATTTGAAGACTCTAGAGAATCAGACTTACTGACATATCGACCAGTACAAGCAAGTATTAAACTCGAAGATTGCAGATCAAAATCAATTTGCGTTCGAGCAATGTATAAAGCCGAGCTATCAACATTCATTAACGATAATAAATGACTTAATGCCGCAGAGCCAAAAGCCTTCAATTGATCTTTCTTAAGTAAATCATGCGTCGCTTCAAGTAACTTTTTAAATGCATCTAAGCTACGTTGAATAGTCATAATATCTCGGTATGCTCGAATACTAGCATACACTGTGGTGATCATTTTATTAGAAGTAAAATCTGTCTTTTCTTTATAATCATTAATATCATATTCTTTAATGACTTTTGCTTCTGGGGCAGTTCCCGCTTGCCCTGTTCTAAGCACTAAGCGTATAGCTTGATTCTTTAGCTCCCTTCTTATCCATTGTACTAAATCTAAACCAGCGTGATCGGTTTCCATCACAACATCAACAAATGCCATACAAAAATCATTATCTGCTAATAATGTTTCTTTCGCTTCCTCCATAGAGTAAACCGACACTATTTCTAATTGGCGATTTTCAATTTCAATTTCATTTAACACCAGCTTAGTAACTTGGTGGACAGAATCATCATCATCAACAACCAAAATGCGCCATTTTTTATTGCATTTATGTCCACTTGCACTTTTACTTGCTTCTGATTCTTCTTTAAAAATAAAATCATTCATAGGGTTAATTTTTCATTTTCCGTTTAGCCTTATTAATCAGTGTAATGCACAAAATAAAAAAAGCATTAAAAATATACAAAAAAAGCGGCAAAAGCCGCTTTTAATTTAAAAACAAAAAGTTATTAATGAAATTGTGCCACTACATCATTGACAACTTCTTGGATATTATCTAAATGTATTTCATCATTGGTGATGCGTTTGGTTGCCCAGCCATGCCATACCGGTTGGTGTAATTTAACATCATATACATCAATACCTAATTTACCTTCAGTATATTGGCGAGCTATCGTTCTATATTCATCTGATCTAAACATACTGCCATAATAACCAGGCCACCAGCCAAAACGAGTACGATAAATTGCTGGGTAATTCATTATTTTAATCTTATCTCTATTACCTACAGTATAAGAAACGGTAAAGTCTGCTTTTTCGGCATCTTCAATCAATTGATAACCTTTCGCAATAAACGCTTTTTCAATCGCTTCATCTACACGAAGTTTCATTACTGGGTTAAAATCTTCACTTGCTGCCATGACTTTCTGTGATGTTAGCCAAGCAAAAGTTTTATAGTCTGCGGTATCAATATTTTCATTCTTATCAGAACCCACTTTTACTTTATAATTACTTGCACAGCTTGCAACAAGTAAAACTAATACAGTAACTAAGGTTACTTTTATAGCCTTCATATTTACCACCTTTTGCTTATTTCAATCAAAGTATAACTACAACATTTAGCACTATTTTAAATACTAACGTAAATACCAAAATACTACTGCTTATTAAATGTAACATTGCGTTAACTATAAAACATTACAAGAGACTAAAACAATCAAATTAAAGAGCGAATATATAATATTTCTTATATTTCAAGTAATTTATAATCGAATATTAAAAAAATATTAAGAAACACTATGCATTATTGTAATTAAAGGTTGACAGACTTTACTAAACCCTTTAAAAATAGAGCCAAGTATTATCTTTTTTATAAAAATTAAATTTATCTAAGCATGTATTCAATTAATCAAAACAATAAATTAAATGTCGTCCTCGTGGTCGTAGTGATAGTTAAATCACTCCGAGGATTAGGTTGTTTTAAAAATTAATTTTTAATTAAAGCAGATATACAAATAAATAACCAAACCCTCGCTCTATTTTAGACCGAGGGTTTTTTATGTATTAATCATTAATAGGTATCAATATGACAACAGAACTTTTTACTGGTGCAGAAATGGTAGTAAAAGCATTATCAGCACTAAAGGTTAAATATATTTTTGGCTATCCTGGAGGTTCAGTTTTAGATCTTTATGATGCTATTTTCCAACAAGATGAAATTGAACATATTTTAGTTCGCCATGAGCAAGCTGCAACTCATATGGCTGATGGTTACACTAGAGCGACCGGAGAAGTAGGTGTGGTTTTGGCAACATCAGGTCCAGGTGCTACAAACTGTGTTACAGGAATAGCGACAGCCTACATGGATTCAATTCCAATGGTAGTACTGGCAGGCCAAGTGCCAACAACCTTAATTGGTAATGATGCTTTTCAAGAAACTGATATTGTTGGTTGTACACGCCCTATCATTAAACATAGTTTTAATTGTCGTGATTTAGCCGATATCCCTAATGTTATTGCTAAAGCATTTTATATCGCTAGCACAGGTCGACCTGGACCAGTCGTAGTTGAATTACCAAAAGACTTGCTAATACCACAAAATAAAGCCCCTTTTGCTATTGAAACCAACCCGACAATACGCTCTTATAATCCGAATATTAAAGGCCATCCAAAACAAATTCGTAAAGCAGCTAAAGCAATCAGTGAAGCGAAAAAATTAGTGGTTTATTCTGGTGGTGGTGTAGTTATTGCTAATGCTTCGGAACTATTAACAACACTAGTGGAAACATTAAAAGCCCCCGTAACGAATACCCTAATGGGTCTTGGTGGTATATCAGGAACTCATGACAACTTTATTGGCATGTTAGGTATGCATGGTAGCTTAGAAGCAAATAAAGCAATGGCTAATGCTGATGTTATTCTTGCCCTTGGAGTTCGCTTTGACGATAGGGTAACGAATAATGTTGAAAAGTTCTGCCCTAATGCAAATATTATTCATGTCGATATCGATCCAACGTCAATCTCAAAAACTATCAATGCACATATTCCAGTAGTCGGTTTAGTTGATATTGTAATGCAACAATTGCTTGATGAACTTAGCGCAATTAATTTCATACCTGATGAAATAGCTTTAAAAGATTGGTGGCACCAAATCAATACATGGCGCGATGTAAAAAGTGTGAGCTACAAACAAGTTGAAGGTGAAAAAATCAAGCCTCAACGTGTGATAGAAGCTATGTATCGAATTACGAACGGTGAAGCTTATGTGGCTTCAGATGTTGGTCAGCATCAAATGTTTGCAGCCCAATACTATCCGTTTGATAAACCTCGTCAATGGATAAACTCAGGTGGCGCAGGAACTATGGGGTTTGGTCTACCCGCAGCCATGGGAGCTAAGCTTGCCTTTCCTGATAAACATGTTATTTGCATTACCGGTGACGGATCAATTCAAATGAATATTCAAGAGCTATCAACCTGTAAACAATACAATCTACCAGTAGTGATAATTACGTTAAATAACCGATCTCTGGGTATGGTACGCCAATGGCAAGATATGGTTTATGATGGCAGACATGCCTCATCTTACATGGAATCACTACCTGATTTCATAAAAGTTGCAGAGGCTTACGGCCATGTAGGTATTCAAATTGATACTTTAGATGAATTAGAGCCAAAACTAAAAGAAGCCTTTAGTATTAAAAATCAATTAGTGTTTGTCGACGTGTTAGTTGATGAAAAAGAACATGTGTATCCTATGCATATTCGCCAAGGTGGTATTGATGATATGTGGATCTCTAAAGGAGTTAAAGCCTAATGAAATATTTATCAAAATGTAAAAATAACACAAATAATATTGATGACATGTGGGCTGATATAACCACTAAAGGAGATAAGGCATAATGCGACATATTTTAGCCATTTTACTGGAAAATGAAGCCGGTGCTCTATCACGTATCGTAGGGCTTTTTTCTCAACGCGCTTTTAATATAGAGAGCTTAACTGTTGCTCCAACGGATGATAACAGCTTATCTCGAATCACCATTTCAACCATAGGTGATGACAAAGTTTTAGAGCAAATTGTTAAGCAAGTAAATAAGTTAGTTGACGTTATTAAAATATCTGAGCTAACTGATAGAAAACATGTAGAACGGGAATTATTACTGGTTAAAGTTGCGGCTGTAAATGACAAAGCACGCACAGAAGTTAAACGAGTTACAGATATTTTTCGGGGTTCTATTATCGATATTGGTAAACAGGTTTATACAATAGAATTAACAGGGAATAGTGATAAACTTAATGCCTTTATTGAAGTATTAAGTAATGAAACAGAAATCATAGAATCAGCTCGTTCAGGTTGTGTTGGCATGGCACGTGGCGATAAGTCTTTACGAATATAACATTAGCTTAATCTCCTTAAAAATAAGATGTTGTAAAGTATATTTACTTTACAACATTATTTTAACTTTACATTATTGGAAATATTTAATGATTAAATTAGGAAAATATCAACACTTTAAAGGGAATTATTATCAAGTACTTCACCTTGCAAAACATAGCGAAACAGAAGAATATTTGGTTGTTTATCACCCCTTCGACAACGTAGATGATATTTGGGTTCGCCCTTTAGCAATGTTCAACGAAACGATTGTTAGAGATGAAAAAAAAATACAGCGCTTCAAATATATAGAAGAATGATGACTATCTATTGAAAGTGTAGATTACACTTAGCAGCTATTAGCTGATAGAAAAAAAATTATGCTCTTGCCAATCGACTTGTTTGTGTTGAATTTTGGTAACCTCTGCTAGTGTAGGACCAGTTTCTAACCACACTAGCATTTTTTGGACATCAACATCTTTCCCCGAAAGAAAGACTTCTACGTCACCATCAGCTAAGTTTCGAGCATAACCACTAAGTCCATATTCAATTGCCTTTTGTTGACTTGATACCCGAAAGTAGACCCCTTGGACTTTCCCTGATATATGACTAATGTAACTAACATTCATTATGTAGACTCTTTTAATTATATTATTGATACTTACATAAACTAAAGTATAGACGCTAATTTTAAATTAAAAATTAAACTAGACAATAAAATTAGCTATTTATAGCTTGTTTAACTTTTTCTTTATAGCTGCGACTTACCTTTAATTCTTTGCCATTTTTCAATACCAACAAATATTCACCACTTGCTTGGCTACAAAATTTTTCCACATAATCTTTATTAACAATGGTAGAACGATGGTTTCTAATAAACACTTTAGGATCAAGGTGCTCTTCAAGTTGTTTCATTGTTTTTCTTAAGATATGTGTGTTTTCTTGTGGGATATCTTGCGACTGTTGCTGCATAGTATTAGTGGTATGAACACACATATAATCTCCTGCAGCATCGATCCAAATAATATCTTTGACTGGGACTCTGGTCACTTCACCAACATCTTTAATCGCTAATATATCGGAATAATTAGACAAGCTAACAGGCTGATTATTAGTAAGCTCGGTTAAAATCTGTTGGTAATCATTGCCGGTAACATCACTGACTAATCGAATCAATTTAGACTTATGCTCTGCATCGGTACTTGATCTGAAGTGTTGTCTAATTTTGTCGAGTGTCTGAGCAAGACGATCTTCATTGGTTGGCTTTAAAATATAATCGAGCGCCAATACTTCAAAAGCTTTAATCGCATACTGATCAAACGCTGTGGCAAACACCACCATTGGCATTTTCAACCCTTGCTTTTCAATTTCATCAATAACCTGAAAGCCAGTTAATCCAGGCATTTGAATATCAAGAAACATTAAGTCGACCTGACATTCTTTTATTGTTTCAATAGCTTCTCTACCATTACTGCATTGTTTAATGATATGGATATCGTTAAAGCTTTGTAGACGTATACTTAGTCCCTTTCGAGCAAGTGGCTCATCATCTACAATAATTGTGCGAAAAATCATAACTCAACCCTGATAATGTGTTGTAAATGGTTTTATTGAACACATTATAATAATTCAAACGGCATACGAATACTTACTTTAACACCAGAAGGAATATTATTAGCAACAACAAGCGAATAATTGTTACCATATAGAGCATTTAAACGTTCACGAGTATTCACTAACCCGACCCCATTTTCTCTATATAAATTACCATCAACTATCTCTGCACCAGGCCCATCATCCGCTAGCTCTATCATTAAATCGTTTGCAAATTTATTTACCGTAATTGTAATACTACCGCCTCGTTCTTGCGTGGCTACTGCATGCTTAATTGCGTTCTCAGCAATCGGTTGTAAAATCATGCTAGGTACTAATGCCTTTTCGCAATTTTCATTGATAGAAATATGAACTTGCAACCGTTCTTCAAAACGGACTTTCTCTATATCCAAATATAGCTCTAGTGCTTGAATTTCACTGTTTAGGCTAACTTTTTTCATCGGATCTTTATCAAGAGAATAACGTAAAAATTCACTTAATCTAGTAACCATGCCATTAGCCGTAGCATTATCCTTTAACAGTATGAGGGTTGAAATAGCATTAAGTGTATTAAATAAAAAGTGCGGATTAAGCTGATATCGCAACATTTTTAACTGAGCTTGATGGGCAACTGAATTTGCTTTTAATACATTTTGCTTTTCAACTTGTAACATTTGATAATACTTAGTACCAAAGTACAAAACACTCCAACTGAGAATAATATAAAATGACCAAACACTTGATTGGGTATACATCAATATAAAATCCGGCTTATAACCATGTTTATATATTTCCCAATAATTTAGGTTTTTAACGACTTGCCATAAAACACCGGTGATGTAAGAAGAAAAAATCACCACCAGCGCTACTTTAAATGGCGGAAGATTCCAAACTCTACGATATATATAGCGAAGAGGAACAGAAAGCAACCAGCCAGCATAAGCATTTAAAAAAATAATAACGACAAATATATCGCGCAAATCATGAAGCAAGGACCCCAAATAATGCACTAAAGCAAAGCCAAACCAACCTGCAGAATGTACAAGCCAGAATAGGCGATTTCGATTTTCGAGCAATGCTTTCCAATTCACATAAAATCCTAGAAAGTATAATATCTACATATACCTTAATTATGCGGTAGCCAACAATTAAGTGCACTGTCTTTAATCTTACCAATATAACTACTTATCGTTTTTCCCACTTAAAAGAGAATCAAAGCGCTAACATTTCACCTAAACGTTGACCTCCAAGTAAATGCATATGAATATGATAGACTTCTTGTCCACCATCTTTATTACAATTTACAATCAAGCGATAACCACTTTCATCAACCCCTTCTTGTTTAGCTAACTTTCTAGCAACAGTGAACATACGTCCCATGGTTAACTCATCAGCGTCAGTAACATCATTAGTGGTCGGGATATGCTTATTAGGTACAATTAAAATATGAGTACTTACGCGCGGGGCAATATCTCTAAAAGCGCTTACTAATTCATCTTGGTAAAGTAATGGGGTTGGGATTTCTTGTCTAATAATTTTAGAAAAAATAGTTTCATCTGTCATAGTGGTCTCTACAATATAAGTTACTTTATGATTTCTTTCTATTTTACGTTAAAACAACGTTCGGTAAACAACTAAATTATCCTTCATAAAAAACATCGGTAAAAGATAAAAATTTTACCCTGATTGCTTACACTCACTGTTCTTTATACAATTTATTTCTACTCAAACGGCAGAGTAGAAATAAAAGTAAATGGTGATTTAAACATTAATAAATAATTTGTGCTTCGTCTACTGGCGTATCTGAAAAACTTACTGCATCTGTATATTGTTTACTAGCAAGTTCAGCGCTATCGAGAGAGCTTGCATGCACCCTTGCAATAACATCACCTCGGTTTACACGTGTGCCAATAGGTAAAATACGATCAAAACCAACACTATGGTCAATTTTTTGATCATTACTAATACGCCCACCACCTAAACCAACAACAGAAAAACCAATGTCACGCGTTTGCATTGCTTTAATATATCCATTGCAAGGCGATAATATTTCAATGATATGCTCTGCTTTATTCATTGAACGCCAAGGCTGCTCAAGTAGATCTGTTGGTCCACCTAAAGCACTGATCATTTTAGCAAAAATTTCAGCCGCTTTACCTGAATCTAATGCATTGTCTATTTTTACTTGTGCTTCATCATCACTCTTAGCAAGTTTACTATTGATTAACATCGCTTTAGCTAAAGTTACAACCACTTGATGAAGCCTTGGCTCACGAAGCTTACCCGTTAAATATTTTACGGTTTCATACATTTCTAACGCATTACCCGCAGTATTACCAAGCACTTGATTCATATCAGTAATAATAGCTTGAGTGTTCACCCCTGCACCGTTAGAAACACTGGTAATACTATCTGCCAACGCTTTTGCTTGACTTAAATCTTCCATTTGAGCGCCATTGCCCATTTTTATATCCATGACTAACACATCAAGGCCCGCAGCAAGTTTTTTAGATAAAATAGACGCCGTGATAAGAGGAATAGACGCCACTGTTGCAGTAACATCTCTAATAGCATATAAACGTCTGTCTGCTGGTGCTAAATCAGGAGTTTGAGCAATGATAGCGACACCGAGATCAGCAACAATGCGTTTAAAATCAGATAAATTAGGCTGAACATTAAAACCCGCTATACTTTCAAGCTTATCTGCAGTGCCTCCAGTATGGCCAAGCCCTCGCCCTGATATCATTGGAACATAACCACCACAAGCAGCAACAATAGCTGCAAGCATAAAGCTAACTTTGTCACCAACCCCGCCAGTCGAATGTTTATCAATAACAGGTCCGTCTAAATGCTGCCAAGATAATACCTCCCCTGAATGCATCATGGCTTTTGTTAATTCTACAGTTTCTTGTGGTACTAAGCCTTTTTGAAAAATTGCCATTGCCATTGCGCCAACTTGCGCATCATTAAAATTATTAGATACTAAGCCATCAACAAAAAATTTAATTTCATCTTGTTTAAGTATTTTACCATCTCGTTTTTTAGCGATAATTTCTTGGGGTAATAACATTATTTAATCCTTTCTGTCTTTTTTAATTATTATTTTAATTCGTTGTTATATGTTTACTAAGTTTTATTGATAAGGTTGTAGGGAGTAAATGCATCTGGCAATAACTCTGCTACCGTCCAGTGCTGCTGTTGATTCAAATGGTTAGCTGCCATAATTAGCGCATCTTGAGGGAAAAACTCGGCAATCACTTGTCGGCAAGCACCACACGGCGGCGTCAATATTTCTTGCTCGGTATAAACAACCAATGCCGTGAACTCAACAGTTTTATTACTTGGATTATGAATAACACCTTGAGCAATACAATTACGTTCAGCGCAAACAGTTAACCCATAAGATGCATTTTCAACATTACAGCCTTGCACTATTTTAGTATCTGTCGTTAACGCGGCAGCACCTACTCTAAACTCACTATAAGGTGCATAAGCTTGCTGGTAAGCTTGCTTTGCATTGTCGACAAGGTTTTGCCAAACACTAGCATCAATATTGTTACTCATTAATTTACTCACTTTTTCTAGCTTAAGAATATTACTTGACCATACGGTCAAGTATTTAGTTATACTAACATCAATTATTAAATTTAGTAGTAAATATTTTTCTAAAAATATAATTAAAATAACTAAAATTTAGACATAAAAAAACCGTGCGATAAAGCACGGTTTTTAAAATGACTTTTTTATAAACTAATGATTAGAAATCGTAACTAACACCGATACGAATTTCCCATAATGATGCATCAGTTTGTCTACTTTTGTAACTAGGAGAAGTAAACTTATTATATGAATATTGACCGTCATCAGTAATTGAAGCTTCTACAGCACCTTGTAAGAAGTTACCTTCTTTAAGTACACCCCAATCATCATTTAAGAAGTTACCAACGTTTTCTATTACAAAGTAAGCACTTGCTTTATGATCTTCAGTGAAACCAGGAATTTCTTGCTCTACACGAACATCAAACTTAGTCCACCAACCACCGTCAAGGCTATTACGCTCCATGATTTCACCGCGAGTTAGACCTTCAGAAGCAATAAAGTTGTTAAATGCATCTAAATCAAAATCAGCACCATAAATAACTTTACTATCACTTTCTGTTGGAACATATAATAACTGGCGATTAGAGTCGTTATAACCAAATCCACTTGAGTTATTAGAGAAGTTATAATCATAACCATGAGTTTGCATCGCTTGACCGAACAAACTAAAGTTTGTGTCTAAGCCATCAAAGAATTCATGAGAGTAATGTACATTTAATGTAAATCTATGTGGAACTTCGTAATTTGAAGTTGCAACGCCTGGAGACTGTGGATCAGAAACTGCAATGCCATGGTAGTTAGAAAAGGCAACTGAACTAGTCATTGGGTGAACATCTTTAGCTTCTGTAAACGCATAAGAAGCTGTCATTGATAACCCATTTTCATACTCTTTACTAACACCGAAAGATACAACAGTTGTTTCGCCATCTTGACCACTAACATTTGTTAAGAAGAAGTCATTATCAAAACCACGAGAACTTTCATAGATGCGTCTGCCATCAGGAGCGACATCAGTTACTACTGCTGCTAAATCATTTACAATCGCAGAGTTTTCTTTGTCTGTGTATAAGTAATCTGCTGTGATTACATATTCTGATTCAGTAACATAAGTAAGACCTAATGAATATTTCCATTCTGAAGGAATTTCAAAACCAGGATCAGTTGAATTTGTGCTTGAATCTGCAGTTCCTGTGCTCACATTGTTAATTGATTGAACAGGAATATCATACCCTGCTTGTCCAGTACCATCAAAAGCAATAGCATCAGGACCCAAAATATATGCATCTCTTACAGAGCTATCTTGAATATTACGAACACCATCATTTGAATAACTATTAGAAATCCAAACGTTTGGATTACCACCAGAGTAAAGACCAGCACCGGCACGAACTTCTAATTGATCATTAACAACCCAATTCAAACCTAAACGTGGTTGAAGTAAATCAATACCATCTAAGTTTTGAGCGTTTGAAAAACCATAACGTGATTCGAAGTTAGGATTGTAATTTGGTTTATCATCACTTGTATACCAATCATAACGAAGACCAGCAGTGATGGTGACATCATATGACTCTAACTCAAACTTATCTTGAAAGTATACCGTATTTAATGCATAGCTAAATTCACCAGCAGCATCAGCAGGATTAAGTGAAGCCGCATTACCATAGTAAACATCATCAGCTAAACCATTTTCAAAGTCGGTAACATTATTAAAACGCGTTTCAGTTTGAGAATGTTGAACAAATAAATTGAAAACATCAAGCTCTTCTCTTTCAAAGCCAAAATATAACTCATGTTCATCTAGATAATAAGTACCAGCAATTTTTAATGATAGCGTATCGTAGTTCAATTCATTTGATTGACGAGAATCATCTGGCCCTAAATAAACATCAACGCCTCCAGAACCAACATCTTCAATTCTAAACTCACCAAAACCACTTGATTCATCTAAAGACGTTTGACGATTATCTAATTTAGAATAACCTAAACGAAACTCAGTAGAAAAGTTATCTGTCCAATCTGAATATAAAGATGAAACATAAGACGTAAATTCTGCACCACGTTCATAAAAATGGTTAGATAATGATAGTCGTGTAGAACCTTCGTCAGATTGACCAATTTCATAACCATCATTGTAGTTATAAACAAAGTTTAAACGATGTTGCTCATTAATGTTCCAATCTAACTTAACTAAGATTTTTTCATCATCAACTGGAATACTAGGTACCATTGTACCTGGATCATAATTATAATTATCTTTTGATATTTGAATAATGTTATCAATATCACTTTGTGAAATAGCGCCATTATCAAATGCAGTATATTGCATGATTTGAGAGCCATCTAACTTTTCATAAGCAGCAAAGAAGAATAATTCATCTTCTATTAATGGGAAGCCAACATTAAAACCATAACGTTTTTCGTTATAACTACCTGTATCAATAGAATCGCCTTCTAAACTATCACCTTTTAACGAGTCGCTTGTGTAATCAACAAAAACACTACCATGTAGCTCATTACCACCAGACTTAGTTACAGCATTAATGTTACAAGAGGTAAAGCCACCATATTGAACATCAAAAGGTGCTAGCTCAACAGAAACTTGATCAATTGCATCATATGAAAATGGAATACGAACTGTTGGATAACCATTGCCATTCAAACCAAAGTTATCATTCATACGTGCGCCATCAACAGTTAGACTGTTAAAGCGTGGGTTACCACCGGCACAAACAATTGCATTTGAGCTAGATTCATTAATATATACACGAGGATCAACACGAATAACGTCTTTCAGATCACGATCAACGCTTGGTGCTAGTTCAATATCTTGTAAATTAAAATTAGAAGCAGGACTAGTGCTACCATAATTACTATTAACTACACGTCCCGTTATCTCGATAGTTTCTATAGATTGTTGCGCTTCTAATGAAACACTAACAGGGTAAGTTTCACCTAAGGTTAAAAATACATTCGATAACTCAGTATCTTTAAAGCTATTTGAATCAATAATAATGTTATAAGGTCCGCCAACACGTAGACCCTTAGCAGAGAATTGACCTGATTCATTTACAACAGCTGTTTTCGTCGTTCCTGATGGTACATGTACAATCGTAATTTTTGTACCAGCAGCAGCATTGCCGTTAGGACCGACAATTTGACCTTTAATACCCGAAGAAGTTGTGTTTGCAGCAACATCTGTTGAAATAACAGAGGTTGACAAACCAAGCGCAACAACAAGGGCGCCCGCTATTCGAGAGATAGAGTGGGTTTTCATGTTAATATTCCTATGTGTTTTATGTATAAATTATTATTTTCTTCAGACAATACTCATCTAAAGTTTGTTTACCGTTTTTATCTGACCTAAAGCAATGTAGTCAATTTAACCAAAGTTTCATTACATTTTTATTACATACCTGTATAAATTAACTCAATTTCACTTAAAAAAAAAGCGTTATGATAAAAAACGAACCAAAAGGTCAGCTTTTTGCTTTTTATAGACAAGATCTATAGGATTAACAGATTATTTAGAAACAAATAAATAGACCAACAGGACAAGAAACTAAAAATAGTCAGAAATATAACCACTAAAAAAGTACATATTATTGGTATTGATTATGGTAGATGTAACCATAAAAATCCCCTTTAACTTCAGTGTAACCTTGGTATGATTTAATGGAAAAATGGTTAATAATCACCAGTAAAAGTTATGTAATCTCTTATGAAAAATAGTCAATATTAGTTAAAAATCAAATAAAAATGAATAAAAACTCTAAATCACAAAAAATACGAACAATCAGTACCGATAAAATACTGATTGCCGCTCAAGACGAATTTATATTACAAGGATATAAAGGAGCCACTGTGCAATCTATCGCAGATAACGCGGGGTTACCTAAAGCTAATGTTTTATATTACTTTAAAAATAAAGAAAATATATATCATGCTGTTTTAGAAAAAACCCTTAACATGTGGGATGAAGGCATCGGTGATATTTTACTCGAAGATGGTCCAAAGCTTGCGATAGAAAAATTTATTCGGGCTAAAGTTGCTATGTCTTTCAATAACCCAAAAGCGTCTAAGATTTATGCGATGGAAATTATTCAAGGTGCTCAACACCTAAAAGATTTTGCCCGCACCTACCTTCGTCAATGGGTGAGAGAGAAAGCAAAAATATTTCAGCACTGGATTGATAACGGTGAAATGCATGCAGTAGACCCAGTCAACTTAATATTGCTTATTTGGTCGTCAACTCAACACTATGCTGATTTTGACAATCAAATATTAACCATTATGAATCGTGCTGATTATGAGAGCGATGATATTGAACATGTTACAAATTTTCTGACAGATATAATTTTACGAGGCTGTAAATTAAAATGATAAAAAACTTTTTTAAGTTAAATGGGTTAATACTATTTAGTGCTTTTCTATTAAATACAACTATTGCGAGTAAAGCTATGGCTGCAAATAACACACAACTAAATACAGAAGCAACAACTAAACTACGTATCGCAACCTTCAATGTCAGTATGGAAGCATTCAACTATGCAAAACCGTCACCGAATAGAACACCTAACGTAACAGGTGATGAACTTACGCAAGCGTTAAGAGGTAATAATCCACAAATTAAAAATATTGCTGAAATAATCCAACGTGTTAATCCTGATATCATTTTACTAAATGAATTTGATCATGTAGATAAAAATCATGAAAACATTCTTTATTTTATGAAGAACTATTTAGGTAATGGACAGAATAAACAAAACGAGATTCATTACCCTTACTTTTATCAAGGTACTGTTAATACCGGTGTAAAAGTAAACAAAAACACCAATAATGAGAATAAAGATAATCAACCAACCACGAATAATTTACATGGTTATGGCTATTTTGAAGGTCATTATGGCATGGTATTATTATCAAAATACCCTATTGATAAAAAAGCAATTAGAACTTTCCAGCTCTTCAAATGGCGTGATATGCCAGGCGCTTTGAAGCCAATTGACCCAAGTACTAAAGAGCCTTGGTTTAGTGAAGATGTTTGGAGTAACTTAAGGTTATCATCAAAATCACATTGGGATATTCCAGTAAATATTAATGGCCAGACAGTGCATGTTCTAGCTAGCCACCCGACACCACCTGTGTTCGATGGCCCAGAGAATCGTAACGGTAAACGTAATCATGATGAAATTCGTTTTTGGTTTGATTACATTAATAACACACAAGCTAGCTACATCTATGATGATAATGGCAACAAAGGTGGATTATCCCCTAATCAACCTTTTGTTATAGTAGGCGATCAAAATGCCTCTAGTGTTGAAGGTGACGCAATTAATTCGAGTATTGAAGCGCTAATTACCGACAGTAAATTACAAGATCCTATGCCAACAAGCTTAGGTGGCCAGTTACATAAAAGTGATAATATAAATGCTAAATATCATACAGCATACTGGGGAATGCGAGCAGATTACGTTCTTCCTTCTGTATTTGGCTTTACAATTAGAGATTCTGGCGTATTTTGGCCACAGAAAAATGACGAAGCTTTTCGATTAATCAAAGATAGACAAGCTTCATCAGATCATAGACTTGTCTGGGTTGACCTTGACTTAACTAAATAATTTTTTATAAACAGGAAAAAAGATGAAACTATTTTTATCCGCTATTTCACTGTCATTACTTTGTGTTTCTTGTGCGAACACGGCTCACGTTAATGACAATATAGCAGCACAAGAGACAACGAACACACTAACAACGGTCATGCCAGCTAATTTACCCAAAAATATTATTATGGTGATTGGTGATGGTATGGGACCAGCTTACACAACTGCTTACCGCTATTTTAGTGACAACCCAAAAACAACAGTTGTAGAAGAAACAGTATTTGATCGCCACCTTAAAGGTTTATCAAGTACCTACCCTGCTCCGGTTTCTGGTGTAGTCACTGACTCCGCAGCAAGTGCAACGGCATTATCTACAGGCGTGAAAAGTTACAATGGTGCTATTGGTGTTGATGTAAATAAGAAAGAAATACAAACCGTATTAGAATGGGCAAAATTACAAGGTAAAAAGACAGGTGTAGTCGTAACGTCTCAAATTAATCATGCCACACCAGCTTCATATCTGGCACATAATGAAAGCCGTAGAAATTACAATGAAATTGCCGATAGCTATATCGACAATGGCATAAAAGCAGACCTTTATCTTGGTGGCGGTTGGAAGTACTTCATCCGCGAAGATAGAAACTTAGTTGATGAGTTTAAGAAATCGGGTTTTCATTATGTCGATAATTATCAAGATTTAAATAGTTTTCCTAAAGATAAACCTGTTTTAGGTCTTTTTGCTGATGTTGGTTTACCTTGGGCATTGGATGATACCAATAAACATCGCTTATCAACTATGACTAAAGCAGGTATTCACCATTTAATTGACTTACAAGAAACTGATGATTTAGCTGATAATGGCTTTTTCATGCTCATTGAAGGCAGTCAAGTTGATTGGGCTGCTCATGGTAATGATATAAGCGATGCTATGGCTGAAATGGATGATTTAGCAAAAACAATTGAATATTTAGAGCACTTTGTTGAACATCACCCTGATACACTTGTGGTAATAACTGCCGATCATAGTACAGGTGGTTTTACTATTGCTGCCAATGGTAAATATGAATGGAATGCTGAAAATTTGCGCACAATGAAGCACTCTGTTAATTATATCGCTAAGCAATTAACAACCAATGAAATAAACGCAAAAATCACAACAGAATTATTTAATTTTGAATTATCTGAAGAAGAGCTGAGTTTACTTAATGATAGTAAAAATAACGCTACAATAGAAAAAACTGCGAATATGTATCAAAGTAAAACTACACCTGCAAGTGAATTAGCATTAATAAAAAGTGTTAAGAAGGTGATGGATATGCGTAGTAATAGTGGTTGGACTACTGGTGGTCATACGGCCATCGATGTACCTGTATTTTCTTTTGGACAACACAGTGAGTTATTTAAAGGTCTACAAGACAACACCGATATAGCGAAAAAAATATTTATGTTGTTAGGTAAGGATAACTCAAAGACTAACTAACAGATTTATTAAGTTAAATCATTGATGCTCGTTATAAACCTATAACGAGCATCAATCAATGCGACTTTACAATAATGTGCTTATGGCTAAAGTTTGGTATTAAAACGAGCAAAACCCTGCTCTAAATCAGCAATTAAATCATCGACATCTTCTAGACCAATATGCAAACGAATTAACGGAAACTCTGCCGTCCACTTAGTTGCACTTCGAATTGAATCAATACTCGTAATACCTAAAATAAGTGATTCGAACCCCCCCCATGAATAACCCATTTTAAAATGCGATAAGCCATCAAGAAATGCGGTAAGTGCTGCTCTATTGCCACAGTTTAAGGTAAAAGAAAATAAACCATTAGAGCCGGTGAAGTCACGTTTAAAAAACTCATGCCCTGGACAAGACTCAAAAGCAGGATGTAAAATAGTATCAACCTCTGGTCGCTCTTTTAACCAGCTAGCTACTGTTAACGCACTCTTTTCATGTTGCTTTAAACGTACACCAATCGTTCTAATACCACGTAACGCAAGATATAAATCATCTGGTGAGGTACATTGCCCCATTAAATAACTATTATCGCGTAATTGTGGCCAATATTTTTCTGTTGCTGTCGCGGTGCCTAACATAACGTCAGAGTGTCCAACAATATATTTAGTGGCTGCTTGTATACTAATATCAACACCGTAATCAAAGGGCTTAAAATTAATACCTGCGCCCCAAGTATTATCAAGCATTACAATACAATCATGTTGATGTGCTATTTTGGCAATGGTTGGTACATCTTGTACTTCCATCGTAATTGAACCCGGAGACTCTAAGAAAACAATACGTGTATTGGGCTTTATTAATGCTTCAATACCAGCACCAATAAGTGGGTCATAATAAGTTGTTTCTACACCCATTTTAGCTAAAATTTTATCGCAATAGTCACGTGTTGGCTCATAAGCACTATCAACCATTAAAATATGATCGCCACTTTCTACAAAAGAGATTATTGCATTGGTTATCGCTGCCGTACCTGATGGATAAAGTGCACAACCTGCACCACCTTCTAATTCAGTCATTGCATCACTAAAAGCAAACGCTGTTGTTGTGCCTCTTCTACCATATACCATGGTTTGATTATTACGATTCTTTAAAGCATCATTCATTTCAGCCACAGTTTCAAACACAACAGTTGAAGCCCGTGTAACGCTTGGATTAACTACACCATTTGTCCATTTTGCTTTGCGACCTGCAGTAACAATTTTAGTATCTTGTTTCATTTAAATCTGACCTTTAGGTTTAATTACTTCAAATAGCTATCTAGCCATCTAAACTTATTTGTATTTATACAGGGAAATGAAAGAAAATTCACCTGTTATCTGTTAAGTTTTAAAACTGATAACTAATAAGAGAGAACTGAAATAGATATCTAGAACAACTCATTAGGTTAATCGTTAATAATAAAATTATTGAGATAAGTTTTAGGTTACTGCTATTTTGTTAGGATTGATACAGAACAGCATCCACTTTATTACTTGCCTTTAATTTATTATTTTCTTCATTTAAAATAATATTATCTGCCATTAGCTCTTCTAATTGGCTTTGTAGCTGGATAACTTTACTCGTAGTCGCGATTTTTTCTTGTTTATACTGTTTTTCTCTTTCTAGCGATTCTGAAAGTTTTAGTTGAGCACTTTCAAGTGTTACCATTAGCTTTTTAATGTTCACGTCGTTGTCATGCTTGGCGCTATTACTATTTTGTAATAACGTAAATTCTTCACTATTGTCATCATCAGCTAAAATTTGTGTTAAATAATCAAACCCATAAATAATAAGTGTCAGCATTATCGTTAAAAATAAAACAACTATATATTGATTGGCACTAACAGAGTCAAGGGCAGATTGTAGCCTTACGTACAGCCCCCCATTAGTCATCACCAGTGAACTAATAAACTCATTATGCCAAACAAACCAAATGACAATATACGACATAAGAAAATGAAAAGACGGTTTTAAATTTAAGATGATTCTAAGAAACAATTTTGTTTTATCTGATAACATAAAATTCCCTTTTATATACTTAAGCTCAGCTTAATAAATGTTCATTAAATCATGCCAGTTTTAAAATGGACAAGCAACCAGCATGCACCTAAGTAACTTGCTTAGTAATAAAGAGCTTAAAATAATTGCAGTATAAAAAGACAGAGTACACAAGTGGTAAAATAAAAATAGCGGCTAAAATATCAAATCAGTATGAGATAACGAACAACAATCGATTAAAATAAATTAATTTGCTTACTAACAATCTCATCAAAAGATTTCCCGAGAAAAGGTAAAACATCATCGGCTATTGGCTTAATCTGTTTATCGATATAATGCTCATAATCTAAATTTCCTTTCGATAACTCTATTGGCATTACACCATTTAAGGTCATCACATATTCAATAATACTTCTTTTTCTATACTTAGGTGATTGACCTGAGTCTATTGAAGCTTTATTAGCAATTAAACATGCCTTAATATGAGGTGGCGTATTAACATAATCGTTAAGATCTCTTCTTATTTTTTTCATATAAACTAGATTATTATCATGCTTTCCAGCCCTTATCTCGCTCAATAGAGTACAAATGTACTCATCTATAGGTAAATCATCAAATACTCGTCTGAACAATTCTTGCTGGAACACTTTACTCGCTTGAGTCCAGTCACTTCTAACCGTTTCTAGTCCTTTAAAAATTAATTTTCCATCACTTAACCCAACATACCTTTTTTTCGTACCAACCTTTTGTCCTTTAATTGCTTCCTGTCCACGAATTGTTGGCATTAAAAATTTGGTGAAGTGTGTTTCAAATTCAATTTCTAAATCACAAGGTAAGTCAAAAACTGCTTTTATATAATGTTGCCACTTTGCATTAATAAAGCCTTGTAAATCTCGACCTAAACTTTTACATTCAGCAGCAGCTCTATCATCACCAACATGCACAAAGATTGAATCGGTATCACCGTAAATAACACGAAAACCATGTTCTTCAATCCAGTGAGTTGTCTTTTTTAAAATTTCATGACTACGTTTAGTAATAGAGCCAGAAAGCCTAGGATCAAAAAAACGACACCCTGTTGAGCCTAAAACACCATAAAAACTGTTCATGATAATTTTAATTGCTTGTGACAATGCCGCATTTTTCTGCAATTTCGCCTTATCTCGCTCTAACCAAAGTGAAGTGATTATATCGGGTAAAAAATGTTTATCGCGCGAAAAATACGCGCCATCAAACCCCTCTACCACTTTTTTATTTTGAACGGGTAACGTGGTATTAGCTTCTTCTTTTTCGACAACTAATAAGCCTTCAACTAATCCCATAGGATCTATCTTAAAACTTCGAATAATACTCGGATATAGTGATTTAAAATCGAGCACTAACACATTGCTATACAGACCAGGTATTGAATTCATAACATAGCCACCGGGAGATATTAAGCCAGAAACACCGTCTCCCATATTAGGCGCGACATAACCACTACGGTGAAGTTTAGGTAAGTAAAGGTTAGTAAAAGCGGCAACAGAGCCACCTATTCTGTCAATTGCTAATCCGGTTAATTGCGCACGCAATTGGGCAAATTCTAATAATTGAGTTTTTTCAAAAATTAGCCATACTAATCGGCAATCTTCAAGGTTATAAGCCGCCAATGCTGGTTTATTATTTAAAAAATTATCGGTGATTTCATCAACTCTATTTTCAACATTATCAACTTTTTTCCCTATACCTAATAACGTATTGGCAACGTTGTCTAGGGAAAAACTAGGAAAGCTATAGGTTGCTGTTTTAAGTAAATCAATACCGTCAAGCACGACTCTGCCAGCAATTTCAATAAACTGCTGATCAGTATTATTACTGTTAGTTCGCCAGCGAGGTTCACTACCATCACGTCCAATGGAAAATTTTACTTGATGAAGATCGCAACGTTTTTGTAATAAACGAAAGTCAAAATTAATCACATTCCAACCAATAAAAATATCAGCATCAATAATGTCTACTTGCTTAATGAGTTCAATGAGTAACTCTTTTTCATTGGCAACCCAAACAATATAAGATTCGGCATCATACTGAGGATCACCTATCATTAAAACACGCTTCAATTCTTCATTATTATTAGCATAAAGACCAATTGAATAAAGCTCTCCTGCCATAGAACATTCAATATCAAGTGATAACATACTCAAATGAATTGCTAACGGCTGCGCTGACTTTTTACACTTAACTTTAAGAGGATTAAGATAAGTGTTATGTGTTTCGTGATTCATGCTATTACGGCTAAATAAAAAATCTATATCAGCAGTAATAAATCGCTCCATTAAATAACGATCATCAGGACGTATATCATCTTCATAACACTTAATTTTTTTTGCTCTAAGACATTCTCGCGCACGATAAAATTGCGATAAATTAGCAAAATAAAATCCATGAACATATAGTTGAGTAAAGGTTTTTAATTCTAATAACTGCTGCTTAACAAGCGATATTCCTTGGTGTTGTAATATAGCCTCTGCTTGCTTTGCCTGCGGTTGCTCAACAAAAAAAACGGCTAATTCATTATAAATAACAAGTTTTTGTGCTCCTTTTTCAGTTTTTAACCACAATGTTATCTGTAAATCGTTACCTTTATCTTGCACTTGGCGACTAAGTAAAAAGCCCTGTTGTATTTGTTGTGGCAGATTAGTTTGCATATTTTTTAAAATTAAATAGAGAGAAAAAACAAAGCCTGTTAATATATACAGCAGTGTACTTTATAATCTTACCTTTGGAAACTGCCTTAAATGCTAACTGACAAGTTAAAACTCATAATCCGTCAATCATATAAAGCAATTGGTGAGAATTTAAGTAACTTTAACCCTAGAAAGCAACAAACGTTTTTGATTGCTGAAATAGCAAAAACCTTAGCCGGTGAATACAGTAAAGATAGAAAAATTATCGCGATAGAAGCTGGCACGGGTACAGGTAAATCTCTTGCTTATAGTTTAGGTGCTATTCCTTTAGCCTTAGCGCGTGACAAAAAAGTTTGTATTTCTACTGCAACCGTAGCATTACAAGAGCAACTGGTTGATAAAGACTTACCTTTTTTAAAAAAATATGCCGGCTTAAAATTTGATTTTGCCTTAGTTAAAGGCCGACAACGTTATGTATGCAGACAAAAACTAACACAAGCTGTCGCGACTGATTCCCCTCAAGCAGGTTTTACTTTTGCTGAAAAACCACAAGCGAGCGATATTCGTACATTAAATGCTATGCATAAGGCATTAACTGACGGCTCTTGGCACGGTGACATAGATTCATGGAAAAGCCCTATCCCGCACCATATTTGGTCTCAAGTACAAAGTGATAAACATAGTTGTTTAAAAACGTTATCAGAACATCATCACTGCCCATTTCATAAAGCTCGAGAAACAATGGAACAGGCTCACGTGTTAGTCGTCAATCATAGCTTATTGTTAGCGGACCTTGAATTAGGTGGCGGTAAAATATTATCCCCTCCCGATGAAACTTTTTATATTATTGATGAAGCGCACCATTTACCTAAAGTGACCCGAGACCATTCGAGTGCAAGCGTTACCTTACGTGGTGCTATTGATTGGCTAACTAAGTTAAGGGAGACGGGTGATAAAATGGCGAAGTTGATTAAATCTCAACGTGCTATTTCTCCGGCATTAAAGCTTAGCGATGACTGCCAAGATTTATTAATAGAAATGCAGAAAGTACTTACGTTTGTTGATAATAATGCAAAAACCTATTTTCTAGAAAATAATGCCACAGACAATAGCAATAATTTCAAAAACAATGACGATAAGGTTTACCGCTTCGACAATGGCATAATTCCTAAATCATTAAAAAATTGGGCTGAAGATTGTAATGAATTAAGCAAAAAATCATTAAGCCACTTAAACAAACTTTATAATGCCTTAATTGAAGCAGTAAAAGATGGTGATTGCCAAATGTATCTTGCTGAGCCTGTTTTAAGTGAGGCTGGCTTTATGATACAAAGGTTAGAAAATTTACAGTCGCTTTGGCACATGTACGCTAAAACAGACAGTGATAAAGCTGCACCAATGGCAAGGTGGATTCAAATTCAAGATCCTGTTAAAGCTAGTGCTCGACAAGACTATTTATTGTGTGCTTCGCCAATAGAAGTCGGATTTACGTTAGAAGATAAACTTTGGAGTCAATGTGAAGGCGCTGTATTATGCTCAGCGACATTACTTGCCTTAAATTCCTTTGATAACTTTCGTTTTCAAGCTGGTTTAAGAAACGATGATGGTAGCCAGTATCAACAGGTAACGTCACCATTTGATTATCAAAATAATGCTCAACTGGTTGTTGCAAAAATGACGAACGAACCAAGTGCCATGCAATTCACCGACGAACTGATAGATAAACTACCTAAGTATTTAGAGCAAGGTAGTGCCAGCTTAGTACTTTTTTCTTCTTATTGGCAAATGGAAAAAGTTGCACAAGCGTTACGAGAAAAAAATCAACTTGATATTGCGGTACAGGGAGAGCATTCTCGCCAACATATCATTGAAAAACATAAGAAGAATTGTGACAACAATAAAAACAGTATTATTTTTGGCACACAAAGCTTTTCTGAAGGTTTAGATTTACCTGGTAATTACTTAAACAATTTAATTATCACAAAGCTGCCTTTTTCTGTACCAACCTCTCCCGTTGAACAAGCTCAAGCCGAATATATTACGGCAAAAGGAGGCAATCCTTTTATGTCATTATCAGTACCTGACACGTCTAAAAAACTTGTACAAGCCTGTGGGCGATTATTGCGTAATGAAAAAGACGAAGGCGTAATCACTTTGATGGATAAACGGGTAGTAACTAAAAGATACGGTAAGCAATTACTTGACTCTTTACCACCATTTGAACGTGTAATTGAAAGATAGAAAACACCATAGTAAAGATACTATTGAGCAGTATCTTTAGCTTCTTTATAATTAATTTTTGCATAAGTTAATAGTAAAATACCCATAGTAACAATGGTCGCGGTTAAATATAACGCCTCATTATAATTACCAAATTGTTTTATTAATGCAACTGAATATAATGGACCTAAAATTTGCCCTATGCCATAAGCAGATGTAATTGCTCCCATAATAAACACAGGATTTTTCTTAGAAAGTTGACCACCAAAATTCATAAATAAAGACACTAATCCGATAAAGGTAGCACCAAAAAGCAAACCACTAATAAGGTTCATTACAATATTGCTAGAAAGGGTAGGAATTATAATACCAACAATCTGTAATAGCATAGCAACAATCATAATATTAATGCTGCCAAAACGGTGTGCTAAACGCATCCATATAATACATGATGGAACACCAGCAATACCTACTGCTAACCAGACATATCCACCATAGCCGTCTAGCCCTTGTAACGAATTGACAATGTCGGGTAGAAAAGTTGCTTGTACAACCATACCAATACCTTCGGTAAAATAAGCCAATATTAAAATGATCACCATCGGAGAAAATAACGACTTATCAAATTTGTGTTTAACCACTTCATTGTTAGGCTGTTTATCAAACCGTAAAACATAAGCGGAATAACACGATAACAATGCTCCTAATATCGCTAAGATGATCCATGCATCTTGCCAATTTCCGCCAGCATAAAATACGCCCCTCATAACCAGATCAGTAATGAGTATTGAAAAGCCTAAACCACTAAAGTGTATCCCCATCGCTTTGGTTTTATTTACCGACTTTAGCTTTAACATGACAACGGCCGATCCTACAACCAAGGCCATTGCTGCTCCAAACCCAGCAAATAGCCTTGCAATAAACCAGATTGTACTATTGTCAGTAACGCCTAAAATAAAAGAGGAGATGACACAAATAAACAGTCCAAACCTGAAGTATTTAACTTTAGAATGAATATCTTTAATAAAAACAGAGAAAATAGAGCCAGTTAAATAGCCGACATAGTTGATGGAAGCCAGCACGCCAGCATAGGCAATAGTAATACTATCTTCTAACATTGCAGGTAGCAGCGAAGTAAACACAAAACGAGCCACGCCAACGCCTACAATAAGCGCAAATATACCTGCTAATAAAATAGCACTGTTACTCTCTCGATTAAATATAAGCATACTTCCCCATATATTTTTTTACGGTATATTACAGTCTATAACCAATTAAGTTGCATAAAGAAATCATTAATAATGATAAGTGGTATATAAAATACAAATTTAATCGATAAATTAGATAAGCTAGATAAAATAGTTAACATATTTCAATTAACGTATTTCATTGATGAATTTGTATCTTTCTAGTTTATTTTTAGGTTGTTGCAATAAATTAATATTATTGACAACACTTTCCTCAATTCTTCGATTATTAACTTTCTACGAAAAAAGATAACAACCATAAATTCACCTAAAATTTAACGTGAAAGTTTAACGTGGACAGAAAATTTAACGTGATTTAACGTGGATATGATTTAACGTGGACACCCACCTTTATTTATAAACAAAATTAAAGCAGGTGGAAGATAAAATCGCTAGGCGAGGGCTAATTTTTCAAAACTAACATAGCGGTCTATATTAGTTTTGAAGGCCAATAATACCAACTTACTTACGCGATCAACCTCACTGGTTATTGGTTATTGATTTTAAACAAGCAATATTTATTTAAGACTCCTTATTGCAACGACGCAATGTCAAACCTATTAACCCTAATGCAAAAATAGTCAGTGTCGTTGGCTCTGTTACCGCTTGCAACGGCTTAGGGCTGCTCCATACTGCGTAAGTTGAGGAGTTAGAAATACCGGTATTTAAACCTATACCCACTGTAAAAGGACTCGTTGTGTCCCAATTAGGATTGCTATTATTTAATGCCATTACGCCAAAGAGTGTGTTATTTGTATTACTTTTGTATGGCGTGATTACAAAACAATCATTGTAGGTATCACTACTGCAACCAAAAGTTAAATCAGGTAACGAATCAAATAAACCATCAACTGAATCTACAAAGACATCATTTAATAATGCCAATGATGCGACTTTACTTTCTTCTTCGGTTTGCCAGGAAAAATCGCTCTGTTCATCACATCCGCTAAACAAGTCAGGACAAGTGCCATCAACAAAGCTTACATCATAAAGCTTACCGTTGATGTTTATATTAGAAGCACCTAATAACTTACCGCTGGTCAGATCTATATTCAACATGAGCGTCGCATTGGCCAAGTTAAATAAACTACAGGCCGATATGAGCAAAGATAATATCATTACTTTAAAATATACTTTTTCCATTTTATTTTTTCCTTATGAACTTAACTCAATGTAACTTGGATGAATTTAACTTAGACACCCATTTTTATTTATAATCAAAATGGGTGTCTAAGTTAGTTAGGCTAAACGGATGAAGTAATTTCTATATTCAGCACTAACGGTAGTGCTTAGATGCTTATTTTATGACGAGATACCAATAACATTATACCGAATGCTAAAATGGCAAATGTTGATGGTTCAGGTACCTCGTGTATTATCGGATCAGCGATTGAATCATCAATAATCTCAACCCAATTAGGAGAGCTACCAAAATCTTTTGAACCATGTGCCCCGCCACCACCGCCACTACCGCCACCAGTGTCAGGTTCAATGTCTCTGCAGTTTATACTGCCGGTTATTGCACCAAATACACAACCTGTTTCCCATGCGGTTACTAATGGATCACTAAAACTGAGCGATTCAAAGAAAAACTTACCTGCTGTAATTTCAAAATCATTGTTAATAAGAGTACCTGAAAGACTATCGATACTATTAATATCAGTAACTGAAAATCCACTGAATAAATCGGTATCGAAGTATTCGAAAGAAACAAAATTAGTGAGTAAAATGGCATCGCCCCAAGTATAATCGACTAACTCTAATATTGCCTCAGCGGTTCCATATGAACCATCAGCGTTTGCATAGCAATCTTGGCATTGCCCAGTAAAATAATATGAGGTGATAATTCCGGCATTAGCAAATGGCACAATAATCATGAGTATGATTACGGCATAAATTTTACTCAAATAATTTTTAATATTTTGCATGGAAACTCTCTTTTAATGATTAATTAATTTTTTAATTGTAATCATTATCCTCAAATATTTTATTTAGTCCTTACGCTTTCCTTACCATTATCAATAAATCATATAGTCATCTGATATATATATTAATATTAAATAAAAAATTAAATTTTAGTCACATGCTAAATGCGCTTTTTAAGTTTTTAATCTTTTATAAATATCTTTAGTACTAATAAGAAATTATATATAGCAATGTATTAAGTTATTTGTTAAAAAAAAGGACTCATTAAGTACATGAGCGTGGCATCGGCAGAAATATGCGCGACGAGCGCACTATAAAATTGCTAGTTGCAAAACGTCTAATTCAGTTACGGAGTATCAAATCATTAAGATTACATTAATTATAATTTTATCGTTATTTCTAAATATGACCAATGCGAGTGAATGGGTAGATACAACACAGCACAAAATACATTACGTAGAAATGGGCGACAATATAAAATTGGAGGTGGTTGATTGGGGTGGAAAAGGTACTACTCTTGTATTTCTTGCTGGCCTTGCACTTAATGCCCATACATTTGACCCATTAGTTTCTTCGTTTGTTGATTCATATAGAGTTATCGGTATAACTCGTGTAGGTCATGGAAACTCAGAATCTCGCAATGAAAATTATTCAACAGCTAGGTTAGCCAAAGACATAATTACTATTTTAAATAAAATGAATATTGATAATGCTATTTTTGCAGGTCACTCTTTTGCAGGAGGTGAGTTAAATCATCTTGGAAGGCATTTTCCAGAAAGAGTAAAAGGCCTAATTTATATTGATGCTATTCAAGATTTAAATTATATGGACAGCCACTTAGCAGTGTGCCCAGATTTAGGTTACGCAACAATAGATATATTAAAGTATCAAGATAATTTCTATAATACACAAAGAGTTAAAAATACTGATGGTAGCTATTTACCATATGCTGACCTCTCAGTTTTGGGGAGGTTCTTTACTGAAGAAGAAGAACGCCATTACTCTGGAATTGAAGCACCTGCGATTGCAATTAGTCATATACCAGAACAAACAAAAGACTTTTTCATTGGCCTAGGTAATCCTAGCCAGAAGTGTTTTGAAGAAATGAACAAGCTAACTTACCTTGGTATCGCTAGTTTTATAAAAGATAAACAAAATGCAGATGTGGCAGCTATTCAGAATAGCCAACACATGATACATATGGCCACGCCTGAAAAACTTGTTATGGTAATGAAAAGTTGGCTTGCGAGAACATTTGCAATTAACAAGAATAACTAATCTCGTTATTATGGGTGGCCTGATAAGTTTACTGAATATTTTTCTGGCCAATTCATTCTTCTTAAAAACCAGGGCAACAATTTAAATGATAAGCATTGATGAAGTATATTCACTTGACGGTCGTGATTCTATCAAAGAATTAGAGAGGTCAAAGGAGCAGATTAATGATCTAAATGTTTCAAACTCGGAATTATTAGATCTTGCCGATGATATGTTCAGAGTGGGAAGCAAATCACACCTTAGATCGTTAAACCCATTAATTCGACAAGACTTAGGCTTGCAGCTTCAGTACATGACTCGTTCTGACGCTGAACTTCAATCGAATTATCAAGAATTGAAAAACAAATACGTTAGCCTTGGTAAAAGTTTTTCTTCAATTAGTTTTCTTTTTGATCTTGTCAGTCAAGATTTTACTCTGCTTGATATTGTGTTAATGCATGAGCTGTTGATGGATGATGGACAGTTTCGAACGAATGATGTTTATATACAATCGGCTGATGGTTCAAAACAGATTTTCCCTGCTGTCGATATTGAAGAGAAACTAGAAACTTTATTCGATTGGTATTATTCAATTATTAGTAAAGAGTCAATTTCAAGTTCGGTAATCGCCACACTCTTTCATTATTATTTTGTAGTAATTCACCCTTTTACAGATGCAAATGGAAGAGTGTCAAGACTGTTTCTTAATCTTATTTTAATAAAAGACGGTCTATTTCCTATAGTAATTCCAGACAATATTAGGAAACCATATTACGAATCTTTAGTAGCCGCAGATTCGGGTGATTTTGCAGCGCTAGTAGACCTTATTGCTGGACTTCAAAAAGTCAAAACCGATGAGTATCTAAAGCTTGCAAGCGAACTATCTGCGCTAGAACAAGAAATAGATTGCCTAGTTCTAACAGAAGATGGCAACACAGAAATGATTGAAAAGCTGCTTGAATTTCATGATTTCGATCTAAATAAGACTGCAATCGAGTCTTATTATGGAAAAGACAATATAGCTTCGGCAGTATTTCTGGCTCGTAAGATGAAAGAAAAAAATACTAATGTTAAGCATATTATTTTTCACCGCGACAGAGACAATGAGCAACCCCAGAAACTTAAACAGACCCTAAATAAATTTATAAAGGGTAATGGGCTAAGCAATTGTTCTACTGCTTTTATTACTAAGCTCTATGATATGGAGAGCTACTTTATAAATGCTCGCCACATATCAGAGACATACCCCCAAATAGAGCTTGAGCGCTCTGAAGAGCTTATTGAGCTGGCGACTGTTGAAGCCAGTGAGGTATCAAAAAAGAAGCTAAGAATTGCGTATTTTGAATACGGTAAATTTGGAAAAATTGCCGATCCTGAGGAAAGATCCATTGAAATAAATTCACTTTACGAATCTGACACTAAACAATATAGGTATGGAAAGGAGGTTCTGTTCGAGTTGGAAGCGCTTATAGCTAGAGAAATCGGTGAACCTGAGAAAGTGAGTTTAGTTAAAAAAAGCCAGTATATAAAAATAGAAGAATTTAGAAATGTAAGTTCTCTACTTAATAATGGCAATACATAAATCGGGTAGCCGGAGGTTTCTACCCACCAGCCCCCACACCACCCTGTATGAGGCTCCGCACAGGGCGGTTCATTAACCATGATGGATTTTGACCCAAATATTTCTAAGTGACAATAAACCTGCATTGGCTAAATACTCATTGCTCAATGCCTGATTTATCCCTTTGGTTTTCGCATTTCCCCATAACCCTTTTCTGGTCGTTTTTGCAGTGACATAGTTACTTTGGCCACCTGCTTAGCGATGTTGTTATGCATTTCATATCAACACAGCCACCCTTTAGATTATGTTAACAACTTAATTATGTTAACAACTTAAATAACTCACTTTTACTGCCAATATTCAGTTTTTGATAAATGCGGTAAAGGTGGTTTGACACCGTTGACGGAGAAAGCCCTAACTCTTTTGCTGCTTCTTTAAACGTTAATCCTTTCGCGAGTATTTGTACAACTTCATGTTCCCTAATCGATAAACTATCTAAAGGGCCTTGTGGCCAAATTTCAACAATGATTAAATCATTAAAGGGTTGGAGTTCAACTTGCAGTCCATCTACCGCATAACTTTTTCTAGCTAGATCTAAAGCAAAAGGTAATTTCAGTAAACTGCTCTCCAATTCAGTTTTGTTAGCATAATTCTCTTCAAGTAAATCAATAAAGCTACTTTGTACTTGATGAAAGTAACCTTGTTTATCACAAATCGCTTTATGACTATTAGAATGTAATTTACTGTTAGTTATTGTCGTTTGGTTATCATCAGTACGTGCAAGTTGTAAGAAAAGTGCATGTCTCGCTGCGGTGAGTAAATGATATAGCGCTTGTTTTTGTATTTGTTTATCTTGATCAGAAAAAGGCTTGTTACGCTTAAATCGATATAAGCTTAACAATGTAAATAACCCTGTTCGGTCATCAAGGTGAATTGATGATAAAACTCTTTCTATATTGTGTGGTTTAAAGCAAGTTAGATAAATTTCAGAACGATAAAAGTCTTCATCAGCCATTAAATCACGCATATCTATTGGTGAGCCTAAATTCTCAAACAGACTATTTACCAGAGGGTTTATTGACAAATTATCAAGTAAACACTGCGCTAATGATTCAGGTACATTTATCAAGGTATGATTATGAAAACGAACCGTTTGTTGATGTCCGTTACTCCAAATAGCTCCGTCAAAACTAATTAAGTGTTGTAGCTTTGATAATGCCCAATCACGATATTCAGATAAATCAATTTTACTGGTGCCTAAATAAAGATCACTAATAAACCGGTTCAATTTATCTTGTTCAATAATAACAGTCACAAGTAAAGAGCCTGATACACGTTAGCGATTTTTTTATCGAGTCGATTCATTGGGTAATTTTTACTATAGCGTTAAAAAAATGACGAGCTATGATAATGCTATGGCAACCAAAGTGATGCAAGAAATATGTCTAATGACAAGAACAAAAATACAGATGGCATGAATAGTAATAACAGCAAAGCAACTTACGACACTATTATTATTGGCGCAGGTATTGCTGGCCTAACCGCAGCACTCGAATTAGCAAAAGCCGATAAACAAATACTGATACTTGATGCACAAGATGAAACAAAGGTTGGAGGCTTAGCCAGGAGTGCATTTGGCGGTATGGCGTTGATAGGCACGCCAGAACAACAGCGAAGTAATATTATCGACTCACCAGCCATAGCATTAAAAGATTGGCATGATTTTGCTCATTTCTCCCAAGATGATATTTTCCCAAAACAATGGGCGAAGCTTTATGTGGAAAGCAGTTATCAAGATATTTACCACTATGTTAAAGATCTCGGTGTTAAGTTTTTACCGGCAGTAAATTGGGTTGAACGAGGCTTATACTCAGGCGGTAACTCAGTACCTCGTTACCATGTAATTTGGGGAACATCACTAGAGCTTGTTAATAAAATGCTGCTTGCGATTGCTCCCTTTAAAAATAAAAACATTCACTTTAATTTTAATTGCAAAGTTAACAAACTTATTAAGTCTGATGAAGCGGTTATTGGCTGCCAAGACACTAACAGTAACCTGTACTTTGCTGATAACACTATCGTAGCAAGCGGTGGTTTTACCGGTAATTTAGCAAAAGTAAAAGAACATTGGCCTAAACACTTTGCACCAGCACCTGAAAACCTATTAAACGGCACTCACCCCAGTTGTGATGGCGCCATGCATGACGAAGTTAATAGTATCGGCGGAAATCTTACCCATTTAGATAAAATGTGGAATTATGCTGCCGGCATCCCTCACCCTAAAGCAACATTTAACCAACAAGGTTTAAGTTTAATTCCTTGTAAATCGGCTCTTTGGCTTGATAGCAACGGAAAACGAATTGGTCCAGCCCCTATGGTAACTGGATTCGATACCCATGAATTATGTCGGCGTATGAGTGAACAAAAAGACGGCTATGCATGGCAAGTACTTAATTGGAAAATAGCCAGTAAAGAGTTTGCTGTTTCAGGCGCAGAGCATAATCCAATGATCCGTGATAAAAAATTATTTACTATGCTAAAAGAAACTTTATTAGGGAATCATCGACTAGTAAAACAGATGCAAGAAGAGTGTGACCACTTTATCGTTGCGAATACTGTTAGTGAATTAACTAATAAAATGAATGCATTAACTCAAAAAAAACGTGTTAATAACGAAGTTTTACAACAAACATTAGACGATTACGATGCCATTTTATCTCGACCTTCATCACAATGGAATGATGATCAAATAAGACGAATAGAACATGCTAGAAAATGGAAAGCAGATAAATTAAGAACATGTAAACCACATCCTATTCAAGACGAAAAACACGGCCCTCTCATTGCTATTAAAGTAGCACTGATCAGTCGAAAAAGTTTAGGGGGTATTCAAACAAATCTAAACTCTCAAGTAGTCAACCAACATGCCCAACCAATAACCGGTTTATATGCTATTGGCGAAGCATCTGGATTTGGTGGTGGCGGCTCAAATGGTGAAAAATCTTTAGAAGGTACTTTTTTAGCCGGTTGCATACTAACCGCTCAGCAAGCCGCAAAAAATATCAATAACTTAACGAGTATAAACACACAGGGAACCAAATAATGAAAAAAACAGCTGCATGGTTAACACGATACGCGTTAGAACAAATTGGCGTAAAATATACTTTTGGTATTCCTGGGGTTCACAATACTGAACTTTACGATGAATTAAATAATTCTGATCTAATTACACCCAACCTAGTCATGCACGAAGGTCATGGTGGTTTTATGGCTGATGCGATTAGTAGAGTCACTGATTCCATTGGCACATTAGTTATCGTTCCTGCTGCCGGCGTTACCCACGCAGCAAGTGGCATTGCTGAAGCTTATCTTGATGGTATACCTATGCTTGTTATTACTGGCGGTATTCGTAACGACTCCAAATTTGATTATCAACTCCATGAACTAGACCAACTTAAACTTGTTGCAGGATTTACCAAAGCAGCGTTTAAAATCAACAACCATGATGAGGTTATCGACACTATCTATAAAGCTTATGATATCGCGACCTCAGGAGAGCCTGGTCCGGTATTTATCGAAATCCCTGTAAACTTACAACTTGATAAAGCAGCAATTAATGCATTACCAACTTACGTTAAGCCCGAACAAGCAGCTTTATCAGCGAGTATGCTAACGCAAATTGAAAATGCAGCTCAGATGCTAATGAAAGCGAAAAATCCTGCTATCTTTGCGGGCTGGGGCGCGGCTCATGCGAGTAGTACCTTAATTGAGATTAGTGAAGTGATTGGCAGCCCTGTTGCGACGACTATGCAAGGAATCAGTGTATTTCCGGCAAACCATCCGTTACATACAGGGTTTTGTTTTGGCCCTGCCGCTGTCCCTGCGGCTCAAAATGCATTTGATAATGCTGATTGTGTGCTAGCTATTGGTACGCGTTTCGGAGAAATAGCGACCGGCAGCTTTGGTGGTCAATTACCGCAAAATTTAATTCATATCGATATCAACCCTGATGTTTTCGATGCCAATTATAAAAGTGCAATTGCTATTGAAGGTGATGCTAAACAAATTTGTCAACAACTGCTTAGCACGCTAAAAACTTTAGGAGTAACTACAGATTTTTCTGAGACAGCTAAAAAAATTGCGGCGGATAAAAAATCTTATCGTGAAACATGGTATCAACATGACTCAAAAGAGAAGGTAAATCCAGCTCTATATTTTGACGAGCTTAGAGCACAACTTAGTGATGATGCTCATATTGTTGTGGACGATGGCAATCATACATTTTTAACAGCTGAGCTGATGCCTATTCACCAAGCCTATGGTTTTATTTCACCTACAGATTTCAACTGTATGGGTTATGCGACGCCAGCAGCTATTGCGGTGAAAATGGCTAAGCCACAACAAGAAGTGCACGCTATTGTTGGCGACGGTGCGTTTATGATGACGGCAACTGAATTAGCGACTGCAGTTAGCCAAAATTTAGGGCTTGTTATCGGTGTATTTAACGATGGGGAGCTATCTCAAATAGCACAAGCACAGCAAATTCCTTACAACCGAAAAACATGTACAGTATTACCACAAACTAAACTTAAAGGCCTAGCGATGGCAACGGGTGCTGAATATGTACGCATTGAAAATAACAGTGACATTAAAACGGGGTTAACGAAAGCCAGAAGCTTAGCTCAACAAAATAAAACGGTTATTCTAGACATAAATATTGATTATTCTAAAGCAACCGCTTTTACCGAAGGCGCCGTTAAAACCAACTTAACACGTATGCCTCTACCAACCAAAGTACGTATGGTTGGTCGCGCCTTGGTTAGAAAAGTAACCGGATAGCTACTCTTTGCTATGTTCAATATTTAGCACCTTTTTTAAAGGGTCTAAATATTGTTCAAAATGCTTCCATTGTTCGGTAGCGCTTTTATATATCGGCTGTCGAACTTGTTCCGAGCTGGGTGTTTTAATATTACGTTTAGTTTTATGAAAATCAATACATGACTGTTCAAATGGTAGGCCACAAAAATCAAGTATTCGGTGCACTTGTTTATCTAAATCATCAACAACATCTTCATGGTTAACCGTTAAAACAAAATCAGGTAATACTTCATGCCAATGGTTCATTAACTTTAAATAAGCTTGATAGTAACGACCAATATCTTCTAACTTGTAACTAAAATCTTGCCCTTCAGCAAATAATTGCTTAAATCCGCTAAAACAACAAGCCATTGGCGAGCGTCTAGCATCAATAATTTTAGCATTTGGCAGTATTAATCGGATCAAGCCGATATGAAGAAAATTATTAGGCATTTTATCAATAAATAATGGCGCTTGTTCGCGGTAGACACGCGTTTCATCAATAAATTGCTGTCCAAAACGTTTAAAGTAATCTGGGTTAATCTCATGTAAATTTTTAGGATATTGATTTTCTTTATTTGTATCTACGTTTGAATTACGCCCTCTTAACCGAGAAGCTAGACCTAAGATATTATGCAGTTCCATGGTGCCATCTACTTGGCTATGCGAAGCAAGTATTTGTTCAAGCAAAGTAGAGCCTGCCCTTGGCAAACCGACAATAAAAATAGGATCGGGTGAAGCTAAGCCTAAATGACCTCGTTTTTCAAATAATTCTGCAGTGCAGTATTTTATTTGTTCTTCGACTTGTTGTTCTATTTTACTGATATCAAAACCATTTATTTCATTCTGAAGTTTATTGCCTTGTTGATAATATTGAAAGGCTTGTTGGTATTGAGCTCTATCTTCAAAAGCTTTACCTGTAGCGAAGCTCAATTGAATTTCATCTACTATTGGTAAGTTTTTCTTATCTTGTTGCGCTTGCATTTGGGCTATTTCATCATCGCTAAAGCGATAGGTTTTTGTATTCGCTAAACTCCAAAAGGCATCTCCATAACTTGGATTTATTTGATAGGCTTTTTGGTAAGCTAAAACCGCTTGCTTTATTTCACCTTTAGCCTTAAGTGCGTGGCCTAATTGTAAATGAAATCCTGCTATGTTATTTCCTTGTGAAATAGATTGCGAGATAGCTTGCTCAAAAAGAACAATAGCTTCTTCTATTTTACCCAACCCAGTTAACACATTAGCTTTGGCAACTTTAAAAGTAATATTATTGGGCTGAGCATTGAGTAATGTCTCAACTTGCTTTTCAGCCGCTTTATATTTACCTAAGCGAATAAGTAAATTGAGGTACTGAGAACGAGCATAAAGGTGAGTTGGCTCTAGCTCAAGCGCACTAGCGAGAAGAAATTCAGCATCATCATAGACTTTAAGTTCCATCCCTATTTCAGCTAACAAACACATGCCATCAATATGACGCTTATTGTTCTGTAAAAAATGTCGGCAAATCTGCTCTGCTTTTAATAATTTACCTTCATGCATTAATTCAGTGACCGCAAGTAAAGCTGGCGGTAACTTTTTTAATTTTTCTAATTGATTTGCTGTTTTTTGAACATTGCCTTGTTGTCCTGCATCTCGGTACAGTTCAATTAATTCTTGCCAACTTGCCACTAAACTAGGGTTAAGTTTCACAGCATGTTCAAAGGAGCTCATCGCACTTTTAGACTCTCCTAAAGCAAGATTGATAAAACCTTTTTCTTGATTCGCTCGACTGTGATGATCATCAAGCTTAAGTAACGTATTAATACTTGTTAATGCTTGAGCGTAGTTTTTTGCATAACGCTGTGCAACAGCAATTAAATACCATAGCTCAACTTGTTGTACTTTTTCTGTCGTTTTTGTTTGGAGTTTTTTACTTGCTAAAATAGCATCATTGAATTTTGCTGTTTGGATCAATTGTTGAATTGATTTTAATTGTGTTTCAAATGATTGAGGCGATATGGTGTCCAATGACTTAGCTCCGTGAAATATAAGGCTTAATAGCAATTCAATTAATTACTTTGTACTTTATCAATAAAAAACCGCTTGAGACAAATATCAAGCGGCTTTAGTACACTTAATTAAGTATCAGTTTTATGACTTTTACTTAACTTTATTTTCTACTTATCTTTTTATTTAATAGAAATCATACGAAAATCTAAAGCCAATAGTACGAGGTCTATTAGAGACCACTTTAGGCGTAAACTGCTGAGTATCAATATACAATACTGCACTCTCATCCGTTACATTATCGATAAATATTTCTGCTTTCCATTCATCATTAGTAACACCAAAGCTTAAATTAGCCAAAACATAACTATCTTGTATGTAACGACCACCGGCAAAGGTTTCACCATTTCGGTCTTGATAATTAACACCTGAGAAAACATCAGCTTCTTTTTGTATACTTAAACCTGAACCCGTACCGTAAATCAAATTAGTAGCGTCTTCTACCACATAAGCATCCATAGACATACCAGCAAGTCTATCGCCAGTGTAACTTATCGAGCCGTTAATATAACCTGTCATATCGTTAGCAATTGAATAAAAATATTGTGCTTGTAAATTACCTGAGAACTCGGCGGAATAAGGTAATTGACTGCCAACCGCTGGAGCAATACCGGCAAGTTGACTATTAACAGATGTTAGCTCACTATCAATAAAGCTAAAGGCACCGGATATAATTAAGTTATCTGTTGCTGCCCATGTAAAGTCACCATCAATACCTCTTATTTCTGCTTCACCAACATTGTCGGTAAACACTAAGAAACTAATGTTAGTAGGGTCATAACGCGATGTTTGTAAATCAGATATCTCTGAATAATAAGCTGTAGCATTAAAACGTAGTGATTGATCAAATAATGTTGATTTAAAACCAATTTCAAAGTTATCCAAACTATCCGTTGTTGAGTACACTGGAATACGGAAGCCATCAAAAGCGCCTTCTTGACTTGTCGCTGCTCCGCCGCCTACTCGGTTAGTCACTGGAGGTCTAAAGCCTTCTGAATATGAAGCAAATACCATCACTTCATCTGATATTTTCCAATCAATTGAAGCTTTGATAATGGTGTCATCTACCGTTAATGTACCGTCATCGTCAAGTAAGCTAGTGTCTAATTGACCGCTAGCAATAGCTGCTTGTATAGCAGCAGCTTCTTCTGCGCCGAAAAACTCAGTTAAGGCTTCATCGCTACCATCACCAAAGGCTCTTAATCGACCACTAACATCATCCCCGGTAGTCGCGCCTTTATAAATATCATCTATTTGATACCAACGGGCACCAAAGCTTGCGGTAACAGTGTCTGTTAAGTCATATTCTAACTGTCCAAACACAGCAATTTGATCAATAGTATGGGTTACATCATTTACAAAGCTCACTTCAGAAGGAAAAGGTCCGCCATCACTATTTGTGCCTTCAGAGCCAGCAAGCGTTCTTGCCATATCAGGGAATTTATCTGTACTCGCTATTTTGAATTGACCCACAGTTGATAATTCTTGAGAATCATAAAAAACACCAGCAGTAACACGCCAGCGGTTTTCAGCAGCGGTGCTAAATCTAAGTTCATGCGTAATTCGTGAGGTACTAGTTTCTTCTTTATAGTATTTAGTTGGGTCAAGACATTCTTGTTCTGATTCAACTATGCCTGCATAATTACAAACGTAGTAAGCAGAGAATGAACCACCATTAGTATAACCAGTGTAATCAATCGTTGAATTGATATCTCTATCTAGATAACCACCAGTATAAACAATGTCAAGATTCTGAAGACGACCTTCAAGGGTCCAGGTTGTAAGACCAAAATCATCATTATTGTTTTCTGGGATAAAACGATTCGTTGAAGTTTCACCTTCCAAGTTAGGATCGTAAGCAAAAACACCTTCAGTATCGAGTGACTGCTGAGTATGTTGAACTAAAAGGTTCCATTCATCATTAATAATGTAAGATAAGCCAAAACGTGCACCAGCGTAATCCGCAGTATTAAAGTCATCCTCTACTAAAGCAGCATTTTGTGGAGCGATAACAGGCACGTCTTGAGGATTTGTTAAAACACCACCAGAAATTCTACTAATAACTTCAGCACTGCCAGTATAGCCACCTTCACCAGGTGTGTTGAGTATATTGTCTATCCAACCACCTTGATGATCATTATACGTTGCAACACGTATAGCTAATGAATCTGTTAACGACATATTAAAGTAGGCTTCAACAGAGTTACTCATATCACCGCCTGACGTAGAGCCAGTGCTCGTATCAAAACCAGCAGAAAAACCATCATGGCTAGGTTTGTTAGTGATTATACGTACTGTACCTGATTGAGAGCTAGCCCCAAAAAGCGTGCCTTGAGGGCCAGGTAAAACTTCCACACGCTCAACATCACTCGCATAAACATCTAAATTACGACCTTGCATTGATACAGGTTGTTCATCTAAATAAAAAGCAACTGAAGGTTGTAATGCTTGCACTGATGAAACTGAAATATTTGTTTGTGTCGTTGCAGCGCCACGAATATATATTTCATTTTGCCCAGGGCCTGTCCCCTGAAAAACAACATTAGGTAAAAACTCTACATATTGGTCAAAGTTTGATACACCTAGTTTTTCTAAACTATCACCTGTTAAGGCTGTAACAGTAACAGGTACTTCTTGAATAGACTCTGCTCGTTTAGTTGATGTGACTTCAATAACTTCAATTTTTGATTTTTCTTGTGTTTTTACTTCTTCAGCATAGAGAGAGCCAGAAGCTGCTATCGCTGTTAACACTGCCGCATGCAGCTTTGTTAATTTCATATTATTATCCCTTTAGTATTGTGATTCTATTTTTTAATTATGTTTCGAGTTGATATTATTAGTGTACTAATTAAATTTTTATGAGCGCTAGCTTAACAAAATAAGCGTTCTTTTTCAAAGACGCATATAATGTTAAACTTTATGGAGAAGTTATATATAATGTATGATTATCTACAGCGTGACTAAGATAAAAATAATATCAATACAAATTAAATCAGAGGAATTAAATTGCCTACTACAGTTCAGGGCCACTTAAATAAGAAAGTATTTGTTGGGGCTTCGTCAGTGATCATTGCCCTTTTACTTTATACCGCTTTGCTTCCTAAACAAGCACAAAACTTATTTACACTTATACAGGCGAGCATTATCGATAACGGAAGTTGGTTTTATGTACTTACCGTTGCTTTTATTTTCTTTTTTGTTGTCTTTTTAGGCTTCTCTCGTTATGGAGATATTCGTTTAGGGCCTGATCATGCTACCCCCGATTACTCTATAACCACCTGGCTTTCTATGCTTTTTGCTGCAGGTATGGGCATTGGTTTAATGTTTTTTGGTGTCGCTGAACCATTAATGCATTATTTATCGCCGCCAACAGCTGAAACAGGTTCAATTGAAGCCGTTCGTGAAGCAATGAAAATGACATTCTTCCATTGGGGACTTCACGCTTGGGCAATTTATGCTGTTGTAGCATTAGTATTAGCCTATTTTAGTTATCGTCATAATTTACCGCTAACTTTACGCTCTGCTTTATACCCTTTAATTGGCGATAGAATTTATCAATGGCCAGGGCATTTAGTGGATATTTTTGCCGTTGTTGGTACCGTGTTCGGCGTTGCTACTTCGCTCGGCTTAGGCGCTTCTCAAGTTAACTCTGGTTTTAGTTATTTATTTAATATTGATATATCGCTCACAAACCAAATTATTATTATGTTCGCTATAACTGGATTAGCTGTTATCTCTGTAGCAACGGGGCTAGATAAAGGTATAAAGATCCTATCCGAAACCAACATGATTCTGGCCGTAATATTATTATTATTAGTTTTTATTCTAGGCCCAACCGTGTTTTTATTGCAGGCATATTTGCAAAACATGGGCGACTATTTGGCTGATATAGTACACAACACTTTTAATTTATTTGCTTATAAAAAGACGAACTGGATTGGCGGTTGGACTATTTTTTATTGGGGATGGTGGCTTGCTTGGGCGCCATTTGTTGGCTTATTTATTGCCCGAATTTCTCGTGGACGTACCATTAGAGAATTTATTATCGGCGTAATGCTGATACCAACAGTATTTACCTTATTTTGGATGACTATTTTTGGTAACAGTGCGATTGATTTAGTTCATGATCAAGGAGTTGTCGCCTTAGGCGAAATGGTAAGTAAAGATTCTTCTGTTGCTTTGTTTGTATTTCTTGAAAATTTCCCACTAAGCCAAGTACTTTCTTTTTTTAGTGTTTTAATGATCATAATATTTTTTGTTACCTCATGCGACTCAGGTGCCATGGTGGTTGATATGCTTTGTTCTTATGGCAAAAACAATACACCTCTTTGGCAGCGTATTTATTGGGCTGTAGGGATTGGTGTAGTTGCCAGTATACTTTTACTCGTTGGAGGACTAAATGCACTACAAACAATGACCATTGCCAGCGCATTACCTTTTTCTGTGGTGTTATTATTAGCCATTTTCGGTTTAATCAAATCATTAAGGATTGAAGCCTTTAAGCAAGATAGTCAACTAATTTCAGCCATCCCTCATACAAATAATGAAAATAACGATAGTTGGCAATTACGTTTAAAAAACATTGTCGATTTTCCAAATAAAACCAATGTAAATAAATTTATTAGTCAAACGGTTAAACCTGCATTTGATTTAGTCGCTAAAGAGCTACAAACAAATCAAATACAAGTAGATATATCTAATGATGATGGCCTGACATTAATTGTTAATCATGGTGAAGAGCAGGAATTTATTTACCGTGTACTTGCACGCAAATATGCGCAACCTGACTTTATCAACGAAGCCGATGATGATGAACAAAGTTATTACCGTGCAGAAGTTCACTTAAGTGAAGGTGGGCAAGATTATGATATTATGGGTTGGTCTAAAACCTCAGTGATCAATAACATTATTGATCAATATCATAAACATTTGCACTTTTTACATTTATTACGTTAGTCCTATGAAACGTCAGTTTTGTTAGCAATACTGGCGTTCATTGCATTTAGCTCTAATACGGGCGCAGCATCAATTTCATTAGCATCCATCATTTCAGCAAGGCGCTCAAGTGAAGATAATAATTGTGACTGTTCCCAACCAGCTAAACTCGAAAATTTTTCAATAAAATGCTCTTGAAGTGCTTGTGGTGCATTAAGTAAAAGTGCTTTGCCTTGATCCGTTAAATACAAACCAACTTTACGTTTATCTTGTGTATCTCTAACTCTTGAAACAAGATTTTTATTTTCTAAACGGTCAAGAATATTAGTTACCGTTGCCGCACTTAAGTTAACACTTTTGGCAACTTGACTAGAGTTTACCCCTGATATTTTATCAATTTCTAACATAATTAATAATTGTGGGCTGGTTAAACCTGAGGTTTTACTCAAGTGCTTGGAATGTAAATCTATCGCTCTAATCACTTTTCTTAAAGCAATTAATAATTCTTGGTGCTTTTCCATGACAAACTACTTTTACTTAAATTTCTGTTAGTTTAATCAAAATTAAAAGTAGTGCCTAGACATATTATGAAATAGACACCTTTATCAAGTAAAAACATAGTTTTTCTATTCATTACACAAAATATAGCGAACTATGATGGCTAAGTTAACTCTAATAATTAGTGATTATTTGCCATCTGGTTATGCTCTAACATTGATGGTTTATATAATTTGAGCAATACTCGGCGATCATAAAAACTCATTTTTTGTTCGTTATTTGCGACAACAGGTGACTTTTCTCCAAAAGCAAAAGTGGCAATTTGTTGCTCATCAACACCTTGTGCCATTAACAGTGTTTTTACTGAATTAACCCTAGCTTTCGACAATGCTTGATTATGTGCTTCTTCCCCCGTTAAATCGGTATAGCCTGACAAATCAATTTTCATGCTTGGAGAGTTATTTAATATGCTTGCTAGTGCAGCTACTTGCTCTTGGTAGTGGGCAGCAATATCACTTGAACCTGTCGAAAATTGTAGGCTCATTAATAGTTTATCGGCTTGTAACTGACCTTCTTGTTTTTGTTGATTTTCAAGTGCAGCTAACTGGTATTGATAAGATTCTTCTAAGTGCTGTAATTTTTCTTGGTATTGTTGTTTAGTCTGCTCACTCGATAATTGATAAGTTTGCTTTTCTTGTAACAGCGTTGCTGTTAACTCTTCGTTGTCATCATTCGCGTTCATTAACTTCGCAATTAAAGTGCCACCTAAACCTGCAATAAAAGCACCTACAGGTCCAGCAGCAATACCACCAATTAAAGCTCCAGTACCAAAGCCGATGTTTTCATTATTCGTTTTTGATTGTTGCTTTTCAGTTAATGTTAATTGTTTATCAATATCATTTTCAAATGCTGAAACAGAGGTGCTGGTAATCACAGTAACAAGCATTGTTGAAAGTAATATTTTTGTATAATTACGTGAGGAATTATATTTTAAGTGTGTTGTTTGTTGCTCTTTTAGTTGCTCTTTTAACATAGTAGATTGCATCTTGGTCATCATATTTTCCTTTTTTATATCAGTTTTAATTAAGTAAAGTTTGCTTGTTGTTGGTTGACGTAAGCTATTAAAACGTAATAAAAAGGCAGTGATATGCTGTAATAAAGGCAAATTGCTGAGCAATTGTGGCAACAATATGGCAATTTCAAAAATAAGGCGCGAAAAGAGTAAAAGTTAGATATAGTCCGAGACAGCGCTATTGTTTGCAATGTATTGACCATTCAAGGCATTGTTTTCTGTAACATAGAGATAATTGTTGTTAACTACTTATCTCTATCAAAAATTATTAAAGTATTTATAAATGACCAAACGAATTGCTATTGTTGAAGATGAAGCCGCCATACGTGAAAATTATGCTGATGTATTGCGTAGCCAAGGTTATCAAGTGCAAACTTATGCCTGTCGAGAAACAGCGACACAAGCTTTCAATTTACGTTTACCTAATTTAGTTATTTTAGATATTGGTTTGAATCAAGAATATGAAGGGGGATTTGTTTTATGTCAGCAATTGCGGGCCAAATCAGCGAGTTTACCTATCATTTTTTTAACCGCTCGCGATAACGACTTTGATACGGTGTCCGGGCTTCGTATTGGTGCCGATGATTATTTAACAAAAGATATTAGTTTACCGCACTTAACTGCGCGGATATCTGCCCTATTTCGTCGCCAAGAAGCTTTTAAACAGCCTATTAATAATGATCATATAACCCAAACAGGATCCTTAACAATTGATAGTCAACGCATGACCATTACATGGCAAAGTAAAGCCATTGACTTAACGATTACTGAGTTTTGGTTAGTACATGCACTAGCCAAGCACCCAGGACATGTTAAAAACCGTACGCAATTAATGACTGATTCAAAAATTTACGTTGATGACAGCACCATAACATCTCATATTAAACGTATTCGTAAAAAGTTTATTAAAACCGATGAACATTTTGACTGTATTGAAACCGTTTATGGTATGGGCTATCGCTGGTTAAGTGAAATGACTAACACAGACCCATATGCCCAATAACAAGTTTTTTCAATTACGCGTTGGTTTAAGAGCCAAAGTATTATTACTTTCTAGCTTTCTATTTGTCATTCCTTGGTTTGGCTATCAATATGTATGGGAAATGGAAAAGTATTTACGTTTTGGACAAGAGCAAACACTGGTAGGTACTGCTAGAGCACTAGCGACAGCATTACATGAACGTGAAAATTTATTTAACAACCAAGCCAGTTTTTTACCTAGCGTAGAGCAAGGTAAAGATTTATATGGCTATCAGTTCACTGAAGCGATCCAACTCGATGGCTTATCTAATGATTGGACAAATTTTTCACAACGAGCTCATTTTTATAATCAACAACAGCAACTATTTGCAAAAGATGCATTAAGTTTAAACTTTAAGGCAAGTGTTGGTAAATATGACAAATATTTATATTTATTTTTTCAGGTCGTTGATAATAAAGTTATATTTCGTGGTAAAAATAACCGCAGCATCACCAACAATGATCATTTAGCTCTATCATTTAGCGACACTAACAATGAATTAAATCGTTTTATTATCAGTAATAAACAAGCCGGTTGGATATCAGCCTTTAACATTACAGATGATCCTGATGATATCCCAAAACCAGCGCCTCAGATCCAAGGGCATTGGTTACTAACTCCCCAAGGTTATAATATTGAATTACGTGTTCCCTTAAAAACGCTAGGCGATAAAATTGCCTTTGCTTTTTTTGATGTAGATAGCCCTGGTGGCGAAGTTACTTCAGCTATAGGCTCTGCTGATCCAAGCAAGCTCAATAGTTTAGGCACCATATTAGTTCCTTCGCCTGAAATTGAGCGTATTGTAAAAGGTATGCGCTATACTAATTCGAGTATTTGGGTTGTTGACCAACATCATAGAGTACTCGCCAGTGCAGGCTCGTTAAAATCAGCTAGTGGCGTTTGGCAAACAAAAACCGACCCCTTAGATGATCAAGAAGAAAAAAGTCTTTGGTATCGATTTAAACAGCATTTATTACTTCCTCTGTATTATAAAATACTGACTAAACCGCCAACAGATTTCATTGACAAAATCTACGATGCTGGGCACTTAAGTGGCGAACATATTGTCCATGCCTTATCAGGCAAAGCTAAGTCTCAATGGCGATTAACAACAGACAAACAAGCATTAGTGCTATCTGCTGCTTACCCTATTTTCATTAACAATCAAGTGCAAGGTGCTGTAATTGTAGAAGAAACAACAAATGGTATACGCACATTAAGAAATAGAGCTTTAGAAAAGTTATTTACCGTAATTTTAGCCATAATGACTTTAGGGGCATTAACCTTTATTATTTTTGCCACACGCATTTCATCACGTATTCGACACTTATCTAACCAGGCAGAACATGCTATTGATCCCCAAGGACGTATTATTGGCAAAATATCGCCATCTAACAGTCATGATGAAATAGGTGATTTGTCGCGTAGTTTTACTACTGCCGTTAATCGACTTAGCGAATATAATCACTACTTAGAAAGCATGTCATCACGTTTATCTCACGAATTAAGAACACCGATTGCGGTAGTAAAAACATCTTTAGAAAACCTGGCGATACAAGAAAAACAAAAATTATTAGCTGATAACTCAGCAGATAAATCAATCGAAAGTAATCCTTATATTGAACGAGCACAAACAGGCATTAATACATTAAATTTAATTTTAACAAATATGAGCGAAGCGACCCGGCTTGAGCAGATGTTATCGAGTACAGAAAAAATTGATTTTGATTTAAAAACCGTTATTTCTGGCTGTATTGCTGGATATCAACAAGTATATAAAGAGCATACTTTTATATTGAATACTGATCTTGCTAAGTTAACATTTAAAGGCTCACCTGAGCATATTGTACAATTACTAGATAAAGTCGTTAATAACGCCGTTGAATTTAGTGAAGATAATGTTATCACCTTTGACTTAAAACGACATGATGAACAAGTGACTTTATTAGTTCATAACAATGGTATTCTATTACCTAAGCAACTAAATGAAAGCTTGTTTGATTCAATGGTTTCCTTACGTGAACATTATTCAGCTAATAAAAAAATCACCGAACAGCCTCACCTTGGCTTGGGTTTATATATAGCTCGATTGATCTGTCAATTTCACCAAGGTAAAATTAGCGCATATAACCATCGCTCACCTGATGGTGTAACGATAGATATTTGCTTACCATTAAAGTTTAACCGCTAAGTATAATGGCTAAAACTAGGTGAATTAAGTGAAGCACTAAAGTTAAAGAAAAGTTAGGCACTTATACAAAATAATTTGTTAAACTGAAAATATCACTCTATTAAAAATAAAACGCATGAGCTTAACAAATAAGTTTTTTTCGTTGCTTGGTTTTCCTGAGCCTATTGCTCTGCAGCGCTTCAATAGTAAAAATTCACTGCCTGAAAACGTTGCCCTATTAAGTATAAGTCAGCATATTAACCCAAATATTGAACAGGCCTTATTCCAGCTACCAACGCATATAATTAAAAGTATAGCTGATTTAACCATAAGGCCTATTAAAGCGGTTATTATTGATGCAACCGATTATCTTGATGAAAGTAGCTACCAACAATTATATACAACGATTAAAAGCACACTTAAACAGCTAGATAACAATGCAAAAATATTAATTATTGCTCACCCACAATCAACCAATAGAAGTGAAGATGAAAATACCTTTAGCCAGTCATTAATCGGCTTTAGTAAAAGTTTAGCGAAAGAAGTTGGCAGAAAAGGCAGCACCACTAATGTTATTTTTATTAATGATGAAGCCTATGCGACTCACTCAGCATTATCAAATCCTATAAACTTTTTTTTATCGAGCAAATCTTCCTTTATTAGTGGTCAAACCTTAACAATAAACGCTGAAAATAATTTAATAACCCCTCCTTCGGTGACATCAAAGATTAAAAAAACTGCGGTAGTCACAGGTGTTGGGCAAGGTATTGGCGCAGCGATAGCGACAAAGCTATCTGATGATGGATATTTTGTAATCGGCATTGATATAGAGCCAATGAAGGTACAGCTAAACAAGGTAATGAATACCTTACAAGGTGAAAGTGTCATTTTAGATGTCTCCGCAAAGGAGGCAGGAAATAAACTGGTCACCTTAGCTCAAAAGCACGGCGGTTTTGATTTAATCGTACATAATGCCGGCATAACCCGAGATAAAACATTAGCTAAAATGCCAGAAAATTTTTGGCAACAAACCCTAAATATTAACTTACTTGCCGTCATGCGTATTAATAAAACGCTATTATATGAGCAAGCTATTAATCCAGGAGGGCGTATCATTTGCTTATCTTCTATGAATGGTATTGCCGGTCAAGGTGGTCAAACTAATTACGCTTGCTCTAAGGCGGGCATAATTGGCTATGTTCAGAGTATGAATACCAAGTTAGCCCGTGATAAAATTACGATCAATGCCATAGCTCCAGGTTTTATCGAAACACAAATGACGAAAAAAATGCCTTTTTTTACTCGAGAAATGGGAAGAAGAATGAATGCCTTAGGGCAAGGTGGTTTACCTATTGATGTTGCAGAAGCCGTTAGTTTTTTAGGTGATGAACATAGTTTTGCTATATCAGGACAAACTCTTCGAGTTTGTGGGTTAAATATAATAGGGGCTTAACATACGACTAGTGACAATTTTATGGGCGACTACCGCTAGATTAAAAATTATAGCCTGACATTTATAAATGACCGAAGAGTAGTGTTATTTGCTTTTAATCATGCTTGTAATACCGTTAATATTGTAAAGTTATGTAAAGTTATGTAAATTTCACTAAATCAGTTATTATATGATGAACTTATTACGAGCAATACACTCTATCTGCAAGTACAATAATAACCAGGTTAACTTAACTGCTTAAAATTTGAGTAATCTAGCTAAGGGTGCATATTGCCCTAAATTTAATGTTCTGATAGTGGTAATTTACAAAAGGTAAACAAATGACAAACAATAATTCTCTATATTTTCAATTTAAACAAAATATACCGCTATGGTGTGTTCTACTATTTTCATTCACCTTAATGAGTTGTGGTGGTAGTTCAAGCTCTAAAACAGGCTATGTGCAGTTATATAACTTATCGCCAAATGCCCCTGGAATTTATTTAACAATAGATCAGTATGATGATGACGATTATGTTGAACAAACATATTCTGCAATTACATTTTCTAATACTAGTAGTCGTTTCTCTTATGAACCTGACACTTATGATATTGAATTAGCTTGGCAAAATGAGTTTGGAAATCAAAGCGATTTAGAAATTGTTTATCAAGACCAACTAAAAATCAGCAACGAGAGTGTTGAATTTATTGTTATCTCAGAAGATATTAAAGCGCCACAAGTTTTAGTTTATGAAATTCCTGTTAGAGATGATGATGAACTAAATGATGATAGTGATGATGATCTTTTCAATATTAAAGTTCTTAACATGCATAACTGGTCTGCTGGTTTAGACTTTTATTATTCTGAAGCTGATGAAACATTTAATGAAGCTCAATTACTAAATAAAACAAGCTATACTGAATTATCTGAGAATCAAAAATTAGATCAAGATAGCTATATTTTCTACATCACCTCAGCAGGTGAAAGTGACGTTTTATTCACTTCAGAAGATATCTCATTTCCTTATGCATCTGAGTATATTATTGTAATTAGAGAAAACACAGGTGTAGGTTCATCGCCATTCCTTATTGATATCGTATCTACTTCAACGACACAAGAATTTACAGATTCTGGTGCTGAAGCAAGCTACCGTGTATACAATGGTATTGTAGAAAATGATTTACTACCTGGTTATGAAAAAAATATCGACTTTCATATTAATGCAATTGATGATTCACCGGAAGTTGCTTCACTTGGTTATGGCGAATTTAGTCCATCAACAATTATTGAATCAGGTGATTACAGCATGAATGTCGTTTCATCTGAGAATCAAACTAAAATCATCAGTAACCACTTATTACCATTGAATGAAAATACTGATAAAACAATCTTCCTTTATTTATTAGAAGAAGCTGTAGATGAAGATGGTGATGGCGATATCGATGAAAATGGTGATGGTTATATTGATGAACTAGACATTACACTAAATTCACTTGTTGTTACTAATAGTACTTCTGAGAATATTTATAGTCATGAAATGACTGTAATTAACTTAATTGACCAAGATGAAATCATTGATGATTTCTCTAGTGTTAAAGTATATTTTGTTTTAAATGATGAAATCATTGAAACAGCATCACAAAGTTTAACGACTATTTTTGCAGTACCTACTACAGCTCAACTACTTAACAATACATATTCTATTTATGCTATTGGTAGCCTTGATAGTAGTAACATAGTGCTAGCATCAACTCAGTTAACACTTGATGAAGATAGTACAAACCAATTTATTATTTTAGAGAAAGATGCTGATAGTGCAACTGGATATAAAATGACATTTACTAATCAAAGTAATAATTAATATTATTAGATAAGTAACTGAATATAGAAATGAAAAAGCCTACTTAAAATAATTAAGTAGGCTTTTTTTATACATAAAAAATCAATAATGGTAAACTAATAACAAGGTCTATCGGCTCGTGCTTACACGCTAGACTGGGTTATCGATATCCACAAAAACAACATCGATATTTTGCTCTTTTGCTAAGCATTCACCTAAAGCTTTAACGCCGTAACGCTCAGTTGCATGATGACCTGCAGCAAAAAAATGTATATCCATTTCATGAGCAATATGTGTAGTCTTTTCTGAAGCTTCACCAGAAATAAAGGCGTCAATGCCCTGCTCTGCTGCTAACTCAATATAATCTTGTCCACCGCCAGTACACCAAGCAACCGTTCTAATTGGCTTATTTGATGGAGGCGCAATATGTAAGCAAGTTCGATTAAGTTTTTCACTAATTTTTTGAGCGAATACATCACTTGAATATTCTTTAGTTAACTCGCCTTGTATAGCAACGCTTAACTTATTACCTAACTCAAGTGGTCCAGTGATATCAATGTTTAACAGTTTTGCTAATTGTGCGTTATTGCCTAACGTTGGATGAATATCTAACGGTAAATGGTAGGCGAATAAACTAATGTCGTTATCAAGTAACGCTTTAATACGCTTATGCTTCATACCTCGAATAACATAAGACTCATTCTTCCAAAAATATCCATGATGAACGAGTATTGCATCAGCCTTCTCATCGATAGCCCTATTAATTAATGCTTGCGACGCTGTTACACCTGTAACTATTTTAGTTATTTCTTCTTTGCCTTGTATTTGCAGCCCATTAGGCGCGTAATCCTTTATTATTGCGGGCGTTAATAACTTATCTAAATATTGCTCTAACTCATTTCTATTCATTATTTTTAATCTTTTATAAAACGTACTAAGAATAAAAATATGATACTAGATCATCAGGCATTTATCATGCGTTAACATTAGATCTAACCACTGTGCATGATAATTAATTAAGTAAAAATGATATGTAAATTTGGGATAAGCGACTCTTTAGCTCCATAATGATAATAAATAGCTGTAGTGAATAGCTACATTCACACGATCAAAATCACCTTCTTTGTCTTGTGTTATATTATTTATATAACTTTATAAGAAATTACTTTTTTGAAGAAGATGAACTATAAATAATCACTACAAATAAAATATTAACAGACAAAAAAGCTAACCAATAAAGAATGGCGATGGAAAAGGTGAAAGACATCAGTGAAACTGATAATAATGATATTATAATAGTCAACCAGCCTGAAATTTTAAAATAAAGGCTTAAACGTGACGTGAGCGCTCTTTTAAAAATAGATTTGAAATGTTTATCCATACTCAATGACAAACATAACAAGCCAATAATCTGCGTAAGAAAGACAATAAGCATTACTTTATCACCCTACTGTAACCAATTTAGCAAACTCTTTTTTATTCAACCAAACCGCAGTTTTCATAAAAGCTACTCCCGTAAAGATGATAAACAATGTAAACGTTAGGTAAGCAGAGTTACCACTTATTATGGCGTTTTCTAATCTTTGACTGTCCTGAAGTAAATCAATGATCGGTATCAAATAACAGCCTAATGCCGTAATTGATAATTGTTCAATCCAAGCATTTTTAACTGGGCGTATGAAGCTATGAAGTAAACAAACCAACCAAGTCAATAAAAACACCTGAACTTCTGCTGTTGGTCTTTCAGCTAACATAACAGGTAATAATCTATTACTAAGAAAAAATGCGACTATAGCTAAGGGTAAGCCACTAATAGCAGCGATATTTAAACGCTCGACAATAGCATGTCCAATATGACGATTATTAACTTTTTCTTGACGTTTATTTACCCAGATAATCAAGCCCGTAGCAATCAGTGCGCTAGATAATAAACCGATAAAAAACAATAACCAACGTAAATCCGCTTTAGCAAAATGTCCTTCATGTAAACCAAAAAAAACTCGTCTTACTTCTGTTGCGGTACTGGCTTCTGAGTAACCGGCTAACGGTTCACCACTGTGAGATGAGAAAACTAACCGCGCTGACTGCCTAGAAAGTGTAAAATCTTTTATTCTATCGACAATAATTCGACCATTTTGATTATACGGTGCTTCAAAAGTAATTCGGCGAATTTGATTATCGCCTGGCCAATGTTCTGCTATTTGATGCTGAATAATAGCAAAGTCACTCAAAGGGAGTTGACGAGTAACACTGGTGTTTACTTTCTCTAAGCCAGGACTTAATACCCGGCTTAATTCTCGCTCACCGCCAACGTAATGGTCTGCACTAAAGGGCATATACATAATGACATAGATCATAATACCGCTAGTACAAATCATAATACAAAATGGCATGGTTACAACACCAGCAAGTGCGTGAAAATCGGTTAACGTTTTTGAAAGCTTGTTTATGCGTAAAGTAAAGAAGTCACGAAAAAATCGTCTATGTGTATAAATACCACTAAAAACAGCGACCAACATAAACATGGCAGCGATGCCAGCGATGTACCTGCCACCATAGCCACGAAGTTGTAGGGTGTAATGAAATACTCGAAAAAAGTTACCACCAGCAGATTCTCGAGGTGTTAATATTTCCCCTTCATTAGGTCCTAAGCTTAAGTTATGCCTTTTTCGTCCCTCACTCCATTGAACAGTCCAATGTTGTGTTCTGTTATCAGGTAGATAAATACGCCACCTATCAGCATCAATGCCTTCTTTATGTAACACAGACAAAGAACGATTAACCATGCCTTTTGTTGATGATACATTTACCAGCTCTGGTTTCATCCATTGTGTTATTTCAGGATTAAAGTAACTTAATGTTCCAGTCAAAAAAATAGTAAACAACAACCAACCTATGAGCAAACCAGAGTAGGTATGTAGCCAAATCATAGACTTTCTAAAGTCAGGTTTCATACGTCATCCATCAACCAAAAAGTAATCAATAAAAGGCAAAGAGATAACACAATATCTCGCCAAAGTAGCCATGAACTTTTACGGCTGAAGCTCATAATAATAACAGTAAAATAAACAACATAGCTGAGCATACTTGCTACCATGATTGCCTCATTTCTATCACATGCCTGTAACCAAACTAAAATAGGCACGCATGCGAAACTAAAAGCAGATGAAACAAAATAACCGCCAAAAATGGCGGCTATTGTGCGTAACAAAACATCATATTTATGTTTCATAGTTGAACGAATTAAGTATTAAAAACTATAAGTAACAGTCAGTTTAGCATTTCGGCTTTCACCTGGTAAACCACCTAAAAACATAGCTTTACTATAATAAGTCTCGTTGGCTAAATTACGTAAGTTCAATTGCACATCAAAATCTTCGCCAGCGTAACTAATCGCACTATCCCAAACAGTGTAAGCTTCAATAATTGCATAGTTAATACCAAATGAAGATGAAGAAATAGAGCGTTCATCTTCATAGGTCATACCGATACTAAATTTTATTGGGCTAGCTAAGCCATCAAACTGATGACTATAGTTAGTCCAAATACTTGCAAACTTCTCAGCAATACCTTTTGTTTGCTCATCAACTACACTTAGAGCATTTCCACCAGGTTCAGTAACAGGCTCTTGGTAAGTCGCATTGAAATTCATTGACCATTGTTCGTTAACTGCAAAGTTTATATCAACTTCAATACCTTGCGTACTATCTTGCTCGTCGTAATAATATTCTGCTACATCAATATTAAAAGCGGCATCTGCCGGATCATCTTCATACAACGGGTTTTCATAACGTAGATTAGTACGAGCGGTATCAAATAAGACAATCGAGCCTAATAAATCTTCATCAAGTGCTGTAAAGCGCACACCTAAATCCCAAGATACTGACTCAGAATCAGGACGGTTATCATCCTCGGTTAAACTGCCTAATACACTGTAAGCTGTTCTACCTTTTGAGTGGTTAATGAATGTAGAGAAATACTTAGAAAACTGATAGTTAAGTCCTAGATTATAAGTAAAGCCATCATCATCAGCGTCAAGCTCTGGGTTACCGTCACTAAATTGATTTTGATACGTTTGCTTAACAGAGCTGTAAGCACCACCGATACGAGCGGTTAATTCCTCATTAAAATAAACAACTTCTTGTAAGCTCAAGCCCCAAGCTGTTGCAGATTTATCGTATTTACTACGTAATGACGGATTATAATCTTCAAAACTTCCCGTTGGCCAGTTAGGATTACGAATATCTAAAATATAAGGAACTGCATCGCTTCTGGTATCATCAGCATCCCAAATTGAGTGCTGTTGATATTCCATATCACGCTTTTCGTAGTTAGCACTTAATAAGTGCTCACCTCTTAAACTTCCATAACTCCATGTGTTAGACAAATCAGCAAAGTACTGTAATGTTTTCTCGTCAGCGTTTATTTTACGGTATTCTTGTCGGCGTGCCGCATAAGGATATAGAACATCATCAAGAACTAAAGGCGCTCTAGGGTCAAGGTTAATGGTGCCACTACGATCATGATAAATATAATTATAAGCTGATGTTTGACGAACATAATCTGTAGAATAAGTTCGATATTGTAATTGATGAGTAAGGGTCCAATCATCTGTAATATTAAGGTCTTGACGAAGTTTGATTCTAAACTCTTTACCTTCATTCGGCGTAGAGATAGGTGAAATCAAACCAGTTTCACCTAAATCAAAAGGTTGCCAACCATCAGTAGAGGCTAAAGTACCTGCAAGCTCTTGGCGTTGTGAATCAGTTAGTTGTAGGCCACCACTGTCAATGTCGCCATTTACCAAGTCAGCAGCAGTAATATTTCCAGGTAATGAATCTACTAAAGTTAAATCAATTAGCCGAACCGGATCACCGATAGAATCTATTTGTACCGCATCATCAATATAAGCAGCAGATAAAAGTATTGTATTATCGTTTGAAAAAGCATGGCTTAATGATGTGTATAACTCTGAACGTTCAGAGCTTAAACCACGGTATCCATCTGAAGTTTCATAATTAGCTACTACGCGATAAGCCGTGTCTTCTGTTATGCCAGCAGTCGCATCGAACATAACGCCGTAATTATCCCATTGACCAACAACAGCTCTTATTTGATAAGCCTCTTCTTGTTGTGGTTTCTTTTCAATTAAGTTAATTACGCCACCCGCTGATCCCATACCATAAAGCCCTGTAGCAGGACCTTTTAATACTTCAATACTTTCAATGTTTGTCATTGAACGTGTAGGGTTATAACTATTTTCTAAATCGGCACCACCATACATACCATCGTACGCGTAGTTTACACCTAAGCCCCTGATAGCTAAATTATCTCCAACGCCATAATTATTACCATCTTGAGATAAACCACTCACATTTCGTAAACTTTCTTGTAATGTAGCCCCTGCTTGCTCACTAATTAATAGTTTGTCGACTACAACCACAGCTGCTGGTGTTTGCATCAAACTCATATTAGATTTAGTTGCAGTGCCTGACTCCAATATCAATTGATTATGTCTACCATAAATTGTTATTTTTTCAACTTTCTTTTCTTCAGCATTAACCGTATTAGTTTCATCGGCGAAAGTTGGAAGAGAAACAGTTACCAAAATACTGGCTACTGCTGCAGCGATAGGCCATGTTTTTTTCAATTTAAAGTTCATTATGTATTGTCTTTAGAGTTAGGTAGTAATTTTGAGCGAATGATAATGATTTGCATTAATTATTGCAATATATTTAATGATACATTTGAAACTTTTTCACTAAATGTTAAGTGAATATGAGTTTTGAGCACGATCTGAATGATTTTCGAACAAGCGACGAGCTAACTATGAGCAAGTTACGAACAAGAGAATTAATTACTATAGAAGGAAATTCAATGGGTTTACTTTATTTCTATAATAAAATAAATTCGGATAAGAGAAGGTTGTCTTAATATTAATAAAATGAAGTTATTCATCGATAACAATTAAGCTGTAATTTTATACTTTGATAATTACAGTTTAAATTAAATATTAGGAGTCATTATCTATTTAATTTTGATTTATGATGCATGCTTTTATTATTTTCAGAACTAACATTCATTGTAGGAATTTTAACAGGATTAAATTTAGCTCTTATTTGCCATTTGGGTTTTATTGGTGTTAAAGGTAACACCCTTTTTTTCGCTATAATGACATATACTGAACCGACACTTGTTAAATAATTTTTTGCAAAACTATGCCAGTAATTAGCCAAACCATGCTCATTCATTTTTCCTGCTAAACTACTATACAGACAACGTTCATCACTAAGAATTTCAAAACCCATTAATTGTAACCAGTCTTTTACCCGCATAGGCGAAAAGAAATGTTCATTCCAAGGCATTGTTTTTCTTCTATAAGGAATAATACGATTAAGTCCAGCTAAAGAAAATGGGTTAAAACCAGTAATAACAAGGTAACCATTAGGAATTAATGCTCTATTTGCTTCGCGAATAACATGATGAGGATCAAGAGAAAATTCTAATACATGGCTAAGTAAGCAAACATCGACACTATGCTCAAGTAAAGGTAAATCATCAAGCTCACAAACAATATCTGTATTGTAATTTTGTTGCGAACCAAAACAAGGATTCGGGCTACAGCTAACCTGGTTTTTTATTGGGCTGTGCTCGCAAGATATTTCATGACTTAAAGCACCTATTTTCAATAAATGATAACCAAAAAACTTTTGCCACCATGGTTCTAAAACGTTTTCAATAGCTGATAAAATTATATCTCCATTGGGTAAGTCTTTCCAAGATTTAGGATAATGGGGTTGTCGAAATGCTAGAGCAGGTTTCATAAATACAAGTTATTTCAATTGGTATTACTGATAATCTCAGTATAATTAACTCTGATTCTTAAGCAAGTTGGAAATTATAAATGAGCACAATCAAATCGAATAATACAGATATCATCAAGGCTTTGCCTGCATTCGCTGATAATTATATCTGGGGCATTACTAATAGCACTAAAGCTGCATTCGTTGACCCTGGTGATGCTGATGTTTGCATTACTTTTTTAGAAGAAAACCAACTCATACTTAATGCTATTTTAATCACTCATCATCATGCAGACCATACAGGCGGTATAAAGAAATTAGTCGCTTATTGCCAACAGCAACAATGGCCTCTCACCATTTATGGGCCAGCAAAAGAGACCATACCACACTGCGATGTTAAATTAACTGAAAATGACATTGTCACGTTACCTGAACTTGAAGTAAGTTTTACCGTTATAGATTTACCTGGACATACTGCTGGTCATATTGCTTACTTTACTCAAGAACAAACTACACCAATTCTGTTTTGTGGTGATACTTTATTTTCTGGTGGTTGTGGTCGACTTTTTGAAGGCACTCCCAGACAAATGCTAACGTCACTAACCAAATTAGCAAACTTACCTGAAAATACAAAAGTCTACTGTGCCCATGAGTATACACAAGCTAATCTAAAGTTTGCATTAGCAGTAGAGCCAAACAACGAAAATTTAATAAACTATAGTCAGCAAGTTAATAAGTTACGTAATAATAAACAAAGCACTATTCCAACCACTATTAAAGTTGAAAAACAAATTAATCCCTTTTTACGAAGTCATAAGGCGACAATTCAATCCAGTGCTATGACTTTTGATAATAACACTCAAGCGAATAGTTTAGATGCTTTCACTACAATTAGACGCTGGAAAGACCAATTTTAACGTGTTAGTCTAAAAGCTTGTGCGCTGTAAAGTGCTACTTAATGTTCTTTCCCTTACAAATTATCACTGGTTATTCATGAAATATTTTTTATTCCCTGCATTCATTTTTCTTAGTGGCTGCCAAAGCACATTATTGTCGCACGATAATAACAACACAGAAAACAACACTAACCAAGCAGAATATATAGCTTCTGCCACTGAAATAAACCAAGCCCTACTCTTTGATGAAAATATTGATGTTATGCATCCTGTTGACGATGTAGATTTTTCATTGTCAAACAAAACGACATTACAACAAAATAATGTTTGGCATCGAATTAGGCAGCAATTTACTTTTGATGTACCTGAAAACGAGCGTGTTATAGCGCAACGTGATTGGTACGTAAAACACCCAAGCTATTTAACACGAATAGGTAAACGAGCTGAGCCATTCTTGTACTATATCGTAGAGGAATTAGAGAAAAACAATGTTCCTATCGAACTTGCTTTATTACCGATTGTTGAAAGTGCATTTGACCCTTTTGCTTATTCTCATGGTAGAGCTTCCGGGATGTGGCAATTTATTCCTGGTACCGGAACACGTTTTGGTATGAAGCAAAACTGGTGGTATGACGGCCGCCGTGATGTTATTGCATCTACTGAAGGTGCTATAGCGTATATGAAATATTTGCATAAATTTTTCGATGGAGATTGGCTACTTGCCCTAGCAGCTTACAACTCAGGTGAAGGCCGAGTACAACGTGCGGTAAGAAAAAATAAAAGAATGGGTAAAAATACAGACTTTTGGTCATTAGATTTACCTAAAGAGACTAAAGCCTACGTCCCTAAATTATTAGCGCTCGCTGATATCATTAAGCGTCCTGAACAGTTTAACCTTAGCCTATATAAAATATCGAATGAAGAAGTAATTAGCCAAGTTGATATAGGATCACAGCTCGATTTAGCTAAAGCCGCTAGTTTAGCTGGCTTATCATTAACTGAATTACAACGTTTAAATCCCGGTTTCAACCGCTGGTCAACAGATCCTGAAGGCCCTCACCGCTTAGTTTTACCTAAACATAAAGTTGATAGTTTTGAAGTTAACTTAGCAAAACTGGAAAAAAGTGAACGATTAGATTGGCAACGTTATAAGATAAAGTCAGGTGATAATTTAGGTCGAATTGCTAAAAAGTTTCATACTAACATAGACTTAATCCGAAAAGTAAATAACATTGAAGGTAATCAAATAAGAGCTGGAAAGCATTTATTAATTCCTGTTGCAGCCAAATCACTTGATAGTTATATTTTATCTCAAGATCAACGTATTGCTTCAAAACAAGCTAAACCACAGCAAGGATTGAAAAAAACTCATACTGTTGTCGCTGGAGATAACCTTTGGGATATTGGACGCCGTTATAAAGTTAACAGCAATAATATAGCTAAATGGAACGGCATTGCGCCACGTGACACATTAAAACTAGGCCAAAAACTTGTTATTTGGCAAAAAACACAAGCATCCACTAAACGTGATGAAGTAACAAGAATTAATGCAAGTGTAGAACAAGCTGTTATGCGCAATATCACTTATAAAGTTCGCAGCGGAGACTCTTTTGCACGAATCGCAAGTAAGTTTAATGTGCGTATCAGTGATATTGAACGTTGGAATAGTTTAAGCAGAAGTAAATATTTACAACCTGGACAAAAACTAAAACTGTCTATTGATGTGACAAATAATATTTAAATATACGCTTAAAGCTTTAAGGGTATTTATTCATCTATTTTAATAAGATGTCATATTAAACGTGAATAAATACCTTTTACTCATATAACTTAGTTAGCGTTATAAGCGCTGACTATCAAAATCAATGAAAAAATCTTGTTGTTGAACCTTGTCTGCAATAAGAATTTTTACCGTAAACCATAATCGCCACGTCATCACATCTTCACTACAATTAGCAAGTAAACTTTCAGCAACTATGCCATTATTTTGGCCCTCTTTGAAAAAAACAGGTATCTTTCCCATAAACATACTTTTGCCTTCAAGATAACTTGCGATGCTCTGTATTTTATATTTTTCACCTAAAGCATCAAAATGCAACTGTATATAAAAAGGCAATTCTGTTTTAATTTTTCCTTCTTGAGCCACTTGCGAAAATTGAATATCAAAATGACCTGTATCAACACTTACCCGACACTGGCTTTGACTAGCTAAACAAACAAATGAAGAAGGTTGCAATTTGATATCATTGGTAGAAACTGGTGTTACTGGTTTACAAGCAATTATCGTAAAAATAAAGGCTAAAAAAACAAAAATTCTGTTCATTATAACTTTCTAAGTTCAAGCAAAAAGCGAATACTTACTTGACTCCATTAAACTAAAAAAATACATACTTATGCCACTTCAATTAACATAAACATACACGTAATAACATTAAGATACCATATCGTCCTGGTTACCAACATTGAGACAACCAAGAGTGAAATAATCAGACCTAAAATAATGTCAGGTTATGATACCTCAAGCCCGCAACTATTTATAAGAACATTACAACTAAGATTTCATTTCAATAATTAGTGCTTTTATTCAAAAAATATAAAAATCAATTTAAATAAAGCCCATTACTTGCTTTATAACTAATATTTTTTTTCTATATTATCAAAAGAAATATTAGTTATATTGATAACAATAACTATAAAAGATTACGCTTTTACACAATAGTATAGAAAGAGAATAAACTTAACATATGCGTTTTATTTCACATTTAAACAAAACCGACAATATGCCCCTAAAAAAACAAACAACTTAAAATAAATAAATTTTTCATGAACTTAAGTCAATATATAAAATTATGAGTGAATGAAATGATTGTTTTTTACTGACTAATCTTGTCTGGCTTTTATATTTTTTATTTATCAAAACAATAAGTCAGTAATTAGACAACAAGTTTAAATGTTTTGTTTTAATGGAGTTAATAGCCCTGTAACTTGATCTAAGTCAAATTTAAACGAATGCAACAGTTGATTTATAACACCACCAAGAGGTAAAATTGCTTTGCATATATACCATTTAGCTCGATTTTTTGAATATATCAATGCCATTTGACATGCAAATATAAATAGTAAAAATATAGTTCGTTTTTATAACTGAATTTAATGATAACGACGTTGTAAAAACTATTCTCTTAATAATAACACTGCGGAATACAAAACATGACTCAAAGTAATACGTCAGCAGTAGACTACAACTTCAATGTTGTACGTCAATTTACTGTAATGACCGTAATCTGGGGGATCGTTGGTACACTCGTAGGTGTACTCATCGCGGCACAATTAATTTGGCCTGCGTTAAACTTCGATACACCTTGGTTAACCTACTCTCGTCTTCGCCCACTTCATACTAATGCGGTAATTTTTGCCTTTGGTACAAGTGCCTTATTTGCAACTTCCTATTATGTGGTACAACGAACCTCTCAAGTACGATTGTTTGGTGGTAAGTTAGCTGCTTTCACTTTTTGGGGTTGGCAAGCGGTTATTCTATCCGCGATTATATCCTTACCTTTAGGTTATACTTCAACGAAAGAATACGCAGAGTTAGAATGGCCAATCGACATTCTTATTACTATCGTTTGGGTTTCATACGCTATCGTATTTTTCGGTACGTTAATTAAGCGTAAAGTTTCACATATTTATGTTGCTAACTGGTTCTTCGGCGCTTTCATTATCACTGTAGCTGTTTTACATATTGGTAATTCAATGGTTATTCCTATTGCAGGTATGAAATCATACTCCATCTATCCTGGAGCAATTGATGCCATGATGCAGTGGTGGTATGGACATAATGCCGTAGGCTTCTTATTAACCGCAGGTTTCTTGGGCATAATGTATTACTTTGTTCCAAAACAAGCGGAACGTCCTGTATATTCTTACCGTTTATCTATTGTTCACTTTTGGGCATTAGTTTCACTATACATTTGGGCTGGTCCACATCATTTGCATTACACTGCTTTACCTGATTGGGCTCAATCTGTTGGTATGGTTATGTCTATTGTATTATTCCTTCCATCTTGGGGTGGTATGATTAACGGTATAATGACACTATCTGGTGCTTGGCATAAACTTCGTCATGATCCTATTTTACGCTTCTTAATCGTTTCTCTTTCTTTCTACGGTATGTCTACCTTCGAAGGACCAATGATGGCAATTAAGTCAGTAAACGCGTTATCTCACTACACAGATTGGACTGTTGGTCACGTACATTCAGGTGCTTTAGGTTGGGTTGCAATGGTTTCAATTGGTGCAATGTATCACTTAATTCCGTTACTATTTAATCAAGGTCGCATGTACAGCATACGCTTAATCAACGTTCATTTTTGGATGCATACAGCAGGTATAGTACTTTATATTGTGGCTATGTGGATTTCAGGTGTTATGCAAGGATTAATGTGGCGTGCAGTAAATACTGACGGTACCTTAACTTACAGCTTTGTTGAGAGCTTAACAGCTTCATACCCATTCTACTTTATTCGTTTCTTAGGTGGTGTTCTCGTTGTAGCAGGTTTCATCTTAATGGCTTACAACATGTTTAAAACTATTGGTGCTAAAGACGGAAGTCTTAAAGCCATTGAAACAGCTTAAGGAGAATAAACATGAAAAATAACCATGAAAAAGTTGAAAAAAATGTTGGTTTGTTCTTTCTTTTCACTGTGTTGGCTATCAGCATTGGTGGATTAGTAGAAATAACACCTTTGTTTTTTCAAAAAGAAACAACAACACCTGTTGATAATTTAAAGCCATATACAGCATTACAAATGGAAGGCCGTGACATTTACATACGCGAAGGTTGTAGTAACTGTCATAGTCAAATGATCCGTCCATTCAGAGCTGAAACTGAGCGTTATGGTCACTATAGCGTTGCCGGTGAATCAGTTTGGGAACACCCTTTCTTATGGGGTTCTAAACGTACTGGTCCTGATTTAGCTCGTGTTGGCGGTCGTTACAGTGATGATTGGCATATTGCTCATCTAACTGATCCTCGTTCAGTTGTACCTGAGTCAAATATGCCTGCTTATAGCTGGTTAAACGTTAATACACTTGATGGTGAGTTAACAGGTAAAAAACTTGAAACATTTAATTGGTTAACACGTAATCGTAGCCATAAAGATGAGAATGGGAACCCTATTCCTCTTTATACTCAGGAAGAGATTGATGGCGCTAAAGATGCGGTTAAAGGTAAAACTGAAATGAGTGCCTTGATTGCCTACTTGCAATCACTTGGCCACGCATTGAAGTAAACTGATTATGATGGAATATGGAACACTTAGAGGGTTAATTGCCCTCCTTATATTGGCATTATTTATTATAATTGTAGTTTGGTCATATTCAAAAAAACGTAAGTCTTCATTTGATAAAGTTGCTAACTCTATTTTTGAAGAAGACGACGTTTTAAAAGAACAAACTATGAAAAACGATAAAACACGCCATTTTGATACAGATAGCAAACAGGAGACTAATAATAATGTCTAGCTTCTGGAGTATTTGGGTTTGGGTTCTTACCTTGGGATCACTAGTAGCTTATGTTTTTCTACTACGTTGGTGTTTAAAGAACTTTACAGGTGTTAAAGAAGGTGAGTCAATGGGACACAGCTTCGATGGCATTGAAGAATTAAACAATCCGCTACCTAAGTGGTGGAGTACGTTTTTCTTATTAACAATTATTTGGGCATTTGGTTATATTGCTCTTTACGGTTTAGGAGGCTGGTCTGGTCTTTTAGGTTGGAAGAGTTCAAACCAAGGTATTCTAAATATTGCTGAATCAAAGGCAAAAACAATAGAAAATTTAGCTAAAGATTCAGGTGTTTTAGTTCAATATGACCGTGAAGTTGCGCAAGCAAACGAAAAATATGGTCCAATTTTTGAAGCTTATGCTGCACGTACAATTGAAGACTTGTCGACAGATAGCGAAGCATTAAAAGTAGGCCAACGTTTGTTTATTCAGAACTGTGCTCAATGTCATGGCTCTGATGCTCACGGTACAACAGGCTTCCCTAACTTAGCTGATAAAGATTGGTTATATGGTGGTACACCAGAGAAAATCAAAGAAACTATCATGCATGGTCGAAAAGCATCAGGAATGGCGGCATGGTCTAACGTTCTTGGTGGTGAATCAGGTGTTAAAGAAGTAGCAGCTTATGTTATTAGCTTAAGCGGCCGTTCAGTTAACCCTGATCTTGCAAAAGCAGGTAAAGAGAAGTTTGCTCTTTGTGCAAGTTGTCATGGTCCTGATGGACAAGGTAGTTTAGCACTTGGTTTACCTATGGGTGCTCCAAACTTATCTGATAATATTTGGTTATATGGTGGCTCTCAACGCGCAATTGAAGAATCAATTCGCAATGGTCGTGCTGGCGTTATGCCTCCTTGGAAAGATATTTTAGGTGAACAGAAAGTACATGTAATAAGTGCTTATGTTTACTCACTTTCTCAAGATTAAAATTTAAGAAATAATCAAAACATTACATAGTTTGTAACAACCTATGTAAGTTACAAAAACCCTAGGTAACACATTGTTAACTAGGGTTTTTTATTATTAAATCTTACTAAAGAAAAGTAGCTCAAAAGGTAGATAAGCGCTATAATATGCGTCAAATTTAACCTATTGAATATTGTTATATATTATGAAAACATCTTGGTATCGTGAGCCTTGGGCTTGGTTAGTTTTTTTTCTTCCATTTTCTGCTGTTGTTGCAGGAACTATCACTTATGTAATTGCCAATACTGATCCGGATACGCTTGTTGTTGGTGACTATTACAAAACAGGTAAAGCCATTAATTTACAAGTTGCAAAGGTTAAACGAGCACAGAAGCTAGGAATACGCTTTACATTACAGCTTACTAATAATGAACTTATAATAGAGCCAACGGGTATTGAAAAAACATTTTCATTGCTCAATGTTAGTTTTTTTCACCCAACGCAAGAAAGCAAAGACTTTTCTTTAGCTTTAACACCTGATGGTAATGGTTATTTTAGACATAGTTTTGATCATGATATTTCGGGGAAATGGAAAATAACTATGTCTCCATTTGATAATGACTGGAAAATCCAAGAAACCATTGTATTACCTCAAAGTACTGTTATTGACATCATTCCCGATCCAACTAAAGCACAATAAACTATGTCCACTTCTTGTTTTCATTGTAATGAAGTTATTCCATCCGGTATAAACCTTTACGTTACCATTAATCAAAAAGAACAACCTATGTGTTGCATAGGTTGTCAAGCTGTTGCGCAAACTATTGTTGATAATAACTTGACCCAGTATTATCAATTTAGAACTGAGCCAGCCCAAAAAGGCGCCGAGCTAATACCTGAAGAATTAAAAAGCTTACAATCGAAAAAAAATAAATTACTTAATGAAGAAATGCTGCAAAGTGAATTTATTTATCAAGATCAAGGTGCAAAAGAAGCTATTTTAACGATTGAAGGGATTAATTGTGCTGCTTGTGCTTGGTTAATTGAAATGCAACTTACCAAGCTTAAGGGGATTAACGAAATAAGTGTCAATGCAACGACACAACGTGCAACCTTAAAGTGGCAAGATAAGGTTTTACAATTAAGTGAAATACTTGATGCCATAGAAGACATTGGTTATCAAGCCCTTCCCTTTAAAGCAAATGAAATAGAACAACGTAATAAGAAAACCAGCAAAGTATTTATCAAGCGTTTAGGCATCAGTGGCATTTTAATGATGCAAGTTATGATGATTGCTGTCGGGTTATATTTTGGCGCTTTTTCTGATATGGATGAAGATCATAAAATATACCTGCGTTGGGTTAGTTTTATTCTAGCCATCCCTATTGTTTCATACGGAGCTTTCCCTTTTTATATTGGCGCAATAAATGCTTTAAAGATTAAAAGATTGTCGATGGACGTTCCGGTATCAATTGCTATTATTTTAGCCTTTACCGCCAGTGCTTGGGCAACAATAACTGAGCAAGGAGAAGTCTATTTTGAGTCCGTATCTATGTTTACTTTCTTATTGCTTATCGGTAAGTTTTTAGAATTTAGAGCACGCTCATATGCTGCTCAAGTTTCAGCAAATTTGTTAAAGTTGATGCCAATGACGGCGACTAGATTAAAAAAAACAGGAAGTAACTCTCCTGCAATTAATGAAACAGTTCACACAAAGAATAGTGAATTACAAAAGTCAGCGAATGATGTTGAAAATATAAGTAATGAAGAGCTTATTGCTGCCAAACAATTAATTAAAGATGATCTAGTGTTAATTAAACCAGGTGAAGCTATTCCAGCAGACGGTATTATTATTAGTGGCGCCAGCCAAATTAATGAAGCAATGTTATCTGGCGAGCAAACGCCAGTATCAAAAACAATTGATGATGTGGTTTTTGCAGGAACCATTAATGGTGATGGAAACCTTACCGTCAAAGTACAACAACCAAGTAATCAATCATTTTTAAGTCAATTAATTCGTTTAAGTGAGAAATCTCAAGCATATAAGCCTAAATTGGCACGTTTTTCTGATAAGGTAGCACAATATTTTGTCGCTATTATTTTACTTACAGCCATTGGTACCGCACTTTATTGGCATCACCATTTACCCGAAGAAGCTTTTTGGATTACCTTATCCGTATTAGTCGCGACCTGCCCCTGTGCATTATCTTTGGCAACACCAACTGCCTTAACTTGTGCCACAACTCGATTAAATCGTGATGGTATAATGATAAAGTCAGCTCATGTCATGGAAACCATGCCTAAAATAGATTGCTTCGCTTTTGATAAAACAGGCACGTTAACAACAGGTGAGTTTGCGATAGATAGAGTTGAAATCTATGATAATCAATACACTAAAGCCGAAGCATTAGTGATAGCGGCAGCTTTAGAATCTCATTCTGAACATCCTTTAGCTAAGCCTTTCAAACAACATAGAGACTTTAATCTTCCGACAAAAGAAATCCAAGTTCAGTCTGGATTAGGTGTAACTGGTATTGTTAATGAGCACCCTTATCGTATTGGCAAAGCTAGCTGGCTGTTAACAGCTACAGAGCATAAAAATGATCAATCGTTAATGAGCGCTTCTTGTGTACTCGTTTTTGAAAATAAACTTATTGCAGCATTTTATCTGGTCGATAAGATCAGAGAAGACGCCTATATTTTATTAAACACGCTTAATGCCAGCCATCAAACAATGATGCTGTCTGGTGACAATCAAAGCGCCTGTGACAAAGTAGGTAAAACCTTATCTGTAACTCAATGTCATGGTAACTTAAGCGCCACAGATAAAATGTCAATAATCAAAGAGCAACAAAAGAACAATATTAACATTGCTATGGTAGGCGATGGTGTTAATGATTCTCCAGTATTTGGTGCTGCACATGTATCTATGGCAATGGGCTGCGGAACTGATATAGCCAAAAGCGGTGCTGATGTTATTTTACTTAATAGTAAACTAACAAGTATTAATACCTTAAATGATGTATCAATAAAGACTAAACGCATTATTTTTCAGAATTATTTATGGGCTTTTGGCTACAATGCTATTGTATTACCATTAGCTGTAGCCGGTTATATTACACCTTACATGGCTGTTATTGGTATGTCTGTTAGCTCAATTTTAGTGATCAGTAATTCACTACGCTTACTCAGATAATAGCCCTTAAGATCAAGAGAAACAAAAATGAGCATTATTTATTTTTTAATTCCAATCGCGGTATTACTAACAGCACTGGGTATTTATATGTTCTTTTGGGCAGTAAAAACTGAACAGTTTGATGACCTTGAAAAAGAAGGTATGAGTATTCTTTTTGATAATAAAGAGGATGATAAAACAACCAAACAAAGTAGTGATAAACCTGACAGTACAAATCATGGCTAACAAAGTCAGCAGTTCTCATAACGGTAACTAACTCAATGAACCTAGACTTATTCTCCGCATTTGTAATAGGATTACTTGGCTCAGGGCATTGTATTGTGATGTGCGGTGGGATTACCACCATGCTCACTTCAGCCCTTCCTGAGTCAAATAAATATAATAATCAAATACCTGTTAATAATCAGAGACCTATTAAGCACTCAACAGCATCCTCAATTACTCGTAGTAAAACCGCCTTAGTAATTTTATACAATATTGGTCGTATTTCTTCCTATGCTTTTATCGGCGCAATTGTGGGATTTACCGGCTCTATCGCGGCAAAAAATATTGGAATGCCACTTGCTGGTCTACGGTTAATTTCGGCAACCTTTATGATCTTACTTGGTTTATATTTAGGTCAGTGGTTGATGTGGTTAAATCGAATAGAAGCCCTAGGTAAGCATTTATGGCGTTACATATCACCTTTAGCCAGTAAAGCCATCCCTGTAAATTCACCAATAAAAGCACTTACTCTTGGCGCCATTTGGGGCTGGTTACCTTGCGGATTAGTCTACTCAACCTTAACTTGGGCACTGGCAAGCGGTAGCATATATACTGGGGCGAGTATTATGTTCTTTTTTGGCTTAGGTACTCTTCCCGCACTGTTAACTCTTTCTATTGGGTTTAGTAGCATTAAAAATACTTTAACTAAACCATCGTTCAAAAAGATAATGGCGTTAGTACTAATAACCTTTGGTATTTATAGTTTTATTGTTGCATACCACCAGATGTTCTAATACCATAGCATTATCCTAGAAATTAGAGTAAATACATAAATGAAAATTTACCCTATTCCTATAAAATAAATGAGTAGCCTATGTTAAATAATAGTTCCCCTGGTGCACAGCATATTAACTGTCAAAACTGTAGTGTTAGTGAACTTTGTCTACCTTTTACCTTAAATGATCAAGAACTTAATACGCTTGATCAAATTATTGATCGTAAACGTCCTTTCCACAAAGGTGATAAAATATTCACTGATGGTCAAGAAATGCAGGCGCTTTATGCTATTCGTTCTGGTACATTTAAAACTTTTACCGTTAATGAACAAGGTGAAGAACAAATCACTGGCTTTCACTTAGCTGGAGATTTACTAGGATTTGACGCTATTGCCGAATCAGAACATAAAAGTTTTGCTCAAGCTTTAGAAACATCGATGATATGTGAAATTCCTTACGATAATTTAGATACTTTATCTAATACTATGCCAAAACTTAAGAAACAAGTTTTACGCTTAATGAGTAACGAGATTAGAACCGATCAAGAAATGCTTACGTTGTTGAACAGAAAGAATGCCGAACAACGTGTTGCTACTTTTTTAGTCAGCTTAAGCAAACGCTATCGTGCCAGAGGTTTATCAGCCAATGAATTTCGCCTTACAATGACACGAAGCGATATTGGTAATTACATTGGACTTACCGTTGAAACAATCAGCCGTTTATTAAATCGTTTTCATAAAACAGGCTTAATTAAGGTTGATGGTAAACTTATTACTATCATAAACCTCAATGAACTTGTTAATTGTGCCGAACTTTAGCTCCTCAAAGGCTTTCTAGCGTTATAATTTATAATGCTTGTTTTAAATCCCTTATACTTTGATTTAAAACAAGCATTAATCTCACACTTTTGATATAAATTACTTAAGCTTTAATAAAGTTTAACCAATGTATAACAACAGGGAGAATTATCATGAAAACCTATCAAAAAATTCTAGTCGTTATCGACCCATCAACTGATGAACAAAAAGCATTACAAAGAGCAATAGACTTAGCTGCCAATATTAAAGCAAGTGGCGGTCAGGTGGAAGTAACTGCTTTTCTAAGTATCTTTGACTTCTCTTATGAGATGACTACTATCCTTTCCAACGATGATCGTGGCGCTATGCGACAATCTGTTATTAAAGATAAAGAGCTTTGGCTAGAAGGTATTATAAGTAATTTAAAGCCTGATATTGATATTAGTAACTTAGTTGTTTGGCATAATCGCCCTTTTGAATCTATTATTGAACAAGTAATCCAAAATAATTACGATCTAGTCATTAAAGGGACTCATCAACATGACAAATTCAAATCGGTAATTTTTACTCCTACTGATTGGCATATATTGCGTAAATGTCCATGTCCAGTATTATTAGTAAAAGAGCATGAATGGCCAAGCAATGGGAACATACTTGCAGCAATTAATGTCGGAAGTGATGAAACAGAGCACAATTCACTTAATAATAAAATTACTAAAGAAGCAAAAAAATTAGCACAGCTGATTCAAGGAAACGTTCATTTAGTAAATTCATTTCCTGGCACACCTGTTAACATTGCAATTGAAATACCAGAGTTTAACTCTAGTGAATACAATAATACTATGCTGCAACATCATAAAAAGTCGATGGCAGCACATGCGACTGAATTTGAAATTGATATCACTAACACTCACGTTGAAGAAGGCTTACCTGAAAGAGTCATTGAAGAAGTCGCGGATAAAATTGATGCTGAGCTAGTTGTGCTAGGCACAATAGGCCGAACGGGTATTTCTGCAGCATTAATTGGTAATACCGCAGAGCATGTCATTGACCAACTTAACTGTGATGTACTTGCGCTAAAACCTGAAGGTTATGTGTCTCCGCTACAGTAAAAGTATTTTCTCATACTGAAATCAAAGACTGAAAGAGGTATGTAACCTTTTTCAGTCTTTATTAAGCTAATATAACGTCGAAATAATCCCCTTTCAAACAACTTTAATACCACTTTAAACTTTTAACCTATGATAGAATTTACCATCGAAAATATAATATCTAATGTGATTAAGTGGTAAGTAGTTTTTAATGAATACTCAACAAGCTATTAGCAATAAGCTAGAAAAAAAAATCAGACACCTAACAGGCAAAGCCGTTTCTGATTACAACATGATTGAAGAAGGCGATAAAATTCTTTGTGCCATAAGTGGAGGTAAAGATTCTTTCGTAATGCTTGACATCCTTTTACACTTAAAACGTGTAGCGCCCATTAAATTTGACGTTATAGCTGTCAATCTCGATCAAAAACAGCCTGGCTTTCCTGAACATATACTACCTAATTACCTCGAAGAAAAAGGCATTGACTACTACATTATTGATAAAGACACCTACTCAGTAGTAAAACAAAAAGTACCTGAAGGAAAAACAACGTGCGCTTTATGTTCAAGACTCAGAAGAGGATCATTATATGGTTTTGCTGAAAAGATTGGTGCAACAAAAATAGCATTAGGTCATCATATGGATGACATCGTTGAAACCTTAATGATGAACATGTTTAATAATGCAAAATTAAAGGCTATGCCACCCAAACTACTAAGTGACGATAAACGAAATGTAGTAATAAGACCGCTATCATATTGCAGAGAGAAGGATATTGAGCAACTATCCGAGGTAAAGAGCTACCCTATTATTCCTTGTAACCTCTGTGGTTCACAAGAGAATTTACAAAGAAAACAAATAAAGCATATGCTTAATACTTGGGACCAAGAATCTCCTGGACGTGTAGAAAGTGTATTTAAAAGTACACAGAGTGTTAGTCTTTCTCAATTATCTGATCATGACTTATACAACTTTTCAGCACTTACCATCGATAGAACGGCTGAGCCAAAAGAACAAGAGTTTGGAGGAGCTGACATCTCATCGTCAAATTTAATTGACGTTAAAAACATAGAAATAATCGACGCTTCTTGATCGAATATAGGGAACACACAAACGTGTGTCCCCCTATTGAATGCATCTGGTGTAACTTATAAACCGTCTGAACCATCAAAACCTTACTATATTGAGATAACCTTTATATAAAGCTAAGTGTTTGGTTGGGTTTATTCGTTTTTATTACCTGTATTTATTCAAGAGTGATATTTATAGTGCTACTTTCTCCAGCATAAGTCACCGTAACAATCACTTCATCGGTACTTTTTGAAATATTCGTTAACTGATAACTCGCTGTGTTTGTACCTAAATCAATCAATTCCACCGTGACTAAACTAGTATCGCTAACTGACCAATGTGCAAACTCAGAAACATTCAAGCTTGTTGGGGTGTCGGTATAATAAGCCGTTAAGGTTAAGTCTACCGACTCTGATGATGCCAAGGTAATATCACTACCTTTATTAATTTTTATAGAGTCAAGTTCAGCTGTTCCTGTTACTGATACGGTTGCCGTAGTTTGATTGCCTCCACAAGAGCCAACAAGTTGCGTTGTACCCGCAATAAGGCCAACTAGGGTGCCTTTGTTATCACCTGTTGTCGTAATGCCGAGATAGTCACCACTTTCTTGTGACCAAACAATAGTATTATCAATAGAAGATGGCAAAGTAGTATTGGTTAACGTGGCCTGACCGTTAACTAAAATACGTTCTCCTATTGCGAGCGTAATATCATCGGTAACTATATCATCAAGTAAAATATCAAGATGGCCTACATTGAGTGGGTCGGCAATAACGGTTAATGAGTCGGTAATATCGTCTAAAGTCCCCGTTATTATACTGGTTTCAATGTCAGGTGATGAGGTATACAAGGTACCGTTTTTATCAATAGTCGCACTAGTATTGCTATCAAGACTAAAGCTGATATCTTTGATCGTATTCATTGAAATATAGCCATCTTCATAATTTACATTTGCAGTAATGTTGGTCGCCACACAGGTACCAATAGTACCCTCTTCCGGCTGAGGATGAATTAAGTTAATAGCGCTTACCGCAACGTCACTAACTGAAATTTCTCCTTCATCCACAATCCCATTAATGCTTGTTCCCATAATAATAACAATACCTTGATTATTCGAGGAATTGGCAACAGCGGTAACTAAACCTTGCTCATTAACAGTAGCGATGCTGTTATCACTTGAACTCCAATCAATACTTTCCGTTACGTCGATAACATCACCACTATTAGTTAAAGCCATTGCGCTAAGTTGATGAGTTTCACCTTTCGTTAATCGAATATGATCATCGTTGATCGTAAGTGACTCAATAAATAGCCCTTGCTCACGCAATTTTTCAAACGTAACTGCTTGACCGAGTTCGCTAGCGTTATTATCCGTATCGCAACCAAATAACATGATGTTCGTTAGGCATATAGCAATAAAATAAGCTATTGCGTTGCTTTTGATTTTGTTACTTTTCATTGTATTAGCTTTCATTGTTTAATTTTCACCGCAAATGCTTTTTATGAACTTTTATACATTCAAATAGCATGATTAATAACTAGAATTGGTAGATTACACCAAGAGAAATACCAGATATGGATATATCATCATCTTTATAGAGTGATTGATAACCAAACCTAAGTTGAGTATTTTCGATATAAGATATTTTTTGATGAAAAGTGATGCCCCAAGAAAAACCGGAATAGGTATCTTCGCCGTTATACGTTTCTGCAGGCCCCTGCACCGTCATATCGGTTACAGCATAGCCTAGTGATACATCTAAACCAAAACCACTGATAGTCTTTGATTGCAATACAAGGTAAAGAGCAATACTTTGTTCTAAATCGAATTCCATACGATAAATATTATCGGTATTGTTACCTCTTAGATACTGAGCTTCCAAGCCAATACGTTCTTTATTCGCTCCTATGCGAAAGGCAGTTGTACTAGGTTTCGCACGTTCATCACGAAGTTCAATAGAAGATAATATATAATCAACACCAACATAAGTTGAGTCGACAAAGGGTGATTTGGCAGCACTGGGAAATGAAAAGCTAATTAATAATAGCCAAAAAATAATTTTTATCATGAAGATCCATCTACATTTTATATCATATTTAGAGGTAGATAATATAGAACTGAGCGAATCTAATCAATACTTTTTACTATAACGGCCGCTGATTAAAGAAAACATAGATTAACCGTAAGTGTAAAGAAAAAAACCACAATCAATGATTATAACTATTGATTGTGGTTAATATCTATTTAAGCGAATAAAGGTTATTTAATTAACCTAGCGTCATCCTACAAAAACGATAACAACTCTTGGTCAAGCTGCATCAAGGTTTTAGGGTCTGCCATCATAGTTTTCGCTAACGACTTAGTTCTTGGTAACATGCGTTCAAAATAAAACTCTGCTGTTTTAATTTTTGCACGGTAAAAATCACGATTTTCAACATCTGTTGCTAACTTCTCGTAAGCAGCTTGTGCCATTTGAGCCCAAAAATAAGCCATCACGATATAACCAGAAAACATTAAATAATCAACTGACGCTGAACCAATGATATCTCTATCTTTCTTTGCTTTAAGTGCTAACCTAAGAGAATACTGCTGCCAATTAGCTGTTGCTTTACTTAATGGCCAAATAAACTTATTCATTTGACGCTTATGCGGGCTTTGTGAAATCATACTTTTATCTTTACAAAACGTTAGTATTTCTTTAGTAAAGGCTTTTAATGATTTTCCACGCGTTAGTAAGATCTTACGACCCAGCAAATCTAACGCCTGTATACCTGTTGTACCTTCATACAGTGTTGCAATACGTGCATCACGAACAATTTGCTCCATTCCCCACTCTTTTATAAAGCCGTGACCGCCGAATATTTGTAAACCATGGTTCGCACTTTCTGAGCCAAGTTCAGTTAAGAATGCTTTAAGGATAGGTGTAATAAAACCTAAACGTTCATCTGCTGCTTCTTTTTCAGCATCAGTTTTTGCCATTTCAATTTCATCAACAATTTTAGCCGTATAATAGATCATGGCACGACCACCTTCAGAAATAGCCTTCTGCGTCATTAACATTTTACGAACATCAGGATGAACAATAATAGGATCTGCTACTTGCTCAGGAAATTTCTTACCTGTAAGCGAGCGCATTGATAGACGCTCTTTTGCGTAAATTAATGAATTTTGATATGCCAATTCTGCAGTACATACACCTTGTAATGCAGTACCTACACGGGCGGTATTCATAAAAGTAAACATACATTCTAGACCTTTATGTTCCGGTCCAATGAGTTCACCAACAGCATTATCAAAATTCAGCACCGCAGTTGCAGAAGCTTTAATACCCATTTTATCTTCAATAGAGCCGCAAGTAACATGATTGCTTTCGCCTAAATTACCTTGCGCATCCGTTTTAACTTTAGGAACAATAAATAAAGAGATCCCCCGTGTACCTGCTGGCGCATTTGGAAGCCTAGCTAACACAATATGGATAATATTCTCTGTTAGGTCATGCTCACCCGCTGAAATAAAAATTTTAGTACCGGTAATATTATATGTGCCATCTTCATTTGGCTCAGCTTTCGTTTTAACTTGCCCTAAATCAGTACCACATTGTGGCTCAGTTAAGCACATAGTACCTGTCCAGCTACCTTCAGTTAAACGCGTTAAATAAAGCTCTTTTTGTGCTTCGCTGCCATGCGATTGTACTGTATTCATGGCACCATGGCTTAATCCTGGATACATAGCCCAAGACCAGTTAGCGGTACCCATCATTTCTGATTTAGCCATACCTAATGACGGTGGTAAGCCCTGACCGCCATGTTCAATAGGATGAGATAAGCTTTGCCAACCACCTTCAACATATTTGTTATAAGCTTCTTTAAAGCCCTTAGGTGTCGTTACAGCACCATTGTTAAAGGTACAACCTTCCTTGTCACCACTTTGATATAAAGGTAATAGTTCATTCTCACAAAACTTTGCACATTCTTGTAAAATTGCATCATTTAAATCAGGGGTTGCTTCGACAAATTCAGGGTATTTTTGGTAATGTCCATAATAATCAAATACATCTTCTATTAAAAATTTAATGTCTGCTATCGGTGCTTTATAACTAAGCATAGTTTTCTCCTACCACTGAAGTAATTGATGATGCGGTGATCATATTAATAATTGCCGTTAACTAAACACCTTTTAGTTATGTTTACTTAACGGTGATCACTATAAATAATAACAGAGATTAGAACACTGGTCATACCACCAACACAAGTTGTTTTTTAGTATTTTTTCTTATCAACATTAATATTTATTAATAACGTACTGTTTTTTATAAAATAAAATAGTCAAACCTTAGTTTGAAAAAGTGATAAAATAAGCAGTAGAAACAACTCTTTTTAAGGGCTAAAAAGATATATGTCAGAAAGTTATTTAGAAATACAGTTAGATAAACAACCAATAGAGTTATGTAAATTACTTAAAATTGCTGATCTTGTTGCAGGGGGTGGTGAAGCGAAAGTTGTTATTAGTGAAGGATATGTTTTACTCAACGGTGAAGTCGAATATCAAAAAAGGAAAAAAGTTTACCATGATGATATTGTTGAGTTTAATGGTGAAAGAATACAAGTTGTTATAAATGAAGAGCTAAGTGAAGATGATGTTTTTGATTATGTTCCTAATGAAATAATAACAACTGCTGAAGATTTAAATGAAAATACTCAATCAGTAAGTACGAAATCATCAAAAAATGAAGTAAAAGCAGCAGTACCAACAGTTGATGGCACCGCTAGGCTCTCTAAAAGAAAACCTATTTCTTTTTAGTTTCGTACTAAAATATCAATATAAGAAATTATTTAACGAGGTTAAGTACTTCGTTAGATAGTTTCGTTATTTCAGACCAATTTTTCGTTGCTACAACTTGACTAGGAACCAACCAAGAGCCACCACAACAAGCAACATTTGATAATGCTAAATAATCACGAACATTCTTTAAATTAATTCCGCCTGTAGGGCAAAAAGTAATATTAGGGAATGGACCACCAATCGCTTTAATAGCATTAACACCACCTGAAGCTTCTGCTGGGAAAAATTTCAAGTGATCATAACCTAAATCTGCTGCGCTCATTAAATCTGAAACAGAAGAAACACCAGGAATTAAAGCAATACTACTTTCACTCCCTGCTTTTAATAAATCTGGCGTTAAACCTGGGCTTAAGGCAAACTTAGCTCCTGCATCAATTGATTGCTGTAAGTGTAGACGGTTAGTAACAGTACCTGCCCCAACAACGGCCTCAGGCAACTCTTTAGCAATAGTGCTAATTACATCTAATGCAGCAGGCGTACGTAAGGTCACTTCTAATACTTTAATACCCGCAGCCAAAAGTGCTTCCGCAATGGGTAAAGCATCTTCAACTTTATCAATCACTAGTACAGGAACGATAGGTCCCATTGCAAAAAGATCTTTTGGCATAATTTGCCAATTATTTATTGATGTCATAAATCCTCTATTCTATTTTTTATTTAATATAATTCAATTTAATGTGTAATTTTTAGTTTTTTAAATGTATTAATTTAGCTTGGTTGACCAATACTTTTCTTTAGCAGAGGCTTACTCATCAAACAGAGAACATGCACCTGTTTCTGCTGAGCTTAAGTTACGACGCATAAACCCAAACAGTTCACGCCCCATGCCTTGATGATGTCCATTTTTTTGGAATAGAGCATTATCACGAGCAGCTAATTCTTGTTCGTCAACTAATAACGTTAATTCTCCCGTCACACCATCTACATTGATCATGTCACCCGTTTTAACTTTGGCAATTAGACCTCCATCTAAACCTTCAGGACATAAATGAATGGCTGCAGGTACTTTACCTGATGCACCAGACATACGACCATCAGTCACTAAAGCAACTTTAAAGCCCTTATCTTGTAACACTCCTAATGGTGGCGTTAATTTATGTAATTCAGGCATGCCACGAGCTTTGGGTCCTTGGAAACGAACTACCGCAACAAAGTCTTTCTCTAACTCACCGTTATCAAACGCCGATTGAAGCTCATGTTGATCTTCAAAAACAATCGCAGGAGCCTTTATTACAAGATGATCATCACTTAAAGATGAAGTTTTTAATACTGACGTACCTAAATTACCTTTCAACGTTTTTAAACCGCCATCAGCTTTAAATGGTTTGGCAACGGTTGTAATTACCGCTTCGTCTAATGATTTTTCAACGCCATCAACCCACTTAAGTTGACCATTATCCAATATTGGTTTTTGGGTATAACGTGTTAAACCACGACCACAAATTGTTTCAACATCTTCGTGCAATAACCCCGAATTAATAAGCTCTTTGAATAATAATGCCATACCACCCGCTTCTTGGAAGTGGTTAATATCAGCGTGACCATTTGGATAAATACGAGTGATTAACGGTACAGCTTGAGATAAATCATTAAAATCCTGGAAATTAATAATAATACCGGCAGCACGCGCAAATGCGATAATATGCATCGTTAAATTAGTAGAACCGCCTGTTGCTAATAACGCTACAATTGCATTAACAATAGACCGTTCGTCAACCATTTTACCAATAGGCATATAATTGCCTGACTGCTGTGTTAGACGAGTTACTTGACGGGCTGCGGCTTTTGTTAATTCTTCACGTAATGGCGTATTAGGCGCAACAAAAGAAGCACCCGGTAAATGTAACCCCATCACCTCAACGACTAACTGATTAGAGTTAGCTGTACCGAAGAAAGTACAAGTACCTGCAGCATGATAAGACGCAGACTCAGCTTCTAACAAGGCAGCTTCGTCAACTTCACCTTGTGCATATTGTTGACGTACACGCGCTTTTTCTTTATTAGGAATACCTGATGGCATAGGTCCAGCAGGAATAAAAGCTGTTGGCAAATGGCCAAATGTCATACTGGCAATAAGTAAACCGGGTACAATTTTATCGCAGATACCCAACATTAATGCGCCATCAAACATGTTATGAGATAAGCCAACTGCTGTGGCCATAGCAATAACATCACGGCTCATTAGGCTTAAATCCATACCAGGCTGACCTTGTGTAACACCGTCACACATTGCAGGAACACCACCTGCAAATTGAGCTACACCACCTGTAGCTTTAATTGCATCTTTGATAATTTGAGGATATGTCTCATAAGGCTGATGTGCACTCAACATATCATTGTATGCGGAAACAATGGCAACATCTGAATGGTTTAAGCCTTTAATCGCTTGTTTATCTTCTTTATTACAAGCCGCAAAACCATGCGCTAAATTACCACAAGATAAACTTGCACGATGAACAGTATTTGATTTTGCTGCCGCTATTTTAGCTAAGTACTCTTTTCGAGTTGTCGCACTTCGAGTGATAATACGTTCTGTAATATCTACTATTTCTTGCTTCATTGCTATTTTCATAGGCCTACTTCTTGATTTTTAACGGTAAATTATTAAATTAACATTTTTAATGAATATTAATTTGCAGATAATATTCCTTATTTAGCCCAATATATTTGGGTATCTATCACATCATTGTGTAAAAAAGCTCTAATTGGCATTTCAAAAATATCGTGAGTGCTCAGAGCTTTATCTAATACTTGTTTTTTATTATCACCACACACATGCAAAAACACATTTTTACTGGCTTTTAATGCCGAAAAACTAAACGTTATACGTTGATGAGGCGCTGTTTTTGGTTGAACTTTCATTAATGAATTAACATTATTAATATCTAGGCCTTGTTCAATTTCATCACTGCAAGGAAAAAGCGATGCAGTGTGACCATCTTCTCCCATACCTAAAATAACAACATCTAATGGTAATAATGCATGATTAGCAGCCAAATTAAGGTCTGCTAAAGTCTCGTCACATAATTCATCACCCTGCTTAAGGTGAAAAAACTTTGCCGAAGCAGCTTTATTAATGAGTAAATTTTCGTGAACTAATTTCGTATTACTATCATCTGAATTTATATCAACCCAACGTTCATCAGCTAGCGTAATCGTTACTTTCTTCCACTCAATTGACTTATTAGAAAGCGCCTTAAAAAAACCTTTAGGGGTTGAACCGCCTGAAACAGCAAGACTTGCCTTGCCTGTTAAGCTAATAGCCGACTGCAGTATTTTACTAATCTTATCAGCTAATGACTCGTCTAATTGTTCTCTGCTATCAAAGTTATTTAATTGATACATGATTATTCAACCCACTGGCGATCATCTCGCGCAATTAAAGAAATAGAAGAAACCGGTCCCCATGATCCCGCAGCATATGGCTTAGGTGCTTCATTCGTTGATTTCCATGCATCAATAATACTATCAGCCCATGTCCAAGCAGCTTCAACTTCATCGCGACTAACAAATAACGACTGGTTACCATTTAAAACTTCAAGCATTAAGCGCTCATAAGCATCAATAACACGTTGATCTTTATATGTATCATTAAAGCTTAAATCTAATTTGTTTTCCTGAATGTTCATTTGTGAAGCAATACCAGGAATCTTATTCATCATTTGCAATTCAACCCCTTCATCAGGTTGCAGACGAATAGTTAATTTATTTGCAGGTAAATCACTGTAGCTATCTTTGAAGATATTATGTGGTTGCTCTTTAAAATGAACAACTATCTCACTATGTTTAGCTGGCATACGCTTACCGGTTCTTAAATAGAAAGGTACACCTGACCAACGCCAATTATTAATTTCAGCTTTAATAGCAACAAAGGTTTCTGTTTTACTATTAGTATTCGCACCTTCTTCATTCAAATAACCAGGTACGCCAACACCATTTAAATAACCATCAGCATATTGGCCACGTACTGTTTTTTCTTTTACATTAGTACGATCAATAGGGGAAAGTGCTTTAACCGCTTTTAATTTTTCAGCACGAATACTTTCTGCACTTAAATCAGCAGGCGGTTCCATCGCTAACAGAGATAATACTTGTAATAAATGGTTTTGAATCATGTCGCGCATTTGTCCAGCTTCGTCGTAAAAGCCCCAACGCCCTTCTATACCAACACTTTCAGCAACAGTAATTTGAACATGGTCAATGCTATTTCGATCCCAATTGGTCGTAAATAGTGAATTAGCAAAACGCAGAACCAACAAATTTAAAACTGTTTCTTTACCTAAATAATGATCAATACGGTAAATTTGATTTTCTTTAAAGAAACGGGCTACTTGATTATTAATGACTCTAGAAGATTCTAAGCAATGACCAATTGGCTTTTCCATCACCACACGATCTTTATCAGTAACAAGATCTGCATGATTCAAACCGTCACAAATATTGCCGTAAATGGCAGGTGATGTAGAGAAATAATAAACACGGGTATCATTCCCAGTTGATAATGTTTTTGCTAAATCTTTGTAGGCATCAACTTTTACTAAATCAAGTTGTTGATAAACTAAACGCGCCATAAAGCGGGCCAACACAGACTCATCTAATGATTCTTTAACAAAAGTATTGATATTTTCTAGCACAAAAGCTTTAAATTCATCTAAATCGTGCGTTGGGCGAGCAACTCCAACAATACGGCTATTCTCATTAATTAACCCACACGCTTCTAATTGATATAGTGCCGGCAATAATTTACGGCGAGATAAATCACCTAAAGCACCAAAAATAACGATTTCACTGGCAGATTGACTATCTAATTTATTCATAAAAACTCTCTGACCTCTTAATACCTCAGTACAATTATACTGATGATAACTATCATTTTACTTCATGGGAATGATGAACAGTAAAATTCTCACCCATATACAACGACTCTCTCATAATTTAAATAAAACAGTAGAATTGTAACTTAGCTACATATGCATCTAATTTAGCGTTTGAGTGTTAATCAGTAAAGAACTTTCTGTAATTTTACTACATTTTATTTATAAAAAGCCTAAAAATATTAAAAAACTGACCTGAACTATAAGATTGTTCGAATTTAATGCGTTAATATTACAAACAAAACAAATCAAATATCGCTTTATTTATTAAAAATTTGCAAAGTCACTGTGTTTTACATTATATTAACGTTAATTTATGAAATAAAATTTCATTTTTTATGTTACTAAAAAAGAAAATAAATTACAGTAAGCATATACAGTTATAATGCAGTAACTATTATTAGTTATATAATTTCAATATTATCACGCCAATAAGTGGCTAGTAATAAGTAGGGCCAAGGTCACAAAATAATGAATATATTAGAAAAGATCACCAACGAGCTGGACACCCTAAGTAAATCTGAACGAAAAGTGGCAGAAGTTATACTCTCTTCACCCAATACTGTTATTCACTCAAGTATAGCTGCGTTAGCAAAACAAGCGAATATAAGTGAGCCAACAGTCAATCGTTTCTGCCGTCGATTAGATACAAAAGGTTATCCTGATTTTAAACTACATTTAGCACAAAGCTTAGCTAACGGTACTCCTTATGTTAACCGTCATGTAGATGAAAATGATAGCGCTGAAGATTATACCGATAAAATTTTTGAATCAACTATGGCTAATCTTGAGTTAGCACGTAAAAGTTTAGATTCATCCTTGATTAACCGATCTGTCGATGTGCTTACCCAAGCTAATAAAATATCGTTTTTCGGGTTAGGTGCTTCAGCCATTGTTGCTCATGATGCCCAAAATAAATTTTTCCGTTTTAATGTTCCTGTCGTTTATTTTGATGACATATTAATGCAACGTATGAGTGCTATAAATAGTCGTCAAGGTGATGTTGTTATTGTGATATCACATACAGGAAGAACAAAATCATTAGTTGAGGTTGCTAGTTTAGCAAAAGAAAATGATGCTACCGTCATTGGGATCACAACTAAAGACACACCACTTGCTAAAGAATGCAGTATTGTTTTATCTGTAGATGTTGCTGAAGATACTGATCTTTATATGCCAATGTCTTCAAGGATAGCGCAATTAGCACTGATAGACGTGCTTGCAACAGGTTTTACTTTAAGACGCGGTAGTAAGTTTAGAGATAATCTAAAGAAAGTAAAAGATAGCCTAAGAAGCTCACGATTCGACCGAAAAGATTAATAGTAAACTCATTGTACAAAAATTGAAAAAACCAAAATAAAATATATTTTTAGACACATTAAAAAGTTATAAGGATTAACATGCCTAGAAGAACGAAGATTGTTGCTACCCTTGGTCCAGCAACTGATGATAAAGCAAAATTAAAAGCAGTTCTTGCTGCCGGTGTAAACGTAGTAAGACTTAATTTTTCTCACGGCGTACCACAAGATCACATTGACAGAGCAAATAATGTACGTGAAGCGGCGAAAGAATTAGGTATATATGTTGGTATTTTAGGTGATTTACAAGGACCTAAAATCCGAATATCTACGTTTAAAGATGGCCCTATTAAATTAGCTATTGGTGATAAATTTGAACTTGATGCAACATTAGAGAAAGGCCAAGGCTGTCAAGAAAAAGTAGGCATTGATTATAAAAAACTTGTACAAGATGTTAACGAAAATGACATTTTATTACTTGATGATGGTCGTGTTCAACTAAGAGTATTATCAACTTCAGATACCTCAGTATTTACTGAAGTAACTGTTGGTGGACCATTATCAAACAATAAAGGCATTAATCGCCAAGGTGGCGGTTTAACGGCTCCAGCATTAACAGCAAAAGATAAAGAAGACATTAAATTAGCCGCTAAAATCAATGTTGACTTCTTAGCTGTTTCTTTCCCTCGTGATGCTGCCGATATGCGAGAAGCTCGCTCTTTAGCAGAAGCAGCTGGCTGTGATGCACGCTTAGTTTCAAAGATTGAACGTGCAGAAGCTGTAAATGACAATGACGTACTTGATGGTATTATTTTAGCCTCTGATGTTGTTATGGTTGCTCGTGGTGATTTAGGTGTTGAAATTGGTGATGCTGAACTTGTTGGTAAACAAAAACACATTATTGCTCGCTCTCGTCGATTAAACCGTGTTGTTATTACAGCCACACAAATGATGGAAACCATGATTGAGCAACCAATGCCAACACGTGCTGAAGTTATGGATGTTGCAAACGCAGTGCTAGATGGTACTGATGCTGTAATGTTAAGTGCTGAAACAGCTGCTGGTAAATATCCAGTAGAAACAGTGACGGCCATGGCCAATGTTTGTGTCGGTGCAGAAAAACACCGTTCGGTAAATATATCAAATCACAGAATGGATCTAACCTTCGATGAAATATCTGAAACGGTTGCCCTTTCTGCTATGTATGCAGCAAACCACTTAAACGGTGTTACTGCAATTATTGCATTAACAGAATCAGGACAAACCAGTAAATTAATGTCTCGCATTACTTCTGGTTTACCTATTTATTCATTATCTCGCCATGCTAAAACATTAAATAAAACAGCTATTTACCGTGGCGTTTACCCTATTGCTTTTGATTCAACTGACAGCAGTGTTGAGGCATTAAGTGATGATCTATTAAAAGTTGTTTGTAAAAACTCAGAGTTGGCCGTTGGCGATAAAATTATATTAACCCACGGTGATTTAATGGAAACAGTTGGCGCTTCAAATACATTAAAAGTATTAACGCTTGCTGAAAAGCACTTTAGTTAATTAGTAATAGTTAAATACTAGTCTTTAGCTACTATACTAATGGTCAGTTACTAAGACTAAATAGCTAACCTAATAAAAAAACAGCTAGATTATAGATTTACTCTATAAACTAGCTGTTTTTTATTTTTCAGTACTATATTAATCACGACGCCAATTTGACGATCATAATTGCGCTATTTATCTAAACCGCCCATACACAAGTATTTTATTTCTAAATAATCATCTAAGCCATACTTAGAGCCTTCGCGACCATTACCTGATTGTTTCATACCACCAAACGGCGCTGCTGCATTAGAAATCAATCCTTCGTTAATACCAACCATACCAAAATCTAAACCTTCAGCAACACGCCAAATTCGACCAATATCACGAGAGTAAAAATAAGCAGCTAAGCCAAATTCTGTATCATTCGCGATACTAATAGCTTCACTTTCATCTTTAAAGCTAATAATTGGTGCTACTGGGCCAAAAATTTCATAATGCGCTACTGGCATATCGTTCGTAACTTTAGAAAGTACTATAGGCGCTAAAAAGTTTTCGCCGATAGATAAATCATAATCACCAAAAGACATCTCTGCTCCCTGACTAATAGACTCATCTATAAGCTTTTTAACATCTTTAACTGCCTGTGCTGTGATCATAGGGCCAATCGTAACGCCTTTATCTAAACCATTCCCAATAGATAAACCTTTGACTGCTTCAATAAATTTTTCAGTAAACTCTACTAATACATTTTCCTGCACTAGAATACGGTTAGTACAAACACACGTTTGACCAGCATTTCGATACTTTGATACTAACGCACCAGCAACAGCGGCATCAATATCAGCATCATCAAAGACAATAAACGGCGCATTACCACCTAACTCCATTGATACTTTTTTCACGGTAGAGGCACATTGACTAATAAGCGACTTACCAACCTCTGTAGAGCCGGTAAAAGTAAACTTAGCTATGTCTTTATGCTCAGTTAGCACCTTTCCCATACCACGAGCATCATCACCAACAACAACATTAAAAACACCTGCTGGAATACCAGCCCTTTCAGCAAGCTCTGCCATAGCAAGTGCAGATAAAGGTGTTTGTGTTGCAGGTCTAACAACAAATGTACAACCCGCAGCAAGTGCCGCTGCTGCCTTACGAGCAATCATTGCATTAGGAAAATTCCATGGCGTAATAGCAGCAACCACACCGATTGGTTGTTTGATCACAACAATACGCTTATCATCTGATGACGCAGGAATAGTATCACCATAAATTCGCTTACCTTCTTCAGCAAACCATTCAATAAAAGCAGCACCATAAGCAATTTCACCTAAAGCTTCAGTTAAAGGTTTACCTTGCTCTAGAGTTAAAATACGACCTAAATCATCTTGATTTTCCATCATTAAGTCAAACCAATTACGTAATAACGTAGAGCGTTCATTTGCTGATTTTGCTGACCATGCTTTTAACGCTTTTTTAGCTGACTGTATCGCTAATTCAGTTTCAATTACGCCAGCATTACACACTTTAGCCACTTGCTTGCCTGTAGCAGGATTCAAAATTTCTATTTCATTTATAGCTGTGTGCCAACAGCCATTGATATAAGAAGCGTATTTTACTAATTTTCGATCGTTTAAATGTTGCATACTTTTTGACCCCTTAACTAATATAACATGGCAGAAATAATGCTTTACAGCCGTTATTATAACGTACAATAAAAATTATTTAGAGAAGTCTATCAGTAGCATTTCATTAGATGCATATGTTTATTGCGTTTCTTAAGATAAATCAGGGGGAAAACTCTTAATTGGAGCACTGACAACACGGCTTATTTCAGCCATCATAAGGTAACAATAATTTAATGTTATTGAGGTAACTATAACCTTGCTTATTAAGATATTAGCGGTATTGAAACTGGCTTACTGATTCGTGAGCGAGTATTTTGATTAAGTGATTACTTGAGGGAAAATAATAGTAAGTATGAACAACCTGTGAAGTATAGATAAAAGGCTATTACCTATACTTCTTTTGTTATATGTTCTTTGTGTTCTTTATAGGGGGCGATTAATTTAAAAACTAATTAACTTAACAAATTAATTATAAATTTATTAACTGTTATAGATCCATGCTAAAAAACATTTTGAATCGATTACATTAGTAAATTTAATTAATTTTGAACCGTTTTGATCAGTAACAACAATATTATTTTTGTTAACTGAAATAGATTGTACAGGTGATTTAATTGAATAAATCATACCTTTATATGTATAAGACATAATAAAACTCTTTTAATTTGCGTTTAAACGCATGAATAATAAAAGCTATATTATTGTGTGAAAACTTTTCGATATTTATAAATATCAACTCAATACGAGAATATATCTCGATAACTCAGACAATAATTGAAGCTTAATAATTTGAGTGATGACTAACTGTGAAAGGGAAAGACAAAACAATGATTACCGTGGAAAGTAAACTGTTAGATAAACGAGAGGAGAGTAAATAACACGGCAAGTATATAGATTAATTATGGTGAAGTAAACAACTTATACTAAAATACCGTTATTTAACTTAATAAAAATAAAAAAAGGTGCTAATGAATAGAACCTTTTTAAGTTATTGATCGAGCCATACTGTTTTTATATTTAAAATAAAAACAGTATGGCTGTTCTAGTAGTTAATCATTTATAGAGTTAAATATTTTACTAAACGATGTTGCTACATCGATAGTAATTGGCAATTTTAATTTTCTAGCAATATCACTAGATGAAATTACCCCTCGAATATGATGATGACTTTGATCGAGCACCAAACAATGGCGAACTTTATAATGTTTTAATGCTTCAATAACATCACTCACTTTAGCTTTTTCCAGCTCTTCAAAGTTAAATGCATTTAATGACGCTCTGGTAATCATAACATCAGACACTAATAACTCTTCGCGTGTAAAGCCTTGTGCTATTTTTGCCATAATATTCTGTTCGCTAACTTCATTACTGGTGATAACACCTAAAAATTCATCTTCATCTGTCACTACTATTTTCATATGAACATGTTCTTTCATCATTAACTTTATTGCATCGACAGCTAACGTACTCGCGTCAATCATAAGGGGTTTATGCTGATTAAAATCAGTGAAAATATTAATTGCAGGTGAATGCATATTTATATCTTGAAACTGTTCAGGTGTTGCAATTTGATCGATTTTGTCTAAATCAAGAAGAGAAAGTGTTTTCATAATAGCCTCTTTATCTGTTCTAATTTACTACAGATAATTCAATAAATTTTATGAACGAAGCAACCAAAATCATAACTATATTTTCACAATAATAACTACAATTTGATTAATTCGTTGTATGTTTGATAAAAAAATTTGACTACGCTAAAAAATATGAAGGTCGCTTACACAACATTATCACTATTGATTATTGTTAAATAAAATAGTTAAAGTTATAAGGTCTATTTATATTTCAGCATAAAGAATTATGAAATAGGTGGGGCTCTAGGATGAGCTACAAAACGAGTAGCAGTAACAAACGACGTACTTTTATTTAAAGTACGTACTGGATGATATTTGTTGATTTGATAAAGACCCGATACTGTAGGTAATGCATCGGTAGGTTGGTCGTTTACTTCACTATTATCGATAGATAAGTGAACAATAGCAGAATCAGCATTTTCAATATCAAAGGCGTTTTTATTCTCTGCAATACTATATGCAGTGACTAATACCAATAAAATGGCGCAATATCGAAAAAGGTAATTTAAGTTCATAACTTCATACTAAGTTAACTTAGATTAAGAGTAAATATAAATTTTCATATAATTGCAACCACTAAATAAATGTTATTCGGTCAAACTAAATAGGAAATAAATACTTCATATTATAGCTGACCGTAAAATTTATCCTTCAAGAAGCTCAGCAGGCAAATCGTCCTTTTCTTCCTCCCTTAAAAAAGGTGCATTTTGTCTAAGCATTTTGGTAATGTCGATAACATAATCAACACCACGTTCAGAGTAAGGTAATAAGCCTGTAGCTAACACTTCAGGATTTAACTCCTGCTCTTGTGATCTTAATTCAAACCGAATAGTTCGAAACACACGATATGCATTATGAGAATTAATATTATCAAAATAACGGGTAACGGCTTCATCTAAGCTTTGAAAAGCGGCAACCTCATGACTTGCACCAGTATTTCTACTATTTGGAACCATGCCACAGCCCTCTTGATAGCACCAAATCCCAAAGAAATTTAATCCAATACGAGAAAAACGTGAAGTGCCCCAAGCCGATTCATTTGCCGCTTGTACTAAAACTAAAGGCATAGGGATAATGTCTACACGCAAGAGTAAAGCGTTTAATTGTGACAAAGTCGAAGCGTTTTTATTAACCCGATATTTTTTAACTAAACGCTTTAATTCTTGATGTTCTTGCTCTGATAGAGGTAATTCTAATGAAACATGTTCAAGCCAAGTATTTAGTTTCGCTCTAGTTTCTAATAATTTTTTATTCTGCTTGATAACAGCAGGTTTTATAAAATCAAAAAACTTTTTCTTTTTAGTTTGTATATCTAAAATCGCACCAAAATCAGGTAGTTTCACCTCATGTAAAGGCTTCTCTATTACTTTTTCTATTGGCGCTTTTTTTGCTTTACTTGTTATAACTTTAGTTAATGGCTCATCAATCGGTATATCGACTACCGTTGGTTTCAAGAAGGTAAAAGGAGCGAGCAAAGCAAGCATTAAAAATAATATTAATACAACTTTAATTAATATTGTGATCTTCATAAACAATCCATAATCTATTGAATTTACTGAGCTTAGGCTGAGAATGTATCATCTGAATCAGATTTAATCGTTTTAGGCGCTACTTTTGTTACACCTTGCAGATTACCGACATACTTATCAGTTGCAATGCTAATACCAAAGATTTCACGATATAAGATCCCTTTAATATTATAATAAAGCGGAGCAAGAAATGAGAGACCAATCAATAAAACAATAATACCTAATGGGGCGAAGCTTGATTCAATTAATAATGCTAAAGGCATAAATAACAATACTAAGGAGAGGAATAAAACCACATAAATATAGAGTAAAGAAAAAAACTTAAAACGTAGCGTTTGAATAGATAAAATAATCGCTTTCATTGGTGTCATTTTTTTCTCAATTACCAAAGGAATTGTTAACGATAATGTTATCGCTAAAAATATACCTGGTAATACAAGTAACTGAAAGCCAATGCTAATTAATACCGAAGTAAATAAAGCACATAACACAACCCAACTTGCTCGTTGTAAAAAAGAAAAAATCATTTTCGCATGAGTTTTCATCCCCACAGCGTGTGATACCCCCATCATTTCAACAGCACCAAGAAAAGGCCAGACGGCAACAGTAACAACTACATTTAATAACATGCTTGCTTGAGGATCAGCTAATACCGCTTCAATTCCACCAAGATAATTGCTTCCAATAAAAGAAACCAACATACCAAGTAACACAGAAAACAATAAACCAACATTCATTGAAATTCTAGACTGTAATGTTTGTTGCCATGCCTCGGTAAAAATACCTTTAACATCAATTTGATAGTCACCTTTAAGGGCACTTTCAATATTACCGCCGACTTGTACAATAGTTATTTTTTCTGGCAAAACAATGATCCTTTTATGCTTTTTATCGTTAGATTTTATCACTAACATACGTGTGAAGAATTAAATGGCTAGATATTATACCCGAATATAAAACAGAATGTTGACAGAGGTATGTTATCTAGCTCAAATCACTGGCTACAATTTGTATCGCTAATAGCAGTAATACTAGACCCATCAACCGATCAATAAGGTAACCTTTTATTTGTAAGAAATTTCTCATTTTATGGTGGGTTAGTAAGTAAGATAAAAAAACAAACCAAATTGCAGTAGCGATAGCCATATATAAACCATAGCCAAGTTTAATTGAAAATGGTGTTTCTGGTGAAATAACAACTGAATACACACTAACAAAAAACAAAGTTGCTTTGACATTTAATCCATTAATCAAAAAACCGGTAAAAAAAGCATTTTTTGCCGAAGGTTTTTTCTCATCACTCAGCATGGAAACATTTACAGTGCTCAAAGGCTTTTTCGCGCGTAAACCGTGCCAAGCAATGTAACAAAAGTAACTAGCGGCAATATATTTTAGAGCCGTAAATAAGCGCTCATCACTAGCAATAATCACACCTACCCCAACAAGTGAATAAATAACATGTAATAAAATGCCGGTACCTATACCTAAACTTGTAAAAATGGCAATTCGACGATTGTATCGAATACTTTGCTTTAATATAATAGCAAAGTCAGGACCTGGACTTGCAACAGCAAGTAAATGTACTGCTGCAACAATAAAAAACTGTTCTAAATATGACATACTGGTTCTATTTACTTAAGGGTGCTTCGAATGGATACGTTGAAGTATTTCCTGAAAAAAGTTACTGCCTTTTTCATTGGCCAACGCAATATTATTTTCAGGAATTTTTTCTGGTTCATTATAAACAGATAAAACTCGAGCCATACTCGCTTCGCGAATTATATGAATAATAGGATATGGTGAACGGTTGGTAAAATTACTACTATCATCATAATCTTCCCCTTCAAAACAATATTCTGGATGCATACTTGCCAGTTGAAACAGACCTTCAAAACCAGATTCAACAAGTAGATCATTACCATAATCAACCAAATCTAAATAACGATCAAAACTACGAAAGCCATCACTATAAACAATTAGCGTGGTTTCTATTTCATCATGGGCTTGTAAATAACGACACTGCTCTATTAATTCATGTAAAGCAGCCTTTACTTGATCAGCCTTAGAATGATGATAATGAATAGTGTTATTCACAAATTCTTTTTTAGCGAACGGACAAAAATTAAGCGCTATTATAACTTCTTCTAGCCATTGTTTAGTCGCCTGAATTTCTGAAGGTATATCTGTACTTCCAATGTCCAAACTGTTCGTTTTACCTGTAGGCATAAATGTAATTCTACTTAAACTAAATACGCGCTAGTTTATCCTGAATATCAGTAAAATCATACGGTGAATACTCAATAACAAATGAGTACTAGTTCTTTAGTTAATAGATTGCTGTAATTGCCACATTTTGCTGTATTTACCTTGCAAGGCCAACAATTGTTGATGACTTCCTTGCTCCACAACTTCTCCATCATTCATTACAATAATATTATCACTATCAATAATCGTTGATAGTCGATGGGCAATAACCAAGCTTGTACGGTTTTTGGTAACATCATTAATCGCCCTTAAAATAGCTTGTTCTGAATGGCTATCTAATGATGATGTTGCTTCATCAAACACCAAAATTTGTGGATTTTTTAAAATAGTACGTGCAATGGCAACCCGTTGTTTTTCACCACCTGAAAGCTTTAAACCTCGCTCCCCTACCATAGTTTCTATACCATCAGGTAAACTATTTACAAACTTGGTTAAGTGCGCTAATTCTATAGCGTGCATCACTTGTGCTGCACTAGCGTCTGGATTACCATAATTCACATTGGCAAATAAAGTATCATTAAATAACACAGTATCTTGCGGTACTATACCGATGTTTTGACGCAATGAATGTTGTGTCACTTTGCTAATATCTTGATTATCAATACTAATAGAGCCTGAACTCATATCATAAAAACGAAATAGTAATTTAACCAATGTTGATTTTCCTGAGCCACTTTCACCAACAACGGCAACCTTGTCTCCTCCCTTTATCTTAAAGCTGACACCCTTAATAATCGGCCGTTTACTATTATATGCAAAATGGATATTATCAAAACAAATCTCAGCTTGATCAACAATTAACTCATTTGCATCAACGCAATCTTGTACTTTTGGCGATTTATCTAATAAGCCAAATAAATTTTCAATATTCGCTAACGAGCCTTTAATCTCACGATAAACAAAACCTAAAAAATTCAACGGCATAAATAACTGCATCATAAAAGCGTTAATCAGAACAAAGTCACCTAATGTCATTTTATCTTCACTAACATGTACCGCAGCAAGTGCCAACATTGACGTCATCGCTATAGCGATAATAAGCGCTTGTCCACCATTTAAAGCAAACAAGGATAAGCGATTTTTAATTTTGGCTTGTTCCCACGTACTTAATTGTTTGTCGTACGCCTGCGCTTCATAATCTTCATTGGTAAAATATTTAACTGTTTCATAATTAAGTAAGCTATCAATAGCACGTGTATTACTAGAAGAGTCAGCTTTATTGGCCGCTCTAACATAACGTGTTCGTAACTCTGTTGCGTATACTGAATAAGCAATATAACTAAGAATTGATCCTAAAGTAATTAATGCAAACCAGATACCGTAATTAATAAATAAAATAGTCACCACCATAACGATTTCAAGCAAGGTAGGTACAATATTAAAAATCATAAAGCGCATTAAAAAGCTAATCCCCGAAGTTCCACGATCAATATCGCGAGATAGCCCACCCGTTTGACGGTTTAAGTGAAAATCTAAATCAAGTTGATGCAAATGACGAAAAACTTTCAAACCAATGCGACGTATTGCTCGCTCGGTTACTCGCCCAAATAAAGTGTCGCGAATTTCAGCAAAGACCACAATAGATAACCGTACAAGGCCATAAGCTAGCACTAACCCTATAGGTACAACTAAAGCTTGTGCATTTTCAGGTGCTTTAGCGTCTAAGGTATCAACAATATCCTTTAAAATAAAAGGTAAATAAACACTCGCAATTTTTGTCAAAATTAAACAACAAAAAGCGACAGCAATTCGTGTTTTAAATTCAAATAAATACGGTAGGATAAGTTTAAAAGCTTTCCAATTTAGCGTGGTAACTTCGTGTTCAGGATAGCTTGAGCGACGCATAATCTATTAATATCAATGTGGTTTACAGGCATTCTATGCCAACTTGCCATGTTTATCACTCGCTAATACTTAAATAACTTATTTATTCTTGCAATAACTTAAGCACGCCACTAAAACACCATACTTATGTGGTTCAAAGTCACCTTAGTTATTTCACTTTTTTTAGCTATATACAATGTTTTATCTGTTTGTTTATATAAAGATTCAATTGAAGGGTTACCTTTAATCAAGTCAGTATCTTTTTTTCTGACTCATTCGGTGTTAATTCTCGGTTAAAACGCTAATAAGACCTGCCTCATAGACTATAAATTCTAGATTAGAAGCTAAGCTAAACGGATTTAAACTAACTTAACAATTATTTTAAATATGGTTACCCATTCAATTATATACTAATAAGTTTATAAAGCTTTGTAGGTAGAGTAATAGTTCAAATATAAACTTATCTATATAAACCATGCTATTAGCAAGGTTAGCAACAAATGCAAGTAAAAATTTCGAATATTTTCAGTATGTTTAGCTATGCTAAGTGCTTGAGCACTAGGTTGATATTGTCTAAAATAACGTACTTTTTATTTTATTTAGGTTAATTATATGAGCGATACTAAATCATTACCCGCTTTACCAGATCGCCTTTCAGGTAATCCTCGTAGCCCACATCATGTGGAAGAAATTTTTGAACACAACATTGGCATTCGATTAAACGGTAAAGAGCGTAACGATGTTGAAGAGTATTGTATTAGTGAAGGCTGGGTTAAAATTGCTTCACCAAAAGCGTTAGATCGCCGTGGACAACCGCTTTTACTAAAATTAAAAGGCACTGTTGAAGCTTTTTATAAATAAGTTTTTATAAAAGCATATAACAAGTTGTCAGCTTATTGCCTGGCAACTTAATATGCTTTTTGTTATTTTACTTTATATACTCGGCTAGTTACCCTCTATTGTACAACAATTAAAGGCGAGAAAAAATGACAAAAAAATACACTACTTTTAACGAATTTTATCCGTTTTATTTAAGTCAGCACACTAATGTAATGTGTCGTCGACTACATTTTTTTGGCTCTTGCTGCATTATTCTGTTGATATTATATGTTTCGATATCTAGCAAGTTACACTTATTATGGTATATCCCACTCATTGGCTATGGCTTCGCTTGGGTAGGACACTTCAGCTTTGAGAAAAACAAACCCGCCACATTTACTTATCCTATATATAGCTTAATAGGCGACTGGGTTATGTTTAAAGATATACTAACGGGTAAAATTAAGTTTTAAATTAATTTATATTGAACGAAAGTTAAATCAGCACTATTTCCTTAATCCTTCTTTATCTACAGTTTCCCCGATAACTACAGTAGTTTAACGAAAATAAAAATTTTCTGAGCGTTAACAATTAAAGGCAAAACTATGATTCGCCCTACTAAAGAAGAAATAAGAGAACTGCCCTTGTATAAAGGCCTTGCTCTTAACGATATTAACATCATTGAAAACAAACATGATGCTGATGATGCATTAAAAAAATTGCAAACTGAAGTATGCCTTGGTTTTGATACAGAAAGTAAGCCAATATTTAATAAAGGTGAGAAAAGCCCAGGTCCAACCTTGATACAGTTATCAACACCAGAAAAAGCTTACCTTTTTCCAACACGATTTCCTGTTGCAGTTGCAGCAGCTAGGAAGATATTGAGTGATCCGAAAATAGAAAAAGTAGGTTTTGGTATTAAAAATGATAACAAAGAGCTACGTAATAGACTAAATATTGAAATAGCAAATACACAAGACCTATCTATTACATTGAAAAACTTAGCCGGTGAAAAAAATAGTGTGGGAGCTCGTGCTGCTGTAGCAATGGTACTTAAATTAAGACTAGGAAAAGGTGCTCAAAAGTCTAATTGGAGTGCCTACCCACTTAAGAATAGTCAGATTTTGTATGCCGCAAACGATGCGCACTCCGCTATTTGTGTACAAAAAGCTTTAATGACAAATTATAAAATTAACACATAAAAAAAGTGCAGCTTTAATGGCTGCACTTTTTAACTAGCTTGTTATGCATCCTGCATTTATTTAGTGTTCTCATTCATCCTTAAAAACTGTCCTTAGTATATCCTTTGAGTAAAACCCTACTCATTGTCCCTAGCTATAAATCCTTTTACTTCCTTGCAAATTATATTCTCAATTACCTTGAGATTAATTCCATTTAACTGTGCTTCCTAAGCAATATCTTCCTAATATCAATTATCCTTAATTGATCACATCCTTGTTCGTTTATCCTTTGGTAAAAAATCCTGTTTACCTGATTTATCCTTTAAATCGTCCTTAAAATTTCAGCATTCCTTACTTTATAAATAGTCACCTAGGCAATCCATACCTTAGTAATATTTATATTTGATAAAAGCTTCCTGCTCTGTGTCTTCCTGACAAGATGAATAATACACTGAAAAGTCGACTTTAGGACTTCACTAATAAACATGTTTACGTTTGGAACTTATTGACAACAATAAAAAATAAAATAAAACCATTATAAATCAATGAATTAAACTCGATTTAAAATAGTTAATGTATAAAAAGACAATATCTCTCACACCTTTGTAAGAGATCTCTCACAAAATAACAAGCAAATGACTATCTAAAAATTTTTCGGGAAAATAAAAATTAAAGACACTATTTTTAATTTGGGTTAAAAAGCAGGCGAAATAGTGAAAAGCCTAGATGACTAGGCTAATTGATTGAAGATTATGTTTATAGAAGAGCATGCTTTTTGAGAATAAAATCAAGTGCGCCAGTTATTGCCGCTACTTGAGCAAGAATACAGTTTTCATCATCAGATTTAGGGCTATCCGGATAAACTTCAGTTGTAGTAACATAATTCGCATCAGTTAACCCCATACAAAGACCGAGCTCTCTGCCTGGATAATTTATAACGCCAAACTGCTCTATATCAACCCCAATTAACTTACCACTGTCATCGGCTGGAGCAATATGTGTCACTTTTTCAACAGCATCAATTATCGCTTGTTGAAACTCAGCTTGAGGGTTAAGAGTATTGCCAACCAAATAAAAGCCGTCTGGAATATTCCAAACTTTTTGTTCAATAGCATCGCGTGCTGAAAGTGCCGGTCTAAAAACCGTGTTGTCTGTATCAGTCGTTTCATGTAAATCTACATGCACTAGAATATCAACATTAAGCGATTGAATAAAATTCATTAAGGCTACAGATTCTTGGGCAGGACTCCCTTGATAAAATGATCGGTTAGGATCAACTGCATCAGGGTTCCATCGGTTAATCGTTTCATAACCCCAAGGGCTAACACAAGGGACAACTAACACATTAAAATAATCACTGTAGTTCGAATCTAAGTTAGCCGCTTCATTTTGCAAAAAACGTAATGCGCCCTGTACACCACTCGTTTCATAGCCATGCACTCCGCCTGATACTAACACTGTACTTTTATCACTTTGCCAATGCTTACTTTTTAATGCAAATAACGGGTAGCGCTGTTTATCAACTGACAACGCCCCATATTGCACAATATCAAAATGCGAAGATAAAGTATTAATTTTACTAATAACCTCATCTTGATACGAACGCTTTATTGTTTGCAACTCAAACCATTGCTTTTTATCAGTTGCATCCCACTTTTGTCCTAATGTACCAATAGTGCATTCAAGATTATTAGTCATATTACCTCTTTATCTTTATCTTTAATTTATGAACTTACTTAGAATCAGAGCGACCCATAAATTTATGCTCACTTGTATTCACTTTAATTTTATCGCCTGTAGAAATATGCTCAGGTACTTGTACTATTAACCCCGTTGAAAGTGTTGCGGGTTTAGTACGAGCACTTGCCGATGCGCCTTTTATTGATGGATCAGTTTCAGTAATAACCAAATCCACACTCGCAGGAAGGTCAACAGCAACAGGTACATCGTCAACAATTATAATTGACATACCTTGTGTTTCTTCATTAATAAATAAAAGCTCATCGCTAAGGCTATCTTTGTGTAAGTTATAAGGCGTGTAATCTTCATTGTCCATGAAAACATATTCATCACCATCGATATATGAAAACATTGATGGACGGCGACTTAAATCAGCAAAATTCAGCATATCTTCTGCTTTAAACGTTTCATCTACTTTTGCACCAGTAACCACATCATATAAACGCATACGATACAAACTACCGCCTGCTCTACCTTGAGGTACTGAACGAGTTATATCTCGTACTATTAACACTTTACCATTGTGCTCTATCGCTGCGTTTTTCTTTATTTCGCTAGCCTTTGGCATGAAAAATTCCTTAAATAATGAATAATTAAATTTATATAGGGTTGATAATTAGCAAAGAAAATACCACGAACACAGGGTAATGCAAGTATTCGATAAAACAAATGAGTATTAATTATCACTGCAACGTAATACAAAAAGTAAACTTTCATACATTAAATCATATAAATCTGAGATTTTAACCAATAAAAAAGGCTAGTATAAATAAATATACTAGCCTTCGATTTAAAGTTTATTTTTATTCGTTACCGAATGTTATTCATAAGAGCGCTCTAACCATGCCAACTGTAGCTTTAAATCAGCAATTTCATTATTTGCATCAGCTAGTTGTTGTTGTATAGTTTTTTGATCATTATCACTGCTTTCAACACTTAACTCAGTTTTTAATAACATATTATTTCTATCCTCATAGAGCATAAAGCCCATCAACATTGGTTACTACACATGTATTATTACATAGTGAGTTACAGAATTAATAGTATTACTAAGCTATGACAAATATTCACACCAGAAATAATGCTGAATTAATAAGATATTACCACATTAAATCATCTGGAATTTGATAATCCGCATAAGGATCATCTTCGTCTATTTGTTCATCAACTGCCTTATCATTTTGTACTAATATCACGTCCTTATCTAATTCAGCTAGTTTTTCAGCTGTTTCTCGGGTAACAATATAAGTCACATCTTCTAAACCACACAAAGATAAGCGTCCATTAACCAATGCTTTATGCGTAGTAGAATCTAAAGAAAGTTTTTTAATTTTACTACCAAAAGTGTAATTATATTCATTATCACCATCAGTACGCGTAAGTTGGTGGTGCGTTAAGATTTGTTTAATACGTAAGTTTTGTTCTTTATCTGCAAGCAACTGTTTTTTCTTTTCATTTAAAGCATTATCTCTTTCTTGCTTCTCTGCTTTAGCTTTTTCTAAATCTTGCTTAACTTGCTCTTGCAAAGACGCACCATGCTGCACACCACTACGCTTTTGCTTATTTTTTTTTCGTTTATCAGCATTTGCTTGACGTGTTTTTTGTTTGGTTGTTAAACCGGCATTAAGTAATTGATCTTGAAGTGAGGACATTATAATTTTCACTGAGATTTATTGATGCTTTATTCTAACAATAAAAAATGATGAGACAACCCCTGGATAGTTTATCCCATTATAAAAAGATAAAATATAAAACTAAATAACTTATAAACAAACAACAAAACCAAGTGCTTTTTCTTAGCTTAAAGGCTATCTTTACAATGCTATTAATTTGGTTAATTTAAGCAAAGTTTTTGTGATCGATCACTCTGTAATTTCTTGTGGAAAACTCATCAATTGCAAATAAATTTAACGATAAGTCAGGAAAAATAACTACTAGAGAAATACTTGTTAGGCCGAGCTTAGCTTAACAAGTAAGTTTTATTGCTTGTAGCAGGTAATAAAAAATCCGCGATAAACGCGGATTTTTATATTAATGAAGCTTATAAAATGAGAACTTATTATTTTAATTTGTTAAGTAATACTTCAACAGCTTTCTCAATTTGCTTGTCTTGACCATTTGCAGATGATTCTGGATCATTTTTGACCATGTGATCAGGTATAGTTTGATTGTTTTCTAAGTAATTACCTTTAGTGTCTTTCATACCAACTTGTGGTACACCTGCACGAAAGTCACCAGATATACCTGTTTCCCACCATACTGCTGTCATTGTGCCAGGTACAGGCATACCTACAATATCACCTAAATTCAATTCATCATAAGTGTAAGAGAAAGCATGTGCATCACTGTAGTTACCTTCATTGATAAGTAATACCGATGGTTTATTCCATTGATCTATAGGGTCACCAGCGTATTTACGACCACGAACGTGCATGGTGAAATATTCATTCCCACTAAGCAGTTTAGCTAAGTCGTTGTGTAACCAGCCACCACCGTTAAAGCGTGTATCAACGACTACCGCTTCTTTATCAAAATGTTTTCCTAATAAACTAGAATACACCGCTCTAAAGCTTGGATCATTCATACTTCTTACGTGAACATAAGCAAGGCGACCATTGGATAGTTTTTCAACTAACGCTTCTCGCGTACTTACCCAACGTTCATATAACAGATTACTGATTTCTCCTCCGGAGACTGGTTTTATTACTTCCTCAAAACTATCACCTTTAGCATTTTCAAAGGTAAACCTTACACGTTTACCATTTGTATGATTTAACAATTGGTATAAGTTTTGTGTTTTGGTCAATTCAACGCCATTTACTGCGACAAGCTTATCCCCAGGTTTAACTTTACTATTCGCTTTATCGAATGGCCCTTTTGCCAGCACTTCTTCAACAAGGAAGCCTTTACTGTAATCAAAAAATAAGCCTAAACGACCTGTACTGTCGTTAGTGCTTGTTGATTTTGGTCGATAAGATGAACCTATGTGCGACGCATTTAATTCGCCTGTCATTTCTGCAAACATATTAGCAAAATCACGACCATGGCCAATTGACGGTAATTTCTGACGGTAAGATTTGCCAACATCATCCCAGTCTATGCCGTGGAAGTCGTCACGGTAGAACTTATCTTTGATTACGCGCCAGCTATGGTCAAACATAAAAGCACGCTCTGAAGCGGTTTTCAGCTGCATAACAGGATTAGCACTAATTGGCTTTAAGCTGATGGTTTCACCAATATCGCCTTGCTTTAACTGACCGTCTGCAAGAATAAAGATTTTTTTACCATCTTCGCTAAAAGACATACTAGCCGATCTTGCATTAAGCTTTGCCACTAGCTCTGTTTTATTATCACGAATAGACTGACGCCATAAATCATAACCTTTCTCAAAACGGGCTAAATAATATAGCGCGGTAGTATCCTTAGTAAGGTATGCTTCGCTTAAGTTTGAAGAATGAACAGTAAGACGAACAGTGCGACGTTCAATATTATCCCATTCAATATCTACAACTTTTGACGCTTCAACTTTCTCTTTTTCAGTATCTTCGCTAGTCTCTTTAGCGCTATCTTCTTGGTCTTTATTCGATGCTTTTTCTTCTTTGGTTTCTAACTCTTTTTGTAGCTCATATTCTTCCTTCGACATACGGAATTTATCGTAACTATCTTGTGTTAAAAATGCCGCTAAAACATCACCTTCACGACCCCAACTACCGTGGTCACGCATACCAAAACGAGAACTCCACCAAAGCACAGCTTCACCATCTTTATGCCAGGTTGGAGCACCATTATTATAGCCAGATAAGCTAATATCTTTAGGCTGAGCTGAACCGTCTGACGGGAAAACCCCAATATTATTAACAAATAATCGGCTTCGTGGTGAGAAACTTGCGGTCATCCAATAACTGTCAGGTGCCCAAGCAAACGATATGTCACCATCTGCGTAGGAATAATTGTGCTCTTTTCCTAAAGCAACATTTACCTTTTTACTTTCACGGTCAATAACCTGAATTTCATCACGATTTGATAAGAAAGCTATTTTTTTACCATCGGGAGAATAAACGGGTTGGAAGCTATCAGAGTCAGCTAAATGAACCACTTCTTCTTTTAACGTCGTTGCTGCAAAAAAGTATGGTTCAGATTCGTTTGTAATACTTGTTTCGTATAACCCCCAATGCCCTTCACGTTCTGCAGCGTATAAAAGTGTTTTACCATCTTTATGAAAAGACACTGAACGCTCTTGTTGCGGTGTATTCGTAATGGCACGTGTTGTCTTAAACTCTGTACTGGCAACAAATACTTCGCCACGGGCGACAAAGGCAACTTCTTTTCCATCAGGCGATACTGAATATTCAGTAATTTTTCCACCTAAAGAAATTGGGAGTAATTCATCTTCTTGTATATCATTAGCTATTGCTATTTTTACATGAGCAACTGAGCCACTTTTACTCGTATACACACTACCATGATGCACAAAAGCTAATGTACCATTATCACTTATCGATAAACTACGAACAGGGTGTTCTTTAAATGCAGTTACTTGTTTTTTATTACTACCGTCTAGGTCTGTTTGCCAAACATTAAAAGTGCCAGACTTTTCTTCAGACGTATAATAAAAGCTGTTTTTGTCTTTCCAAACAGGATTATGATCTCCACCTTCAAATGTGGTTAACTGCTGATGCTTGCCTGATTTAAGATCTTGTAACCAAATGTCACGGGCAAAAGCTGAAACATCATGCTTTCTAAATTGGTTCTCATAGGATTTTTCATCACGATAAAGCACTTGTTTGCCATTGGGAGAATACTGCAGCTCAGATGCTGGAATAGTGGCAAGCATTTCAGGGGTGCTGCCTTTTATTGAAACGGTATAACTTTCAGTTAAACGAGAAGTTGGAAACACCGTTGATTGCTTTGAATCCATACGGCTTGAGATAAATAAGACTTCTTTGCCATCTTTGCTGAAATCTTGTGGAATATCATTCGATGAATGATAAGTTAACCGTTTTGCTTTTCCGCCACTTGCTGGCATTACATAAACATCTAAGTTGCCATTTCTGTCACTTGCAAATGCAATTTGTTTCCCATCACGAGACCAAATAGGATGGCCATCCCAGTCGCTATGAATAGTTAAAGGACGGGCTGTTCCGCCATTAGCTGGGACTGTGTATATATCGCCTTTGTAAGAGAATGCGATCGTTTTACTGTCGGGTGATATACTACTGTGTAAAAACCATTCTTCGCTTTTCTCTGCCGCTGTCGCTGTCGCTGTCGTGGCAAACATAGCCAAAGCCGACAACATATACTTTATTCTGTCCATTGTTACTTCCTTAATAACTTAAAATATTGTTTACACTTTATTATTGAATACTCAACAAATAAATTTCTGATACATAAAAATCAATCCTAATTACATTGAAGCTAAGCTATCAGATTTTTTTCATTGTATTATTCATGAATGATTTTGATATAGTATATCATTGATGTAATTATGACATGAATTCCATCCCAATTATCAATGCATTAGTCTTATTTATTCTTATATATCACACATAAAAGCTAATAAAGATATTACTAGGAGCAACCGCAACCAAACTATTTAATTAAGTAGAATAATACCAAGTCCATTAAGTTAGTCCCCACTCAGAGTTTGCCAGGGATTTGAGAACAAATAGAATTTTTTACCTATAGTTATTCTATATGAAAGAAATTCTGTGCGGTTATCATATCACTGGAAAGCTCCCAAAGGGCGAGTTGAAAAGGTTTATATGCCGTGTTATTGATTTTGACAAGGGAATAACCATTCTCTTCAATCAATGCCTTGCCTCTAAACCTTTTAACTCTCGCTGAGTGAGAAGAAACTTATTGGAATTGGTATAAGGTTCAAGGCGAGGACAAAAGAACCAATACATGGCCCATGTAAAATCATCAGACGAAAAAGCGTTTTATTGTGCGCCTTAATTTATGGTGTTAAACGATAAACTGATTGTTATTTATCAAAAATACAAACTTGAAAAATTTTAGCTAAATCCACACTAACAACTGTACTAAAAATAAAAGACTCCTGATTAAAGTAAAGTAATTAAGCGTAGCTAAAAACTCATAATCCAGTGAGACCAGTTATCCTGTTATCTGTATTTGAACCCAAGCTCTGTACAGGCTAATGACTTATTATTTAATGTAATAAAATTAGGTACATTACCAATAATTTCAAATCCTTGTTTTAATAATACATGTTTAGAAGCTGGATTATTTGCTAGTACCTTAGCTTCAAGGTATTGAACACCAAATTCTTTTTTTGCAATTTCAATTAGCGAAGCTAAACAGAGGCTGGCATAGCCTTGAGATAAAAATCGTTTTGAAACCCTATAACCTACAGAAGCTTTATTAGCACTAATATCTCTTAAATTAGCTCTTGCGATAATTTCATTATCTTTAATAAGTAAACCACAAAACGCAGTACTAGAAATTACTTTATTGAGTTCTTCATCAATATGTTGTGTAACACCTTGCTCTGAATAAAAATTATTCTCTCGAGGTTCAATTAATGATTCAAACCATGCTCTATTTTCTAGCTCAAAATCAAATAACGGCTGTAAATGGTGCTTAGATAAAAGTTCAAGCTGCATTGAAATACTCCATACGCATAGACATTATGCTGAATAGATGAGCGCATAACACTCAACTAAAAAACAAATTAAAATCAACAAAATAATACCAGTTTCATTAATTAGGTGAACAAATTTATATGTAGAAAAAATTGCCAAATACAAGGCATTTATTTCAATAACGAGTTGTTCTAATTATTAAATAAATAACGATGTAGTTGGTGATTTTAGCAAGTAGAAATGATCACATAGTTAGTGAGATTGGTATAATATAATAAATCAACCATTTGAAATGACTTAAAACATTAACTGCTTCTTAATTAGTTTTTAGTACTGCTTTTAATATAGGCTTTTCAAGAGTCTCTTAAATTGATGCTAGCTATTTTTGCTATTCAATTCTTGTAACTGTTCAGGTGTATCTAAATCAATAAATGCTAATGGCATTTTCTTTATATTGACGTATTCTCTATTTTTTTTAAGAACCTTCTTAGCTCCTTCATCGCCAGATAAAACGATAAGCTCCTTAAAGAAAGACCGTGGAAAAATAACGGGTGGACTCAAGTGGTCCCCATCACCCGCGATATGAATTTTTTCGGGTTTTTTTCGCCATTCATTTATTAAGCTTGTTAAATCATTAACCGTCAATTGCCATTGATCCACCAGAAAGATAAGTACCGCATCTATATCATTATCTAGTTCACTTACGCCTTTAGCGATAGAGCTTGATAGACCTTTTGACCAGTTATTATTCTTAATTAACGTTAAGTTTTCTGCAGAAGCTAAACTAGCCAAATCTGCTATTAATTTTTCACTTTGACAACCCAAGACACAAAAAGCTTTCGTGTTATCCGTTAAGCAAATACTATTCATCATAGATACTTGCCTACACAATAAGCTTTGCGGTAATTGATCTTTCTCAGCGATTAATACTAATTGCTTGGGTTGTCCAAGACGTGATGAACTTCCAGCAGCCATCAATAATAAAGCAATTTTTTTATGCTTAAGTTCAGAAACCATTAACAACTTTAAATATAAAATTAATAAAAACGTAGTACTATTATACAATAGCACCGGATAGTAGATATCACTCAAAAAATAGAAAAACGAGTCAAATTATTTAATATCTATTTTACTAAATGTATTCGGCTATCAGTTTTACTAATTTTGGGCTCTTTGGGTGAGGTAATCGACACATCTTTAGTAATAGATTCACCATTTTGATACCTATGATATGAGCAATGTTTTAAACCTATTTGATAACAAAAATCATTAAAACTTTGCAGATCTTCGCGAGTAATACATTCCCCTTCTTGGGTTAATAAGCCATCTATATACATAGAATCACCATTAATATTACAATTAGCAATAGCTGAATACGGCTTACCATATTCATCAACTTTTAATGCTCTGACCATTTTTACTTCGAAAATCCAATCACCAATTTTTACATGTTTTGACATTGACTCTGTCACTTGAAACTCCGAAAATAAAGTACATATAATAAGCGATTAATTATACATTTGATTAACATTAAAATCTAAATAAAACATTATTTTTATATTTTATTAAAAACAGTAACTTAAGCTTTACTTTTATTTACAATTTAATAAAAGCAACAAAAGCTTCGCTAGTTTGTTTTAATCAGTTATTCTTTCTATCATTATTTATTATCAATATTTTGACTTCTATTTACTATGTTAAAAAGAATTATTGTTTCTTTATTACTTATCAGCTCTCTTATTATCGCTTTTACCGCAACTTGGATATATAGCCAAATAGACAGTGCGTTACCCATTTTAGATGGTAAAAAGACAGTTTTTGGGCTCACAAAAAGTGCAACAATAGAGCGTGATGATCAAGGAATAGTAACGATAAAAGCCAGTAATCGACTTGACGTTGCAGTAGCAACAGGATTCGTTCATGCACAAGAGCGCTTTTTTCAAATGGATTTATTAAGACGTAACTCAGCAGGTGAATTATCAAGTTTATTTGGCTCTGTTGCACTTGAGCATGATAAGTCTATTCGTATTCATCGCTTTAGAGAGAGAGCAACTGACATAGTTAATCAATTACCCACAGAGCAGAAAGAATTATTAAAAGCTTATACCCGCGGCGTAAACCAAGGCTTAAAATACATAAGTTCACACCCATTTGAATACCTTTTACTTCAACAAGAGCCAACCCAATGGAGCGAAGAGGATTCAATTTTAACAATTTTTAGTATGTATATTGATCTGCAATATACCGATGGACAACGTGAACGTACTTTAGGTCTTATGAAAGCAATTTTATCTGCCGATGTTTATGCATTTTTAAATCCTCTTGGCAATGTTTGGGATGCAGCTATTGATAATAGCCAATATCAACCATCATCAATGCCCAAAAACGCTTGGCCGTCAGCATCAAGTGCTAATTTAATCACTATCGAGAAAAGTCACAATACTGCTATTAATGATGTGTCCAAAAAATATCAAGCTGATGAATTTCCTGGTTCGAATAACTGGGGTGTTTCGGGTGAAATAAGCAATACTGGTAGTGCAATTATTGCTAATGATATGCACTTAGGAATACGTGTACCTAATACTTGGTTTAGAGCAAGTTTTGAATATCCGAGCACAGCAAATAAAAAAGTAAAAATTACCGGAGCAACATTACCTGGTACACCTAACATAACTGTAGGTAGTAATGGCCAGATTGCGTGGGGGTTTACTAATAGCTATGGTGATTATAGTGATGTAATTAAAATAAAAAGTGTTAATAACGACACTCAATATATGACCAAAAATGGTGCTAAAGACTTCAGTTTTCATAAACAAATAATTGCTATTAAAGATGAGCAACCTGTTGAAATTACCATTAAAGAAACTATCTGGGGACCTATTATAGGTAAAAATAGCCAAGGTGAATTACTTGCCTATCGTTGGGTTGCTCACGACAAAGAAGCCGTGAACTTTATAGCAACCGAATTAGAACTTGCGACCAGTGTAAAAGAAGCATTTTCTATTGCCGCACATAGTGGTATTCCATCACAAAACATGATGGTAGGGGATAAATCAGGTAACCTTGGCTGGACAATTATGGGCCCTATCCCAAAGAAATTTGGTAACACCGGCGAAACCCCCACCTATTGGCATAATGGTGATAATGGCTGGACGGGCTATTTATCTCCTGCGAATTACCCTCAAATTTTAAATCCAAAAGACAATCGATTATGGACGGCTAATTCTCGTGTTGTTGGTGGTGAAATGTTAGAAAAAATAGGTAATGGTGGTTATGCATTAGGAGCACGTTCTAAACAAATTCGTGAAAACTTATTTGCCCTTAACACATTTAATGAAGAGTCTTTATTAGCAATTGCTTTAGATGATCGCGCTACATTTTTACAACCTTGGGTAAACTTTCTCTTGAGCAAAGTACTTAATGACGACGCTTTAACCGATGAAGTTATCAACAAACACAGACAATTTCAACAAGTTAAAGACTTACTTTCAGAAGATAAAGCATTAAGCGCAAGCATAGATTCAGTAAGTTATCGATTAGTGAGAAACTTTCGAATCAATGTTCGTGATTTAGTTTTTAGTGAATTTAATAGTACGCTCAAAAATGTCGATGATATCTATAGCTTTCGCAGCATTAGCGCTCAAATTGAAGTGCCTTTATGGCAACTAGTTAATCAACAACCTGATAACTTTTTAATGCGACCTTTAAATAGCTGGCAAGCAGTATTTAACCAAGCACTACAACAAACAATTGATGATATGACTTATCTCGATGAAAACAACAAACAAGCGCTAACCAAAGCGACTTGGGGGCAACAAAACACAACCGAAATACACCACCCGCTTAGTCAATCAATCCCTTTTATTGGCCGATGGTTAGACATGCCAGCTAAAGCACTGTCAGGCGACAGCTATATGCCAAAAGTGCAAGGTAAACGCTTTGGTGCATCAGAGCGTATGGTTGTTTCACCTGGGCATGAAGAAACGGGTATTTTTCATATGCCAACAAGTCAAGCAGGACATCCTTGGAGTCCTTATTATAAAAAAGGCCATACTGATTGGGAACAAGGAACTGCTTCCCCTTTTTTACCTGGTGAAACTAAATATAAACTGACACTACTGAGTTATTAATTATTATTTTTAACTATAAAAACATAAGCGATAAAACATTAACTTTAAAAATACTAACGATACAAAGGAAAAAAATGACGACATTAATTTGGTGCCTCTTTATTGCAGGGCTACTCCCATTAGTTGCTAAAGCCCCCGTAGTTTTCGCAATGAACAAACTCGGCGGTTACGACAACAATCACCCAAGAGAACAACAAAGCAAACTTACCGGGCTTGGCGCCCGAGCCTTAGCCGCGCACCAAAATGCGTTTGAATCATTGATTGTTTTTGCACCAGCCGTATTGTTAGCAATAGCGACTCATCATATTGGCGCCAATATCACATTATTAGCTATAGTCCATGTTTGCGCGCGCATCGCCTATCATATTTTTTATTTAATGGATTTTGATAAGCTCCGCAGTGTAGTGTGGTTTATTTCAACCGTAAGTAGCTTTAGTATTATAGTTTTATGTATCCCATAAAGTGCAATTACAACAAAAAATGGTCTAAATAAACTATTGACATAAATCACTCAAGCTCGCTAGAGTAGTCGCTCTAGCGAAGCAATGATCTAAAACCTTCATTTGGAAGGTTTTTTCATAAACAGAACAGCATAAATTAGCAAAATAGGAAATAAAAGTGAGCGAAAAATTAGATTTAAACGAAATACGTAAAGAAATTACAAGCTTAGACAATGAACTATTAACCTTATTTGCTAAACGTCGCGCACTCACACTTAATGTTGCTAAAAGTAAAGTGCAACAAATTCGTCCTATTCGTGATCAACAGCGCGAACAAGAGTTATTAATTCGCTTAATAAAACAAGGTAAAGAATTAGGCTTAGACGCCCATTATGTTACCAGTGTTTTTCAAACAATTATTGAAGATTCAGTATTAAATCAACAAGCTTACTTACAAAATTTAACCAATCCTAATATACAAACACCTACCGTAAGTGTTGCCTTCTTAGGCGATAAAGGATCATACAGTTATTTAGCAAGTCATCGTTACTTTTCAAGACGCGCTGAAAAAATTATAGAGTCTGGTTGCCAAAATTTTAGTGACATTTTACAACAAGTTGAATCGGGGCAAGTAGACTACGGTATGTTACCAATCGAAAATACTAGCTCTGGCAGTATTAATCAGGTTTATGACTTACTTCAACATACCAATTTATTTATTGTTGGCGAGATAACTCAACCCATTGAACATTGTTTGCTAACCGCGGTTAATACCTCTTTAGACAAAATAAAAACAATTTATGCACACGGTCAACCTTTTGCTCAATGTAGTAACTTTTTAGATAAACAAAACAATATTCGTATTGAATATTGTGATAGTACCGCAGATGCTATGGTTAAAGTTTCAGAATTACAAGATGAAACAATAGCGGTTATTGGTAGTGAAGAAGGTGGACAACTATATAAATTACAAGCCTTAGAAAAATCAATCGCTAATCAAAACGAAAACCACTCACGCTTTATTCTTGTCGCAAGAAAAGCAGTGGATGTTGCAGAGCAAATTCCAGCAAAAACCGCAATTATCTTAGCAACTGGTCAAAAAGCAGGTGCTTTAGTTGAATGTTTGTTAGTACTGAAGGAAAAAGGCATTAACATGTGTAAGCTTGAATCTCGCCCTATCCAAGGCCGTCCATGGGAAGAAATGTTTTATATTGATGTAGAAGCCAACTTGAAGAGCTTTGCTTTACAAGAAGCGATCAGTGAAATTACGGCTCATACAAATTTCATTAAAGTATTAGGTTGCTACCCCATTGAACATATAAGCCCAACCAGTGTTCCAAGCAACAAAATTTAAAGCACAAAAACAATAATGTAGTCTTGCCTATAAATAGACTACATTATTGTCTTCTGTTACTACTTACAAACGCACCTACGACATAAAACACAACAATACAAAACTCAGCAGAGTAAGATGAAGAAAAATTTAAATTTATCTTCAAACTAATCCTGCTAACTATAGCTAATCCCCCAAATCATTGTAGTCGCTAAATTTGCCTTCGCTTGTTGAACTGTTATTAACATAATAACAAGTCTGTATTTAACCTGAACTCGCTTTAAGATGTTTTTAATTTATTGAAATGATTAATAATATAACTATACTTTATACTCTAACTTGATCGTTTTACTTAATTCAAGGCAAATTTCGCGTCAATAGCTAGTCTATTGCAAGTAAATTTAACGAGAAAGTAAGGAAAAATAACTGTTAGAGAAAGATTTATTAAACCGAGCTCAGGTTATTTACTATTGTAATTAAACGCGACTAGCCTAATATGATTAAAAGCCTAACCGCGTAAATTCCATTATCCTTTCGTATCTACCCCTGCATTAGTTGTTAATGCTTTTTGCTTTTCTGCTATTTGATTCGCAATTGCTAACGGTGAGCCGGTATTTCTACAAAGCCAGTAATAAGCTCCAGGTACAATAAACAAAGTAAACACACTCGCCAATGAAACACCAGCAAAAATAACAACACCAATAACCATTCTGCTTTCAGCGCCTGGCCCTGATGCAAAAACTAACGGTACTGCACTCGTCACCGTGGTAAACGTTGTCATCACAATAGGCCTTAATCGTTGCTGTGCGGCGCTAATTAATGCTTCCTCGAACATAATACCTTTATCGCGAAGTTGGTTGGCAAACTCAACAATTAATATGCCATTTTTGGCCGATAAGCCAATTAACATCACAATGCCAATTTGACTGTATATATTCAAACTCATCCCCATCAGCTCAAGGCCTGTAAGCGCGCCTACTAAACCTAAAGGAACAGTCAAGAGAATAACCAATGGATGAACAAAACTTTCAAATTGCGCGGCTAAGACTAAAAAGGTAATCAATAACGCTAATATAAACACCAGTAAAATAGAACTACCTGACTCTTTTAATAATAACGATTGTCCTTTGTAATCTATTTGTGTTTCCTCAGGTAGATGCTGTTCGGCAACATTTTCTAAGAATTTTAAAGCGTCGCCCAAAGCGTAGCCATCAGCTAAGTTTGCTGTAATTGTAATACTACGTAATCGATTATAACGGTTCAATTGAGATGATGTAGCATCTTCAGTAATACTAATTAAGTTTGACAGCGGTATTAATTCGTTTGAACTTGATGAGCGAACATAAATATTGTCTATATCCGTAGGACTTCTATATTGCATTTCATCCCCTTCAACGATCACGTCATACTCTTCACCGCGATCAACAAACGTAGTAACTCGGCGCTGACCTAACATAGTCTCTAATGTTTGTGCTATATCCCCAACAGATACGCCTAAATCATAAGCTCTATCACGGTTTATCTTCACCATGAGTTGTGGGTATGTTTCTTTATAATCACTATCAACAGATGACAGGTTAGGATTTTTTTGCGCTTCAGCAATAACGATATCACGCCATTTTGCTAACTCACTGTAAGTATTACCTTGTAATACAAAGGCAACAGGCGAACTACCACCACCACCGCCAATACCACGACGCATAATAGCAAAAGCTCTTACATCGGTAACATCTTGTAATTCTTTGCTTATTTTTCCAATGAATTCAAAAGTATCAAAACTTCGCTCACCCCAATCAGGCATACCTACAACCGCTGTACCACCTTTACCGCCAAAGCCCGGCACTCGTACAATAACCCGATCAAGCTCACTGCGCTCTTGATATGCAAGAAGTTTATCTTCTATCACTTGCATATTTTTTACATTATTCTCGTAGCTTGCTCCCTCTGCACTCTGCATAACAATAAAAAGGTTACCACGATCTTCTTTTGGTGTGTATTCTGCTGGGAGCTGTATAAATAATAAATACACAGCGACAAGTGATACCGCAATAATGCTAATAATCAGAAATGGTTGATGAATACTCTTTGATAAAGCTCGCCCATAAGCAGCCTCGAAACGGGCAAAATTTCTATCTAGAAACTGTCCAAAAGACGAACTGCGTTTTCGATATTTTAACATTTTTGAACACATCATCGGCGTCAGTGACAAAGCCGTAATACTTGAAAAAATAACAGCCGCCGCAATTGCAATGGCAAACTCGGTAAATAATCGACCGACATTACCCGACAAAAAGACTAAAGGTACAAATACGGCAACCAAAACCAAGGTAGTTGCAATAACCGCAAAAGCAACTTCTCGTCCACCGTCATAAGCCGCCATTAAAGGTGTTTGTCCATTTTCGATACGGCGATAAATATTCTCTAAAACAACAATGGCATCATCAACCACTAAACCAATCGCTAAAACAAGTGCTAATAGGGTTAGTAAGTTAATAGAAAAACCAAACCAAGAAAGTGTCATCATTGAGCCAATTAAGGCCACGGGTACGGTAACGGCAGGGATTATTGTTGCTCTGACATTCCCCAAAAACAAGAAAATAACCAAAACAACCATCAACATAGCAATAATTAACGTACTGTAAACCTCATCAATTGAGCCTTCTATAAAGACAGACGAGTCATAACTGTTAATAATTGTAGTACCAATAGGTAATGAACTACGTACCGCAATCATTTCCTTACGCGCTTCTTTTACCACTTCTAAGGTATTGGCTTTAGACTGTTTTACAATACCCAGCCCAACCATGTTCTTACCATTTCCACGGAACAAATTCTCATCATCTTGAGCGTCAACACTTACATGGGCAATATCGCCTAAACGCACCAAGGAATTATCATCAGCTCGAGCAACCGCCATATTAGAAAAGTCTTCTGCTGTCAAATAACTACGCTGAACTCTTATTGAAAAATCTCGTTCAATAGACTCAACACGCCCTGCCGGCAATTCAATATTTTCACTACGTAAGGTTGACTCAATATCTTGTACAGTTACGTTTCGAGCAGCCATAGCTGAACGATTTAATAAAATTTTCATTGCATAGGTACGTCCTCCTCCTACACGTACTCGGGCAACACCGTCTACAACAGCAAAACGATCAACAATATATCTATTTGCATAATCGGTTAACTCTAACGTGGTCATATTTTCACTTTGCAAGGCAAACCAAACAATAACGTCTTCATCATCATTAGCTTTAGAAACCTCAGGAGGATCGGCTTGTTCAGGGATATTATTTAAAGCACGTGATATCCGATCACGAACATCATTGGTCGCGGCGTCAATATCACGATCTAAGTTAAACTCAATCGTAATATTTGATCGCCCTACTCGCGAGTTTGATGTAATAGTTTTAACACCTTCAACACCACTGATTCTATCTTCAAGCACTTGCGTTATTTTTGTTTCAACAATCGCTGCTGAAGCGCCAGGATAATTAGTATTAATACTGACTACCGGTGGATCAATATCCGGGTATTCTCTTAAAGGTAATAGTAAAAAAGCGACAATACCAAAAGTCACAATAAGTAAATTAATTACTGTGGCAAAAACAGGCCTTTTAACAGAGAGATCAGATAAAATCATTTAACTTCTCCCTCTACGATTGGGCTTTCCAACTGATTAATTATTTTTACTTTAGTGCCATCACGTAACTTTAATGCACCTTCAATAACAATTAGCTCTTGTTGTGTAACGCCATCTACTATTTCAACAACTCCGGGTAAGCGGCGGCCAATAGTGACACTTTTACGCATAGCAATTTTATCTTGTTCACTGTCTAGAATAACAAAAACATAATGCTTATCTTCTATCGGAATGATAGAGCTCTCAGGTAATTGCAATAATGTTTCAACTTGTCTTACTAATTCAATATTAAGTAACATACCTGGGCGTAACGCTAAATTTTCATTAGGAATTACCGCTCTTACTTTTAAAGAGCGTGTTATTGGGTTGATACGAGTATCAATTGAACTGATTTTTCCAATAAACTCTTGTCCTTTATAAGCAGAACTAAGTGCGGTTATTGATTGTCCTAATTTAATCGTAGGAAGAAACCGTTCCGGCAAATCAAAATCAACCTTGATTACAGATAAATCATCAAGGCTTGTAATCACACTACCCGCATCAATATAGCTTCCAACACTGACATCTCTAAAACCTAGAATTCCGTCAAAAGGTGCTTTTATAATTGAATCATTTACTCGCGTACGGGCACTTCGAAGTTGTGCAGCAATGGCTTTGGTCTTGGCTTCTTGTTGGTCAACTATTGATTTAGAGGTAGCTTTTGAACTTAATAAGTCTTGAAAACGTTTTAATTGCGCAACTGATTCAGACAAATTCGCTTCTAACTCACTTACTTTTGCTAATTCTTCCTGATTATTTAAACGAACAAGTACATCACCTTTTTTTACTAATTCGCCATCATTAAAAGAAATTTTTTCGACTAAATCTGCATACTTAGTTGTAATAAATACTTTTTCATTTGCCCTAGTAGTCCCTATAGCTTCAATACTATCCCTAAATTCGTTCAGCTTTGCGGTGGTCACTTTCACTGAAACAATACGTTGATATTCTGCTTGTGCTTGTTCTTCGTCAGGCCATTGGATATAAACTACAATACTGATAAGTAACAATAGAATAATAAATAAAGGTAAACGGTTCATGATAGAGCTGTTATTAGACATAAATGAAAGTCTCAATTTTTTAATAATTAGTATAGGAAAACTTTTATAGTATAAACTAATGCAATAAACATGACATTTACCTGACCTACTATTTACCTTAGAATATCAACCATTAACCGCAAACGAGATACAACTTTGAATAAACTCGCTGTACTAGCCTTTTCCATACTCTTAGTTTTAAGCACCATACTCTGGTATTTAGCTAACGGATCCCTCAATGAATACTTAAAAAGTCAAATCGAGTTACAAGGACACTACTACAGTGGACAAGAAGCATCGTTATTACTCGCTGAATTTTCTGATAATACCAATAGCGCTCAACTTAATCAGCTTACCTTGGCAAACTTAGCTAGCTATCAAGCTAAAAATGTACTCAGTGTTGATCAAGTATTTATTGAATTATCTGCACAGCAAAACAGCAGTTTACTGACCAAAATAGATAAAATAACACTAAACAAACTCATCATAAATATTGAAGAAAATAAAGAGGGTATCAGTAATATTGAGCAGCTTATTCAAACAATCAGTTTAACACTTGCTAAAGATTACCCACAAAGTTATCCGGCTATCAGTGCCAAAATATATGCACAAGAACACCCAGAACTTGATGCTGAGCAATATGCTAAAAATCACCCTGAAGTTGGCGTGATTACTGAACATACTAAAGCAAAAAAAAGTAGAGGAAAAGCTAAACCTAAAATGATGATAGCGGCGTTCAACATTAAAGAGCTAGAACTGAATATAACAAAAAAAGGCATTACCCAATTGGTACTAAAACAGAATATAACAGTGAACAACATAGGAGGCACTGAGGGAATAGAAATGAATCAAATTGGGGGTGAAATATTGTTAAACCTATTAAAGTTAGCACAAAACTAACCTAATGATATAAAGCACTCATTGATTGCAATGGACTTGAATTTTACAAAAGGCCGATTAAGCTTATACAGTAGCAGTGTATAATACATTCATATAACTACAATAAATAAGGTCGGCCAATTATGCCAATAGGGATATTTTCTTCTTGCAAAGTAATAGTGTTAAACACATTTATTTTTCTTCAATTAGGCATAAATAGTTCTCATGCAACTGAATTTGAAATAAGCTCAATAATTGGGCATAACTTTAGTTCAGATCTTAGCAGTAGTTCAACAGATACCTTAGTAACCAGTAACGAAAATAATGTTGCTTTAGCTTTTGCATGGCAAGACTCTACAACAGGCCAAGGTCAAATTTTACTTAACTATGTATCTCGTGATTTTACCGACGATATTAACCAATCAACTCACTCTTTCAATACACTATATGCTCACTTTAGTGGTGTAGGTTTCTTTAAGGAAAGAAATTATATAACCACCGTTGGCTTAGGTATTGGCGCAACTTACTTTCATAGCGATTTTGATGATGTAATTTCACCGTCAATCACTGCCACTATTGGTACTCGATATTCACTATCTGAAACGTTAATACTCATTACTGAGCTACGCGGATATGCTACGCTAACTGACGATAACGATACCTTGTTTTGTCAAAACGATAGCTGTGTAGCACATTTTGATGATGCAATATGGTTTGATACCCAAATTTCAATAGGAATTGCCTACCGTTTTTAACTTACTGATTAGCCGACTAAGTTACCCCCTCTTTAGAAGTACTTTAAAAATATAGAGCTCGCCTTAATAAAAAATTAAGCGTTACGCTTTTAAAATTACATTTTCTTTATTTAGATCAAGATAAAAAATAACAAAACTGGTATGTTAGGTAAAATTTAACCTTATTTTTAGTGAGGAAATGTGACGTCAACAAGCCAGCAATTAATTTCTGTTACTGATCGCAATGGTACATTTACTTATGTTAATGAACATTATTGTCATTTGACCGGTTATGACTCTTCAGAGTTACAGACAAAAAACATCAAACAATTAACGCATACAGAGATGCCAAGTATCGTTATTGATGAATTATCTGACACTTTATCAAAAGGCTTTTCTTGGCATGGGGTCATGCGGATAAAGACCAAACAAAATGAAGATGTTTGGCTTGATACTTTCACAACACCACAATATGAAAAAGGCCAAGTAGTAGGCTATCAATCGATCAGTAAAATTGCTGATGCAAGCTTACAAAAGAATGCCCATTCAATTTATACTGCATTAAATAGAAAAAACAAATGGGCTATTTTTGAGTTAACCAAAAACCACAAGTTTTTATTTTTAGTGCTACTTTCAATAATAAGTCAAATATTTATTTATTTTTACATTGGATTAACAACCTCCATTATTGCGGCCTTTAGCGCAATAGCCCCTATTCTGGTTTTTTGGTCAGATATTATTCCTACCGCCCAAAGAGCACAAAAAATGCAAAATGTATTCGACTCTATTTCTCGAAAAATTTATTTTGGTAAAGGGACAGCCAGTATATTTGATTTTAATTTTTCGATGCTAAAAACTAAAATCAAAGCCATTTTAGATCGCACAATAGATGCAGCCACACCAATAAGAACCGTTATGGCTAAAGTATCTGAAGGCCTTGATGAAAGTAGAGAAACCTTAGCAGAACAAAAAAGAGGCATTGAAGAGCTCAATACCTCAATGGCACAAATGCAATCATCAACCACAGAGATTGCACATAACACAACAATTGCAGCCGGTGATTTAGAAAGTACCTTTTCACAGTGTGAACAAGCACAACAAGATATTTACCAAACCACAAATAAAATACAAAACTTAGCAAAATCAGTTGAAAGTGCATCAAGCTCTGCAAATAGCTTAACGCAATCGGCAAATGGCGTTGGCGAACTAATGGAAGATATTCAATCCATTGCTGATCAAACTAACCTACTTGCTTTGAATGCAGCAATTGAAGCGGCTCGAGCAGGTGAACATGGACGAGGCTTTGCTGTTGTTGCCGATGAAGTAAGAAACTTATCCTCACGCACTCAAGACTCCGCAAAAGAAATTCATCAACGTTTAACGGTTATGCTTAATACCATACAAGAGTGGGTTGAGCTAATGAATCAAAATAAAGAAGAAGCTAACTTTTGTGTTGAAAGTGCACATGCATCGCATAGTACAATAGATTTAGTTGTTGATAGAATGCAAAATATTAGTCATGCAGCAACACAAATAGCAATAGCAGCAGAAGAGCAAAGTGCCGTATCATCTCAGATAACAAACAACCTTGACGATATTAGTCAAACAACTGAAAAAACTTTGTCAGAGACAGATAATGTTGCCCTACAAATGCAGCTACTAGCTAAAAGTGTTGAGGGAATTACCGATGTGGCAAACACTTTTATTCCTAAACAATAAGATTAAGAGGGAAAGCTACAATTTATCCTAGCTTTCCCTTAGCCTTTAACGATAGTTTTTCATAATTAAAGGCTAATATTTTTTCAGTTCATTAGCTTTTAGTAACATTGCCTTACTTTCAGCTAGAAAGTCATCGGCATAATCACCAAACCAATGCGAAACCTGTTTAAACATACTAACAAAGGCCTCTTTATCGCCTACTTCCACTTCTTCTAATAATTCTAAAAAGCGATAAGCAAAGCGTTTCATCATCGTAATATTATCAGGATTAGAAAAAATAATATCTGAATACAAAATAGGATCTTGAGCAAATAGGCGACCCACCATAATAAGCTCTAAACGATAAATAGGAGAGCTCATATTAACTAAATTCTCAATATCAGCCCCTTCCGACATTAAATGGTAACCATAAGCTATCGTAGAAAAATGGCGCATCACTTGTACCATTGACATAGCTTGATCATGCTCATGCGCTGACACTTGATAGGTTTTAGCTCCCCACACTCTAAATTGTTGTAACAGCCATTCATACTTAGCTTTATCGCGGCCATCACAAACAATAATAGTTTGCTTAATTAGTCCCGTTACATCTGGACCAAACATAGGATGCAAGCCAACAACAGGTCCTTGATGCGCTTTCATCATTTCAAATAAAGGCGTTTCTTTGATACTGGTAAAATCAGCTAAAATACAGTCATCGGGTAAATTATTTAGCTCATGAATAACCATTGATGTTAACCGAATAGGCACAGCAACAATAACCACACTAGCATCAGCTAAAATTTCTTTACTTTGCGGCCAATCGTCTTGTTCAATAACAGCAACTTGATAATTGGAACGTTGAAACAAATCAACAAAAACACGACCTAACTGCCCTTTACCACCAACAATAACCACTTTATTACAATCAGGGTTAATACACTGGTAACCACTCGCATCTTGACTTTTATATGAATCACGCATTAATCGACGTAAAACATCTTCGATTAAGTCGCCGCTTAATCCTGCATTTTCCGCTTGTTCTCGGCGTTGCTGAATTAATGCAGCTTCTCTATCAGGTGCAAAAATAGGCATGCCTTCCGCACTTTTTAACTCACCTACCTTTGTCGTAACCGCAAGGCGTTTCACTAATAGATTTACTAATTTACTATCAATGTCATCAATCTCATCGCGCAATGCTTTAAGATTGTCATCAAAATTACTCATAGTTTCTCTTACAGCTCATTTAATAAACAACAAGTGTTTAATAAGCCCGATGCTGAATTTATGATAAATTCAGCATCCCACTGTTGTTTAAACACGTTTCTTAAGTGCCTCATGAAGCATAGCATCGGCTTCAACCAATAGGGCCTTAGTAGTTTCTAAGTCAATACAAGCATCTGTAACCGATACACCGTATTCCATATCGGCAATAGCTAAGTCACTGCTTTGGTTACCTGCTTTTATATTACTTTCAAGCATTATACCAATAATTGATTTATTTCCTTCAACAATTTGGTTGAAAACATTGGTCGCAACCAGTGGTTGACGACGGTAATCTTTATTTGAATTACCATGACTACAATCAACAACAATACCTGATTTTAAATTATGCTTAGCTAGAATGTCTTCACATTCTTTAATATTCACACTGTCGTAATTAGGCTGTTTACCGCCACGTAAAATAACATGACCATCTGGATTACCAGACGTTTTAATTAACGCCACCTGCCCTTGTGGATTAATTCCCATAAAGCGATGTGAAGAAGCCGCAGACTGTAATGCATTAATGGCAACATCTAAACTACCATTGGTACCATTTTTAAAACCGATAGGCATTGATAAACCGCTTGCCATTTCCCTATGCGTTTGTGATTCAGTAGTACGCGCACCAATAGCTGACCAACTGAATAGTTCGGCTAAATATTGTGGACTAATAGGATCAAGCGCTTCAGTAGCTAAAGGTAACCCTAACTCTGTTAAGTAAATTAATAACTCACGAGCTTTTCTCAGGCCTGATTCTACATCGAAAGAGCCATCCATATGAGGATCATTAATTAACCCTTTCCAACCAACAGTAGTACGTGGCTTCTCAAAGTAAACGCGCATAACAATATACAAAGAATCTTGATACTTATCATGAAGCTTCTTTAACTCACGTGCATATTCTTTAGCACCTTCAACATCATGCACTGAGCATGGGCCACTGATCACAAGAAAACGCGAGTCGCGTTTATGCGTAATATCCGCAATTATTTTACGAGCTGATTTTACAAAAGCTCTACCGGGATCTTTTAAAGGTAACTCATTTCTAAGTTGCTCGGGTGTTATTAATACATGCTCTTCATTAACATGAATATCATTTAAAGTGCTTTTGTGAGCCTTATTATCAGCAGTTAAAGTTGCCATAGTTCTTTCCTAAAATTAATAATCGATAATTGAAATACACAAAATAAAACAAGATTTACTGAAAATATTGAAAAGATAAAATTGTAATTTTAGAGGCTTACAGCTTAATCAAAAATAAAAACATAAAATCGTAAAGATTTAATTACGTGCTTTGTAATGTTATTTTTACACATAATTTTCCTATAGTACAGCGTAAATTTTAAAAAACTAACGGACTATTCTTGCCTTCATATAACTGTAATATTTACGTCACGTAATTGTCATATTCAATTTCTACACTGTGGTTATATTAATAAAGCTCTATTAGACAACTTTATCACGCTAAAAATTTAACAAGTGGGAATATAATGACTAAAATAATGAAGAGTAAATTAACAAAAACAGTATTGACTTTATCTTTAACTGCCGCTGCTTTAATAAGCAATATTACCAATGCACAAAACAGTAGTCGCGATACCATTACTGCCGTTGGCTCTTCAACGGTTTATCCGTTTTCAACTGTAGTTGCAGAGCGTTTTGGTAAAAATACCGAGTTTAAAACACCAAAAATTGAATCTACCGGCACTGGCGGGGGCATGAAATTATTCTGCTCTAGTAATGCTATTAACACGCCTGACTTATCAAATGCTTCGCGTCGTATGCAAAAAAGTGAATTTGATATGTGTACTAAAAACGGTGTAACAAGTATCACTGAAGTACTGATTGGTTATGACGGTATTGTGGTTGCTAATTCAAATACCGCTAAGTTAATGAACATATCCCTGAAAGAAATTTTTCTAGCACTCGCTAAAGAAGTACCGGCAAAAGATGGTAGCGAAAAGCTTGTCACTAACCCATATAAGTTATGGAGTGACATTAATCCTGCGCTACCAGCAAACAAAATTGAAGTGTTAGGCCCTCCACCAACATCGGGAACACGTGATGCCTTCGCTGAATTAGTTTTAGAAGGCGGCTGTAATCAGTTTAGTTGGATTAAAGCAATGAAAAAGCAAGACAAATCTAAATATAAAGAAATTTGTCATAGCGTACGTGAAGATCATACTTACATTGAAGCTGGCGAAAATGACAACTTAATAGTACAGAAACTAACCGCTAACCCTAAAGCTTTTGGTATTTTTGGTTTTAGCTTTTTAGACCAAAATAGCGATACATTACAAGGCGCAGTAATTAATGGCCAAGGACCTTCGTTCGAAGCAATATCAGACGGTTCATACGCCGTTTCTCGTCCATTATATTTCTATGTGAAAAATGCTCATGTGGGTAAAGTTCCCGGTATTTTAGAGTTTTTAACCGAATATACCAGTGAAACTGCAATGGGTGAAGAAGGCTATTTAACTGATAAAGGGTTAATTCCATTAGGTGAAGAAAAATTAACGAGCATTCGTAAAAACGTCTTATCACTAACCCCTTTAGTATTAACTGAGTAGTATTAACTAAGAAATGTTAACTGAACAGTTACAACTAAATAACCTTAACTAAACTCAATCACTAATAATCATCACCACGCTTATAGGCGAGAAAGCACTTCTCGCCTAAACTTTATCAGCAATATATGTATTGTTTTTTTAATTGAAAAATTGGCCTTGATATATGAATTCATCTTTACTTTTTATTACCTTACTTTGCTTAACATTTTTCAGTTACTGGTTTGGAGTAAAGCGCTCATTAAAAGTTGCTGGTGGCGCAGAGCATAAAAAAAATCTAACCTGCTTACCACAGCAATTTGGCTTATTAACGGCAATGGTTTGTGGTTTACCGGCGTTGATCACATTGTTAATCTTTAACAGCGTTGAAAACACCATTATTGAGCAGATTCTTGCAACGACATTGCCTGCCAATATTCAAGCCCTTTCAACTATTGATCTTGGCCTTTACCTCAATAATATTCGCTCAATAGCTTCATCAGAAACAATAACAAACTTAATCAAGAGTATAGAAAATCAGAGCCTGAATAATGCTAATTTAGCGACACTTGAACAGCTCAAAGCGGCATTAACATTAAAAGAGTTACACCAACAAGTAACTTGGTTAAAAACCAGCTTAGTACTCGTTGTCGCGATTACTAGCGTTATCGTGCTCGTTAGACAATTTAGTATTACGTTTAAAGCTCGCCAAAAAGCTGAAGCAATCATACGTACGTTACTAGTTGCATCATCAGGCATTGCAATTTTAACAACGCTTGGCATCGTTATTTCCGTGCTATTTGAATCTATTCAATTTTTCAGAAGTGTGCCACCGACTGAATTTATGTTTGGTACTCAGTGGAGTCCACAAACGGCCATGCGGGTTGATCAAATAGGTGGGTCAGGTAGTTTTGGCGCAGTACCTCTTTTTGCAGGAACCCTACTAATCACCTTTATTGCCATGTTATTAGCTGTACCAGTAGGGTTAATGATTGCCATTTACTTATCTCAATACGCTAATACTAAACTACGCCGTGTTGCTAAACCTATGCTAGAAGTATTAGCTGGTATACCAACTGTCGTTTATGGTTTTTTTGCCGCCTTAACCGTTGCTCCTGTGATCAGAAACTTGGGAGAATCCTTTGGATTAAGCGTAGCATCTGAAAGCGCTTTAGCTGCTGGATTAGTAATGGGAACCATGATTATTCCTTTTGTCTCATCCTTGTCAGAAGATGCAATAAGTGCTGTACCTGAATCATTAAAAGAAGCGTCATTAGGCATGGGGGCAACCAAAAGCGAAACCGTTATTAAAGTACTATTGCCAGCAGCCCTACCAGGGATTGTGGGTGCAATATTGTTAGCAATTTCTCGTGCAATAGGCGAAACCATGATTGTTGTTATGGCCGCAGGAATGGCCGCAAACCTAACAGCAAACCCACTCGACTCAGTTACTACAGTCACAGTACAAATCGTTACCTTGCTAACAGGCGATCAAGAGTTTGATAGTCCAAAAACATTGGCTGCTTTCGCGCTTGGCTTAATGTTGTTTATCACGACACTTGGGTTAAATATTTTAGCACTGAAAGTTGTTAGAAAATATAGAGAGCAATATGACTAATTCAATAAAAAGCTCGACGGATAATACACAAATGAACGATTCAATTCAGCAGAAAAGCACCGTAACTATTACAGAGAAAGTAACAAAAAGCTTAAAAAAACGTCATAGAAAAGAAAAACGTTTCAAAATAGTAGGTTTACTTGCCGTACTTTTTGGTTTTATGTTGGTACTAACTTTAATCACAGATATTACAGCAAAAGCTATACCTGCATTTCATCAACACTGGGTAAAAATTGATGTTGATTATAAAAGCGCTTGGTTGAATATCGATGATACAGCCGCAGCAACACAGCTAACAAATCAAATGCAGACCGCAAATTATCGAAAAGTATTGAGAAACTCTATCTATCAAATGTTCTCAACAGGAGCAGAAAAAAAGCTAACGCGCCAAGATAAACGCCAGCTGACCAAGCTATTTTCAACCAATGCTGAATTCACGATTAAAGATAAATTAATTGCAAAGCCTAACTACATCAATAAAAAAATTGAACTGTGGGTGAAACTTGATGATGACGTAGATAGCTATCTAAAAGAAGATTTTCCGCTAGGCGAAGCAGGCCTTCGAGTATCGAAAAAACAAGCAGAGTGGATTGCAAAATTAAGTACTGAACAACGTATTGATAGTCGCTTTAATCTTAGTTTTTTCACTGCTAGTGACTCACGTGAACCTGAACTTGCAGGTATTAAGGGTGCATTAACAGGAACATTATTAACGATGTTTGTCACCTTGTTACTTTCATTTCCATTAGGCGTTGCAGGTGCAATATACCTTGAAGAGTTCGCACCTAAAAATCGCTGGACGGATATCATTGAGATAAACATTAATAACTTAGCTGCAGTACCATCAATTGTTTTCGGCTTACTCGGCTTAGCCGTCATTATTAATATGTTTGAACTACCACGCTCTGCCCCATTAGTTGGTGGCATAGTATTAACCTTAATGACATTACCAACCATTATTATCGCCAGTCGTGCTGCAATAAAGGCTGTGCCACCATCTTTAAGAGAAGCAGCATTAGGATTAGGCGCTTCAAAAATGCAAGTTACCTTCTCCCATGTATTACCACAAGCGATGCCAGGCATAATCACAGGTGGCATTATTGGTATTGCACAAGCCTTAGGAGAAACAGCACCATTGCTGATGATTGGCATGGTTGCTTTTATTGTTGATGTTCCAACAAGTATTCTCGATTCTGCCACAGTATTACCTGTACAAATATTTTTATGGGCCGACAGCCCTGAAAGAGCATTTTTAGCAAAAACCTCCGCGGCAATTTTAGTGTTACTCACACTACTATTAGTGATTAATATCACTGCAACAGTATTGCGCTCTAAGTTTGAAAAAAAATGATTTTTTTAAAAGAAACCGTTTAAGAAGAAACAAATGAATAATTTGAATATAAAAGAAAATGACTTATCAGAATTAGCGCTAACAGAAACTGTTGGGAATATTTATGCCGATAATGCAAAAATGTCAATTCGCAATGCCGATGTTTATTATGGTGAAAAACAAGCGATACACAATATCAGTTTAGATTTAGCGCAACATCAAGTTACAGCACTTATTGGGCCTTCAGGTTGTGGTAAGTCTACTTTTTTACGCTGTTTAAATCGTATGAATGACACCATTGATATTTGCCGAGTCACAGGACAATTAATGTTAGATAATGATGACATTTATGCGAAAGATTTAGATCCTGTCTTATTACGAGCTCGTGTGGGTATGGTTTTTCAAAAACCAAACCCTTTCCCAAAATCTATTTACGACAATGTTGCTTATGGCGCCCGCATTCACGGACTTACCAATAATAAAACAGAATTAGACGAGATTGTTGAAACAAGTTTACAAAAAGCCGGTTTGTTTAATGAAGTTAAAGATCGATTAAAAGAGCCTGGTACTGGCTTATCTGGTGGTCAACAACAACGCTTGTGTATCGCTAGAACTATCGCCGTGAGCCCAGAAGTCATTTTGATGGACGAACCAGCATCAGCACTTGATCCAATTGCTACCGCCATTATTGAAGAATTAATCGATGAGCTTAAAGAAAAGTACACTATCGCCATTGTAACCCATTCAATGCAGCAAGCAGCTCGTGTTTCACAGCACACCGCTTACTTTCATATGGGTAAGTTAGTTGAAATGGGAAAAACTGAAGATATTTTCACACGCCCTGAGCATAAACTAACTGAAAACTATATTACTGGCCGCTTCGGTTAATGGGAGAATAAAATGACAACACAAGACAATACCAATACACCAAGTGGTTTTACGACAAAATTAAATTTAGACAAGCACATTTCACGTCGTTTTAATCAAGAACTAGAGCAAGTAAGAAGCTTAGTTATGGACATGGGAGCCTTAGTTGAACAACAAGTAAACGACGGATTAAGTGCTGTATTAAATGCTGATGAAAAACTCGCAGAAAAAGTAATAAAACGTGATAAAAAAGTGAATACCATGGAGCTAGAAATTGATGAATATTGCACTCAAATTTTAGCTCGTCGACAACCAGCAGCAAGTGACTTACGCTTACTTGTCAGTGTCATCAAAAGTATTACTGATCTCGAACGTATGGGCGATGAAGCAGTAAAATTTGGTAAAAATGCCATTAAGTTAGCAAAAGGTAATTTTGCAGAACAAGAAAGTTCAAGACCGCTTGTTGAGTTAAAACACTTAGGAAAACATGTTAGTGATACGTTAAACAAGGCACTAACTGCTTACGCACAAATGGATGTCGCCGCAGCCTTAGACATCATAAAAAATGATAATATCGTCGATGAAGAATTTGATAACATTTCACGCTTATTAGTCACTAAAATGATGGAAAACCCACGAGAAATAAAAAATGCACTCAGAGTTACTTGGTGCGCTAGAGCACTAGAGCGTATTGGCGATCACACTACTAATCTATGTGAATATATTGTTTATTTAGTTGAAGGCAAAGATGTTCGGCACGCTACAATGGAACAAATTAGAGAATCAATCGACAACTAACAATAGCCTAGTAGCTTAAACATTAACTTACGGTGCTACGGGGTGTTAATAAAACAAAAAATAGGTGTTTCGGCTGATTCAATGAGCAACTCTTCTTTCACTCAGCCGACATCATTTACTTAGTAAATGCTTTTTAAAAAGAAGTATCATTGTTAATAGCCTTAATTTAATAACACCTATCAATGAAAGATGCTTCAATTCACTCAGAAAACTTTGTACACTCACGACACAAAGAATATCCTTACTAAAGATATAGTCTATGCAAATAATAATTCCACCTGAATCTTGTCCTTTTTGTCAGGGAAATAATACTTGTATGGTTAATGATATAAAATCTTGTTGGTGCAACAACACTCCTGTCCCTGCTGAATTAATTGCTTTAGTGCCAACACCATTACAACGTAAAGCATGTATTTGTGTTACTTGTATTTCTCTATTTAATGAAAGCCCGGCACTCTTTATAAAAAAATACCTAAACAGAGCAGCCACCTAAGTGTACATTTAGATGAAGACACTGATAGCAAAAATTAAACAATGTCAATTATGTGAAAATATTTTACCCTGTGAGCCCAATCCTGTATTTCAAGCAAACGAGCAAAGTAAAATTCTTATTTTAGGCCAAGCGCCAGGAATAAAAGCTCATCAGACATCCATACCTTTTAATGATAAAAGTGGTGATAGATTAAGAGCTTGGCTAGGTGTAAGTAAATCCCAGTTTTATAATGACGAACTATTCGCTATTTTGCCGATGAGTTTTTGTTATCCCGGTAAAGGTAAGTCTGGCGATCTGCCACCGTTGCCCCTTTGTGCAGATACATGGCGTAATGCACTGTTAGCAAAGCTAACAAAAGTAGAATTAACAATAATATTAGGGAAATATGCTATCGCATGGCATTTGCATACCAAAGCCCCTATTACACAGCTAGCACAGCAATGGCAAACGCTATTAAACTCAAAACAAATTGTGCTCCCACACCCTAGTCCTCGAAATAATATTTGGTTAAAGAAAAATAGCTGGTTTGAAGATGAGGTTATTCCTAAACTTCAAAGTAAAATACAATCGCTAATTTAAAATACACTTTACACATTCCCTGAAACGGTCTGTATTGAAATGAAAGGCAATTCATCGTATCTTAATATTAGTTACCTATACTTTTTATATTAATTATATTGGATACGTAAAAATAATGGACAAACTTAAAGGCACATCGTTACTCTTAATTATTATGTTAACAAGCCTTCTATCAGGTTGTAATGCAAATAAAGAACCCAAAATGTCCGAGAAGCAAGTCGCCACTTCTTTTTTTAATGCCATTTATAATGAAAAAGACATCGATAAAGCTATCGCTTTAAGCTCTGCCGATTTTAAAAAAGAAATAGAAAAATACCACACCGCCAGCAATGTTGCGCGTCGTTTATTCAACATGAGCTTTGACTCTGTTTCATTACATACCTCAGCCAAGAAAAAGCAAATACTTGATAATTACAATATTCAGGTAACTATGATGATACAGTTCACCGGTAAACGTGATGGCAATAGCTATAAAGACTATAAAAAAATTCTATTGATTAAAAATAAGGATCAATGGTTAGTCGATAAACTGGTGGAAGATTAATATGTTGTCAATTTGAGCTTATATTAAGAATAAGATACAGAGCAGAATTGAGTCCAATTTAAAAAGAAGAGCATTTCAGTGCTCTTCTTTTTTTAAACATTATTTGTGATTACTATTATTTGCAAAACTATCACTATATCAGCCTTAATAGGTTAATTAATGATTTAGTTTTTAACGTTAATTACTTATATTTCAATAATTAAAATGAATAATAATTATCACCAAAATCTAGCTCTCTTTTTTCACGTCGCTCATCTTTATAAGCTTCTATTTCGCGCCATTTACGTTTATTTTGTTTCTTACTTTTCTTTTTTTCAAATTCAGTCTCTTCTTCAAAGTCACTAAAATCTAATTCTTGCCATTGTTCATCTTGCATAATAAATACTCGTAAAGTTAATGTTTATTGCAATATAAATAGCTAATATGACAATTTGTTTACAAAAAAATTAAAGTAAAATGATAGCCATTAGTTTATTTTAATAAACTCAAAAAACAACTGATTTAGCACTTACTTTACTTTAGTTAACAAGTTGACAATAATGTAGATTCACAATATCAATGTACCGCTGACATAACACTATAAGAGTTTATTTATGACTACCAACAACGATAACAACAAAGAAAACGCCACTATTCCACAAGAAGCATTTGATTGGTATGACGAATATGCTCATGGCATTATTGATAGAAGAACATTTATGAAGCGCCTTGCCGGCTTAGCTGTTGTTGGCATGAGTACTAACATACTCGCTTCGGCATTATTACCAAACTATGCACAAGCCGAACAAGTTTCATTTAATGATAAAGACATCACGGCAAGCTATGAAACATTTGAATCACCTTTAGGGCTTGGTAGCGTTCAAGGCTACTTTGTAAAACCAGCTAATTTATCAGGCACCGCCCCCGCTGTTTTGGTAGTACACGAAAATAGAGGGTTAAATCCTTATATTAAAGATGTAGCTCGACGTGTTGCTAAAGCAGGTTTTATAGCATTTGCCCCCGATATATTACATACATTGGGCGGTTATCCAGGTAATGATGATGAAGGGAGAACAATGCAACGTACGTTAGATCGTGCAAAAGTTGAACAAGATTTTATTGCCTCCGCTAAATACCTTAAAAACCATCAACTATCTAATGGTAAACTTGGCGGTGTAGGCTTTTGTTTTGGTGGTTATATTATTAACATGCTTGCTGCAAGAGCACCTGATGTAATCAACGCCGGCGTACCTTTTTATGGCACCCCTGCGGCTAAAGAGTTGCGAAAAAACATTACAGCACCGTTAATGATTCAACTCGCCGAGCTGGATAAACGTGTCAATGCCACGTGGGATGAATACGAGCAAGACTTAAAAGCAAGTAACATTGATTATGTAATGCACATGTACAAAAACGCCAACCATGGCTTTCATAATGATTCAACCAGTCGTTACCTACAAAAAAGCGCTGACTTGGCTTGGGAAAGAACAATCACTTTCTTTAATAAACATTTATCTACAGCGCAGTAATTAACAGAACCATAATATTGATAGGTTTATATTGTAATCTATTCAAAACAAAGTGATGGTTGAGTCATGCTAGCCAACTCATTAGCTGAGTTTATTAAGATGCTCAACCATGATGTTCTTTCATGGGAAATAAACTGCCGATTTGGCGGCAAAAATTGTTTATTTATCTCTTTTTCTTCTAAACCATTCCTTCATCAAACAGCCTACTTATTATTTATAATAAAAAAGAAAGCACTATGTAGCTTGAACTAGACTTAATAAATGCTTTCCTCGCAGTTATTATTACTAACCTCGTCATAATGGCTCATATATTGCTCTAACGTTAAATAGTAAAAAATAATAGCACCACAATAACGAAGCAATGGATATTCATTATGATGATTTTTCAAAATTATGCTCAAGCAATCTCAAATGCAAAAGCTAATAATGAGTCACAGGTAAATTTTAATAAACCTATAACCGCCGTAGAAGCAATTCCCAGTGAAAAAGATACAGTCACACTTTCAGACAAAGCTCTAGCGATGATGAACGGTAAAACATATACCGAGGAAGCACCCACTTATATTCGTCCAGTAACGGCAAGAACATTACTTGCAAGCAATGACGAGCAAAACACTATAGGTAATACGACGACTAGTGATCAGCAAATACCTGACACTCGCTTTGCAGAGATAATGCAAAAAATATTAGATAAACGATTAGGGATTGATAGTGAAAAATTAGAAGAAATAGAAGTTATGATGGAGCAAGTAGCTAATGATGACAGTTTGAGCCCAGAAGTAAAACAAGAAGCCCTAGACAAGCTGACCGAGATGAGAGAACAAGTTTTTAAAGAAAGTATAGGTATGCAAGAAAATATACAACAAGCTGACTAATCCAGTAAATATAGACCATCCTACTTAACAAATGCCGTCACTATATGAGTGTGAACATAGCGTTTACTCATAAAAACATCTCCATAATATTGGCTATTATCCCTTTATTCCCCCAAGAATATACTATAGGTTGCTTATAAAATTATCAGTAACCTATAAATCATAACTTAAGATCTAATCGTCATGCTACATTTGATATACAGCTTTAGGTAAACAGCTCTTTCCTATCAATAGTGCCATATTAATACCAATCTCACTAACTATGCGATCATTGCTACTTGTTAAAATCATCAACTACATCGTTATTTAATAATTTTAACAACTAGTTATTAAAATAAATCCCTTCTATTTGGCAATTTTTTCTACGTATAAAATTGTTCACCTAATTAATGAGACTGGTATAAGCAATGCGTGCTACATACATAAATTGTATATCCCTCATCATCGTGAAATAAATCATCATCAAAAAAACTCGGCTACAAAAACGATTACTAAAACCTATCACCACAAAATAAAAAGTAAAAAACAAACCTAATAATGTAATAAAAAAACAACAAAGCTGACATAAAAATGCAACAAATTGAAAATAACGGTCATATTTAACGTATTTTTATTTCTTTTTTGTAATTTAATTACAAAAATGTATTTACATTCGATAAATTATTAGTATAATTACTCTAGTTCTTGAGGTGACACTCATTTAAATTATTTTCTTACGTGATACAGAGGTCTACATGAAAAAATTATTGATAGCATTAGCGTTAGTATTAACTGCAACAACAGCAACAGCGTCAAATACAAATGTGAAATTTGTAACAACTGATAACTCAACAGAAACTAATTTATGTTTATCAGCAGCAAAATACGGCTGGAAATCAGCATTAAGAAAATCACACAAAAAATTAAATTATGACATTATATGTAATGGTCAAAGCATAAAATCATTCTCTAAAAACTATAACGTTGAGCCAAAGAAAATAAATGACGACGTAACTACACAGTTTTTAGTTATACCTGCTAATGATAATTCAGCATCAAAAGTTTGTGCTCAAGCAGTAAGATCAGGCATCGATTCTGTTAAAAACACAGTAGACTTCAATGTTAAAGACGTTACCTGTAATGGCAAAAGCATTAGTAAGTTTGTAAAAGAATACAAGAACACATAGTTAAATAATTTTTAGACTTTTTTTATTCCCCGACAAAAAAGTTGCTTTAGCCACGTTATATTACGTGGCTTTTTTTTGCCTAAAAATTACAGCAAATTAATTACGATTTCCCCACTCAGTAAGAATTTACAACCCCCACCAGCTTTAAGCTCCTTCATTACCATGCCACATCCTTGTAATTTAAAAGAAGATCCAAAGAAAGGTTAATGTTACTCTGATCTTATTAATGATTGTATACAATGAGGACTTCACTATGACCATTGGCGTTGGCGGCTCTACCCCAGAAATAGAACTGAATAAATTAACAGATATGACAGCAGATATCGTTGCTATTACTGAGCGTGAATTTAACGAACGTATTTCACAAGCACAAACCTATATGCTCGAACAAAACATTGATGCTATGTACTTAGATGCTGGCACAAACTTAACCTATTTTACAGGCTTAAAATGGTATAAAAGTGAACGCTTAGTTGGCGCTATTTTGCCTGCAAAAGGCGAATTAACGTTTATAGCACCACACTTTGAACAAGGCTCTTTGCTCGATCATATGATCATACAAGGTCAATTTAATGGTTGGCATGAACATGAAAGCCCATATGCTTTATTTGCCCAAACATTAATAGGCATGAACATCCGTTCAGGTAATGTCGCAATAGATGAATCGGCACCTTTTTTTGTTTTTGATGGTTTTCGAAAAGCTGCTCCGCATATTAACTATACCAACGCATCAGATATTACCGCCCTGTGCCGACAAATAAAATCGAGCGCTGAAATAGCTTTAATGCAACGCGCTAAAGACATGACAATTGCTGTACATAAGGCCGCTGCACGTATATTAACCCCCGGCATCAGTACTGTTGAAGTTACAGAATTTATTAATGAAGCTCATAAACGGGTTGGTGCAAGCGGTTCATCGTTTTGTATTGTGCTTTTTGGCTTAGCGACATCATTCCCACATGGTGTAAAAGAACCACAAATCTTAAAAGAGAACGATTGGGTATTAATTGATACTGGCTGTTTAGTACAAGGCTATAACTCGGATATTACAAGAACTTATGCTTACGGTGAAGCAACACCTGAGCAACGTAACGCTTGGCAAGTTGAAAAAGAAGCCCAAATTAATGCCTTCAATGAAGCTAAACTCAATGCACCATGTGGTAATGTTGATGATGGCGCACGTGCCGTATTAGAAAAACACGGTTATGGACCCGATTATCAATTACCAGGCTTACCACACCGAACCGGTCATGGCTGTGGTCTTGATATTCATGAATGGCCATATTTAGTTAAAGGGACTGAAACTAAGCTACAAACAGGTATGGTATTTAGTAATGAGCCGATGTTAGTTATACCCGATAAATTTGGTATTCGTTTAGAAGATCATTTTTACATGGATGAACAAGGCCCGGTATGGTTTACCACACCATCGCACTCTATCGATGATCCCTTTGGATTAGAAGTCTAATTTTACTTACATATTAGATAACTGCGACTTACGAAATGACGGCGTTGAATGTAATTTTAATCGACTTCCATTTATCGATCGTCATCCTCATAGTTACTTAATCGAGGATTCATTGTCTAAGAACGAGATTCCCGATCAGACACTTCGGGAATGACGACTTCGAATGCCAATACACAGCAATTACCTACCCTATCAACACACTCTAAGTCTGCTTGAATCAAGTGCTGAAATGAACATATTACTTTGAGTATGATGAACATTTAATTAGTGCTTGGAGTTTACTTTTCTGTTTGGCGTCGCGGTGGCGACAACACCCAAGGGGCGACGTACCGCCGCGCCTCCCCTTGGAACCCCTGCGGCGCCCAACTCAGCAGAACACTACAATCCAATTTAGCTACAAAGCCTATTCCTGCCGAAAATCATCCCTTCACACGGCAGTTTACGCCATCCATGGCTGCGATCGACTTTGTGTTTATCTAAATTCAATTTTCGTTGCTGAGATGGGTATTGAGGCACTTGGCTAATTTACTTACACACTAGCTAACTTGAGTCTTTTGATCATTCAAAAATACAAAACCAATATTGTGATCCCTACTCTACCAAAAAACACCAAGTCTGCTTGAATCAAGTGCCGAAATGAAAGGTAATATTCACGTATGTTCATCATGGTGGATTATGCTTAATTATTGCTTGGCGTTTAGTTCACTGATCGCGTCGCGGTGACGACAGCACCCATGTAACGTCATGGCTCAGCTTGACTGACACTTTTCAAAATAACTATTCATTCACTGAGATGGGTATTTAAGTACTTGGCATAGCAAGTCGATATAAAGCACATAGCCTTTTTGAACATCCAAAAATACAAAACCAATATTGTGATCCCTACTCTACCAAAAAACACCAAGTCTGCTTTAATCAAGTGCCGTAATGAAAGGTAATATTCACGTATGTTCATCATGGATGATGAACAAAGCGATGTAGGGCATGGATGCCCGTTCAGCGCTGTTACGTCGAAGATATTACCTTGAATGGAGGATGACACTTGATTAGCAGCTCCGAGGGAGTCCAGAGGGATGCCGGAGGCAGTATCCCTTTGGGTGTTGTCGCCACCGCGACAATGTAATGATTATTCACTTCACACCATTTAATCGTTCAAAAAAACACCTAAAACAAACTGGTTTCCCCCTAACCTACCAACACGCGCCAAGCCTGCTTGAATCAAGTGCCGAAATGAAAGGTAATATTCACGTATGTTCATCATGGATGATGAACAAAGCGATGTAGGGCATGGATGCCCGTTCAGCGC
>NZ_JAUOPP010000059.1:0-1059 GCF_030547765.1 Colwellia sp. 6_MG-2023 | reverse complement strand
GATAATGCACCAGAAGAGCGTGAGCGTGGTATTACAATCAATACTTCTCACATCGAGTACGATACAGAAACACGTCACTACGCACACGTAGATTGCCCAGGCCATGCCGATTATATCAAAAACATGATCACTGGTGCAGCACAAATGGATGGTGCTATCTTAGTAGTTGCTGCTACAGATGGTCCTATGCCACAAACACGTGAGCATATCTTACTTTCTCGTCAAGTTGGTGTTCCTTACATCATCGTATTCATGAACAAATGTGATGTTGTTGATGATGAAGAGTTATTAGAGCTAGTAGAAATGGAAATCCGTGAACTACTTTCTGAATATGATTTCCCAGGTGATGATTTACCAGTAATCCAAGGTTCAGCTTTAGGCGCACTTCAAGGCGAAGAAAAATGGGAAGCGAAAGTAATTGAACTTGCTGACCAATTAGATACATACATTCCAGAGCCAGAGCGTGCAATTGATGGTGCATTCATCATGCCAATCGAAGATGTATTCTCAATCGCTGGTCGTGGTACTGTTGTAACGGGTCGTGTTGAACGTGGTATCATCAAAGTTGGTGAAGAAGTAGAAGTTGTAGGTATCCGTGATACACAAAAATCAACTTGTACAGGTGTTGAAATGTTCCGTAAGCTTCTTGACGAAGGTCGTGCAGGCGAGAACTGTGGTGTTCTTCTACGTGGTCTTAAGCGTGAAGATGTTGAACGTGGTCAAGTACTATGTGCTCCAGGTTCTATTTCTCCACACACTAAATTTGAATCAGAAGTTTATGTTCTTTCTAAAGATGAAGGTGGTCGTCATACGCCATTCTTTAAAGGATACCGTCCACAGTTTTACTTCCGTACAACGGATATCACTGGTTCAGTAGAGCTTCCTGAAGGTGTTGAAATGGTAATGCCAGGCGACAACTTGAAGTTTGTTGTTGAGCTAATTAACCCAGTAGCGATGGACGAAGGTTTACGCTTCGCAATCCGTGAAGGTGGTCGTACTGTTGGTGCTGGTGTTGTATCTGCAATCATCGAGTAATTAACACTTTATTGTAGTTAACCT
>NZ_JAUOPP010000058.1:0-1115 GCF_030547765.1 Colwellia sp. 6_MG-2023 | reverse complement strand
TCAAGGTTATGGCATTGCTAAACCTATGCCGGCAAATGATATTCATACCTGGATTAATAACTGGAAACCAGATGTTAATTGGCAAAAGTAACTATTTAGTTCACCTTTCTGCCTAATTTTTTTATTTGATGAAGCATTGCTGTATTTTAAATAAGTACAATTATTCTTTTATTTTAATTAGCCCTTTTTCTAGTAGATTCATTGCTTTTATCGTATTTTTTGATTTGCTAAAAGCAACATAAATATCACTTGTGTGGTTAATAGTGCCTTTTTTGATATCGTTAAATTGAAGTCCCATTTCGTTTAACTTACTTTTAACAACTTCATCGAACATAATTGCCATATCTATTCGTTTGTTTCTTAGTAGTCCAATTAATTGTGACTGACTCGCTACTTTAACTTCTCTAAATCGACTTTTATAAATATCATAATTATCACCATATTCGTAACCAATAATGACTCCAATAGAAGTACCTTTAGGAATATCTTTGACTGAAGTAAAATTCAATGACGAATCATTATGATAATAAAATGAAGCACTAGCCTGTAAAATTGGAACATTACCGAAATTAAACATTGCTTGCGTGCTCTTTTGTTTTGTCACATTAAACGCACCATCTACTTGACCTTGCTCAGTCATTTTAAGTGCTCGAGCATATGGAACAGAAATAAACTCAACGTTAACATTAACCGCGTTATACGCTGCTATAATAATATTTTTAGAAAGACCATTTCCGTTCTTATCTGAATAAGGTGGCCAGCTATTTTCGACAGCTAAAACAATAGGCTCTATAGCCAGACAAGCTTTGCCTATAATTAATAAAACAATAGTGAACAAGTTTCGAATTAACATTACGAAGATAAGTTTTTCCAGACATAATAAAGAGTAAGTATAAATTAAAAGCGTTACGACTTCTAAAATTCATACTGTATTTTACGTTCTATATCAATATAGATTGTATTATCCCCCTTTATTTTCGAGACTAAGGTATCTAGCTCTTTAAAAACAATGTTAGTATATTTCTTAGCTTTGCCAGCATATATCAGGCTTCCAATTTTCACACCACGTTGGAATGTCAGCTCCAGGCATCGGCCTAGCAATGCCATAACCTTGG
>NZ_JAUOPP010000057.1:0-1227 GCF_030547765.1 Colwellia sp. 6_MG-2023 | reverse complement strand
CCATCGACTACGCGTTTCCGCCTCGCCTTAGGGGCCGACTTACCCTGCCCTGATTAACATGGGACAGGAAACCTTGGTCTTTCGGCGGGGGAGTTTTTCACTCCCCTTATCGTTACTCATGTCAGCATTCGCACTTGTGATACCTCCAGCAAACTTCTCAATTCACCTTCAACGGCTTACACAACGCTCCCCTACCACTCATAATAAATTATGAATCCGCAGCTTCGGTGACTAGTTTAGCCCCGTTACATCTTCCGCGCAGACCGACTCGACTAGTGAGCTATTACGCTTTCTTTAAAGGATGGCTGCTTCTAAGCCAACCTCCTAGCTGTCTATGCCTTTCCACATCGTTTCCCACTTAACTAGTACTTTGGGACCTTAGCTGGCGGTCTGGGTTGTTTCCCTCTTCACAACGGACGTTAGCACCCGCAGTGTGTCTCCCGCATATCACTCATTGGTATTCGGAGTTTGCAAAGGGTTGGTAAGTCGGGATGACCCCCTAGCCTTAACAGTGCTCTACCCCCAATGGTGTTCGTGCGAGGCTCTACCTAAATAGATTTCGGGGAGAACCAGCTATCTCCCGGCTTGATTAGCCTTTCACTCCGACCCACAAGTCATCACCGCATTTTTCAACATACGTGTGTTCGGTCCTCCAGTTGATGTTACTCAACCTTCAACCTGCCCATGGGTAGATCGCCGGGTTTCGGGTCTATACCCTGCAACTAAACGCGCAGTTAACACTCGCTTTCGCTACGGCTCCCCTAATCGGTTAACCTTGCTACAGAATATAAGTCGCTGACCCATTATACAAAAGGTACGCAGTCACCAGACTAAATCTGGCTCCCACTGCTTGTACGTATGCGGTTTCAGGTTCTATTTCACTCCCCTCACAGGGGTTCTTTTCGCCTTTCCCTCACGGTACTGGTTCACTATCGGTCAGTTAGTAGTATTTAGCCTTGGAGGATGGTCCCCCCATATTCAGACAAAGTTTCACGTGCTCCGTCCTACTCGATTTCACTTAAAGGTTGCTTTAGTGTACGGGACTATCACCCTGTATCGTCTTACTTTCCAGTAAGTTCCACTAGCGCCCAATAAGCTTAAGGGCTGATTCGCGTTCGCTCGCCGCTACTAACGAAATCTCGGTTGATTTCTTTTCCTCGGGGTACTTAGATGTTTCAGTTCTCCCGGTTCGCCTCGTTAACCTATGTATTCAGTTAACGATACCTA
>NZ_JAUOPP010000056.1:0-1484 GCF_030547765.1 Colwellia sp. 6_MG-2023 | reverse complement strand
TTCTCTAAATAGAAGTTTAGCAATGTCCTACTCTCACATGGGAACTCCCACACTACCATCGGCGCTACTGCGTTTCACTTCTGAGTTCGGAATGGAGTCAGGTGGTACCACAGCGCTATTGTCGCTAAACAAAAAAATTCAATCTTAGAAAGCTGTAAATATCGTTTTTTCTTTATTCTTATTCAAGTAACACGTAAGTACGTGAGGACGTGCACGGATGCACTAATGTCGATGGTGTTCATGGATGAACGTTTTCATCGACGTTTCTATTATGTCAGTCTTCATACAATCCACTTCATAGCTCTAAAAAACTACTTGGGTGTTGTATGGTTAAGCCTCACGGGCAATTAGTATCAGTTAGCTCAAGACCTCACAGCCCTTACACACCTGACCTATCAACGTTGTAGTCTCCAACGACCCTTTAGGGAGCTTAAAGCTCCAGTGAGAACTCATCTCAAAGCCTGCTTCCCGCTTAGATGCTTTCAGCGGTTATCAGTTCCGAACGTAGCTACCGGGCAATGCTATTGGCATAACAACCCGAACACCAGCGGTTCGTCCACTCCGGTCCTCTCGTACTAGGAGCAGCCCTCTTCAATTCTCAAACGCCCACGGCAGATAGGGACCGAACTGTCTCACGACGTTCTAAACCCAGCTCGCGTACCACTTTAAATGGCGAACAGCCATACCCTTGGGACCGACTTCAGCCCCAGGATGTGATGAGCCGACATCGAGGTGCCAAACACCGCCGTCGATATGAACTCTTGGGCGGTATCAGCCTGTTATCCCCGGAGTACCTTTTATCCGTTGAGCGATGGCCCTTCCATACAGAACCACCGGATCACTATGACCTACTTTCGTACCTGCTCGACGTGTCTGTCTCGCAGTTAAGCTGGCTTATGCCATTGCACTAACCGTATGATGTCCGACCATACTTAGCCAACCTTCGTGCTCCTCCGTTACTCTTTGGGAGGAGACCGCCCCAGTCAAACTACCCACCAGACAGTGTCCCCAAGCCCGATTAGGGCCCTAGGTTAGAACATCACGCATACAAGGGTGGTATTTCAAGATTGGCTCCACAAAATCTAGCGACTCTGTTTCAACGCCTCCCACCTATCCTACACATGTAGGAGCAATGTTCACTGTCAAGCTATAGTAAAGGTTCACGGGGTCTTTCCGTCTAGCCGCGGGTATACGGCATCTTAACCGCAAATTCAATTTCACTGAGTCTCGGGTGGAGACAGTGTGGCCATGATTACGCCATTCGTGCAGGTCGGAACTTACCCGACAAGGAATTTCGCTACCTTAGGACCGTTATAGTTACGGCCGCCGTTTACCGGGGCTTCGATCATCAGCTTCGTCCGAAAACTAACCGAATCAATTAACCTTCCGGCACCGGGCAGGCGTCACACCGTATACGTCATCTTTCGATTTTGCACAGTGCTGTGTTTTTAATAAACAGTTCCAGCCACCTGGTTACTTCGACT
>NZ_JAUOPP010000054.1:0-1750 GCF_030547765.1 Colwellia sp. 6_MG-2023 | reverse complement strand
ACTCAGATCAGTAATACCATTCTTCACTTCTAAAACTGATTGTTGCATTTTATCTACAAATAAGTTGAATCCTTTTGCTACTTGTCCAACTTCATCTTCAGAATATAATTTTAAACGGCGAGTTAAGTCACCTTCACCTTGGCTAATGTCATCTAAGGCATTTGCGGTATCACATAAGGGGCGGGTGATTTTAGCGGAAACATAAAGACTGATAAAAATCACAAGTACGATCAAAGCAGCACCAACAGTTCCTATAAGCACCATGGCTTTATTAATACTTGTATCAATCTTCATTCGAATGCTGGCAACTTCACTTTCAATATCATCAATATAAAAACCCGAGCCTACCATCCATTGAAATTTTTCTATTGGTTTTGCATATCCTAATTTTGCAACATCCCTATTGATAGATGGTTTGTTCCACATAAATTCAACATAATCACCCCCTTTTTTAGCACTCTCTATTAGTTTTTTGATGAAAGGAGTACCTTGAGGATCTTTGGCATCATAGAGGTTTTTCCCTTCAAGTTCGGGTTGTGCTGAGTGCACGACATTTTCACCATTATATTGAAAAACAAATATATAACCATCACTTGATTCACCATAATCAATACTACGCAAATAGCCTGCGACTTCATTTTTTATTTGCTCATCATTAATCCCACTCGCTTGTTCAACTAAACTGCTCACGGCAGACAATGATATATCAACGTAATTTTTAAGGGTGGCTCGTTTATCCTCCATCATAGTAATTTTAGTATTTTTAACTTGTTCTTCGCCAAGTTCCTGGAGTTGGATATTGACCAAAAACATAATAATTAATACTGCGAGCGTTATAGGAGCTATTGTAAGCAACAAAATTCTTTGCTTAATACTTAATGTGTTCATGATCACCCTTACTGGTTGGTGTGCTTTATAAGCAGGTAAAACTAAACGTTAAATTGATAGAAGATTTCAACATACCTATTTATAAATATTTATTTCTACAAAGTAGTACGTATAAAACTTTATTTTAGTATTAGAAATGACTCTAATCGATAAAAATTAATATTCATAAGTGACGTGAATTCAATCTAACCGACACATACTTTATTTAAAGCATCTACTTACATTGTAGGAAATATTATTATAATTTCCACTTTTTCATAATATTTCTAACTGCTTTTGATGTCAAAGCTTATTGTTTAAGTTAATGTTTAGGCTGTGTTTTATGATGGTAAATATAAGGAATAGCTTTTTGAACTTGCCTTATAACTATAGGTTTACCATTTTTGAAGCTATTAGGTTGCATCGGATTTAACGTTAAGTTTTCTATCCAATTATTACCACTTGTCATTTGAATGGGGGGCAAGGAGATTGAGTAAAGTTGTATCACTATCGAGTTCTGGTAATACTCTGCTTGCACTAAATGATACTCTTGGTTTTATATTTTACTCACCTATTTTGTCGCGCTGGCTCAAGTAACCTTATAATCACTAATAGAGGTATTATTATCAGTAGGTTGGTTTGTTATGGCTACATTTCTAAAAGTATCAAACCGCGCTTGCGTCATAAACTCTTCAAATAACATGGCGTATCTTCTCATAAACGGATGCTATTTTAGTTCAACTTAGCAGCTTGTTTACGCTTGAAGACGGGGATATTGTTGCCGGTAGTGAGTTTATAGGTAAAGTAAAAAAGGCAATCAAACACTTATCTCTGCTTCATGGTTGGCTAGCTAAACCTATATATAAGTGTATTAATAAGAGCG
>NZ_JAUOPP010000053.1:0-3395 GCF_030547765.1 Colwellia sp. 6_MG-2023 | reverse complement strand
TTTAATTATTATTGTTTTGTTATTCTTTTATTTCATAATCCGTTACTATCGTGAATTATGGATAATATACTGTTAGGTGTTTTTGGTTTTAGGATGTTTTTCGGTTTGGTGAAAGTAGCATTTAAACAGCGTAATTATATTTTTTACGGTGTTTATATTTCGCCAAGGATAGGTTAGGTTTGCTTACTAATAAGCGTTTTCAAAAAACGGCTTCGCCAATGAAAAGCTATTAATTTCGGCTCTAGCTTTTGCGTGTGGCTCAATAAATCGGTTAGGCGCACAGGCAACGGTGAGCATAATTACAGTTGGGTGAATTAAACACCTAACAAGGCAATAAAGTCGGACTTGTAACAGTTTGCTCGGTTTCGCTTCGCTTCACATTGTAGCAAACTATTACAAGCCGCTTATTGTGGCGTTATATTCGCAAGGAGGCTAGGTGAATCTAAAAAAAGCGTCATTTTATATATTTCTATTGGTATTAGGGATTTTTGGCAGTTACGCAAGCTTTATGCTTTGGGTTACTAGGAATATTGAACTGACAACAGTAGATAAACTTGGGGTGTTTGGTGATAGTTTTGGTGTAACAACATCTTTATTTTCAGGGCTTGCTTTTGCTGGGTTAATCTTAACAATATTGCTACAGCGTGAAGAATTACGTGAATCAAGAGAGATTTTTCGCAAACAAAAGTTTGAAGATGGATTTTACCGATTACTAGATTTTTACCAAAGAAACTTGAACTCTATAAAAATCAAAGAGCCTTCATCTACTACTGTACATGAAGGAGTAGGAGCATTTGGTTTTTTGCTAAAACGCCTGACTAAAGTAATGGAGCCTTTTGAAAAATACTTAGAGGACGCAAGTACTTTTGAAGTATATGATTATTATTTTTTTGTTGAAATACAAAAAGTTTTAATGAAACAAGCTCGCTACTTAGGTACTTTAGAAAGTATATTAACTATAATCGATCAAGATTTAGAAACAGAGAAAGAAAAGGAAATATACTGGAAAATATTGTCTTCTCAACTTACGAGTTTCGAACTTAGGTATATTGTTTATCAATGTTTAGTTGCACCTAAAAATAACAAGCTAAGAGAGTTAATACATAAGTCTAATATTATTGAACTAAGAACTGGTGACGTTAGATTTAGCAGAATATTAATGCGAATTTATGAGAAAACTCATGGTTATCAAATTAAGCGAGTGAAAAGTACTCCAACACTTCCTTATACAAGAAACGAAGTTCGAAACATTAAAAGAAACCATCTTAAACTTAAGCGTAAAGCGAATATAACAAGTCATTAAAGTAGGACAAAAAACAGTTGGTTTTTGCTCGTGCCTCGCTTATTTTAACCAACTATTTTATAGCCTCTTAATGAGGCGTTAGAACTACTAGGGAAGTACCGTGGACATCTTGAAGAAAATCTTATTATTTGATGTATTTCCCTTCTTATGCAGATTTATAGGCTGTTGTTTATTAGTTATAGCTTTATACGGCATCGGCTTTCCCCCTAAAAATGAAATTGGAACAACGTCAGGCTTTTTATTAGTATTATCTCTGTTTTTTATTTTGTTGCCGTTAGCAAAAAAAATTAGCCTTGGTAAATTACTAACCTTTGAAAGAGAAATTGAGAAAGTAAAAACTGAAGTCACAGATTTTAAAGGTGAAACAAGAGAATTTTTGAATGTTTACAGTAATATGATTACCGCAATTTCTAACACTGTTAACCAAACTGTAAATGTTCATCTTCCTGGTAAGGAACAAGTCCAAGAAGCTAAAGAAGAATTGAAATCTGCAATTCATCAAGATGAAAGCGACTCAAATATTGAAGATGAATTTCAAGAATATATAAGCGCTTCAGGTAATGATATAAACTTTGCTCTTGCTCGCTTGCGTATGGATCTAGAAAAATCAATGCGTGTCATTTTAGGCAAGAGAACTCAAACTTCAGATCCAACAGAAATGAAATCGAAGTTCTTATCAGCTAGACAACTATTTAAAGAACTTACTATTCAATATCCCAACTACAAAGGGATGCATAGTTCTTACGATTACATTCTTAAAATATGCAATGCTGCAATTCATGGTCAACAGATATCTAATGGACACGGTCAGGAAGCATTATATATGGGTCTCCAAATGTTAAAGGAATTAGATCGTGTGCAAAAGTAGTTCTAACAAGTTGCTTAAACGGACAAAAAACAGTTGGCTTTTGCTCGTTCCTCGCTATTTTAGCCAACTATTTTTAGCCGCTTAGCAAAGCGTTAAGTGCCAATGTAACAATCAATCAAAGAGTGTCTATCTAAAATGGAAAAAAGATATCAAGTATTTGTAAGCTCTACTTTTGCTGATTTACAGGAAGAGAGACAGCAAGTCATTCAAGCATTAATGGAAATGGACTGTATTCCTGCTGGAATGGAATTATTTCCAGCTACAGATGAGGAGCAGTGGGAATTTATTAAAAGAATTATTGATGATTGTGATTATTATTTACTAATTATTGGTGGCCGTTACGGTTCAGTTTCTTCTGAGGGTATTAGTTACACTGAAATGGAATATGATTACGCTGTATCTAAAGGGCTAAAAGTTATAGCTTTGCTTCACGATGAACCTCAGGATTTACCAGCTAGCAAAGTCGAAATGAATACAGAGGCACAAGAAAAGTTAGAAGCTTTTCGAAGTAAAGTAGCAACTGGACGATTGGTTAAGTTTTGGAGTAGAGCTGACTTGTTAGCTGGCTTAGTAGCACTTAGTTTATCAAAGACTATCAAAACATATCCTGCCGTTGGCTGGGTTAGGGCTGATCAGGCTAACTCGACGGATTTATTGAGAGAACTAAATGATTTGCGAAAAGAAAATGAGGCATTAAGAAAAAAATCCGCGGAAAATCCACAACAAAGTATTGTGGCAATAGAGTCACTTTCGCAAGGTGAAGATTTAATTGAAATAGAGGGCAAGTCATCTCCTGGCTCAGGTTATTCAAAGCAACCTTGGAAAGTTAAGATTAATTGGAATGAACTATTTTCAATAATTGGTCCTGATTTATTTCAATATCAATCAGAGTACGAAGTCCAAAAAATTATTTCATCTAGACTTGGCGTAAAAGCAGGTATTGGTGATTATCTTCCGAGCCTTGATGATGAGTCTAAAAAACAAATTAAAATACAATTGATCGCGCTTGGTTTAGTAAAAGTAGATGAGTTAACTCTGAAAGGTGGAGGCTTTGGTCAGTTTTGGAAAATAACTGAGTTTGGCAAGACAACACTGATGGGAATAATGAGTATCAAAAAAGGCACTTAACAAGTTACTCAAATGTAAGTTAACAAGGACAGTCGCTCAAATTTTTTAATACGCAGTTCGCTAACACTACTTATTATAATAACAAACCTTGCAACT
>NZ_JAUOPP010000052.1:0-3529 GCF_030547765.1 Colwellia sp. 6_MG-2023 | reverse complement strand
GAGGTGGATTCGAACCACCGAAGGCGGAGCCGTCAGATTTACAGTCTGATCCCTTTGGCCACTCGGGAACCCCTCCAGTATATTTACCTATATCACTAACTAATAGTGAATAGTATTAATGGTGCCGACTGCCGGAGTCGAACTGGCGACCTACTGATTACAAGTCAGTTGCTCTACCAACTGAGCTAAGTCGGCACTACATTAAGTGGTGCGAATTCTAGAGCAATGTTTTGTCCCTTGCAAGTCCAAATTTCAAAAATATCGATGTTTTTTTTACTTTAATGATTCTTTAGTGCGTGTTTGATGTTTTTTTATCCAAAGCAACTAAGTAAATTACTTTATCGACTCTATATAAGTCTCTAATCCATCAAAAACCAGTTCTGTAATTATTGTCGTTTTATGCGCCATCAATCGCGCAAGAGATATACCATTTCCACCAGTAATAATTACTTCATCAAGTATGTCACCTTGCTTTTCTATATTAGATATAGCGAGTTGAATAGCTCCAACTGTTGCAGCCCAAGCAGCATTATGTACATTCTCAGAAGTGTTTAATCCAAACACTAAGCTTTCTTTTTCTACTTGGTTTGCTTTAACTTGTGTAGTTTCTGATAAAACACTTGAAATCAATACCTTAATACCTGCTAATATCCAACCACCTTCATGTTGTCCTGAAGCTTTTAGAAAATCAATTGTTGTTGCCGTACCAGCATCTATTATTAATATATTTTTATTTGGATAACGTTTAGCTCCACCAAGTAAAGCTAACCACCTATCTACTCCTAATTGATTAGGATCTTTATAACCAGAGTTAACCTTACCTTTCTTTATTTCACTATATATTTGCTGATAGATAACATTATTATTTCGACACCAAACATCTATTTTATCCGTAACTTCTTTATTACTTACACTTGCAACAAGAAGCTTTGTTGCACCTCGGAAATTATCATTTAAAAAGGTATTTGAAATTAAATCATTTAAAACCGCTTGTTGCGCGCTTCTTATACCCTTGTCAATAAAACAAAATTTTGTCCTAGTATTACCAATATCCAATAATATTAACACTCATCACCTCTAAGGCTGACTTCACCACCATATACGGTCTGTCCTTTTCCATCCACTTCCAAAAGTAGAGCGCCTTGTGGATTAACTCCTCGGTAGATACCTCTTGTAACACGATCACCCGTTATTAATTTAACTTTCTTATCCTTATAAAAATCTCTGGCGTGCCATTCATCAAGTATTCCAGCTAATCCTTCGTTTTGATATTGCTCTAATCTTTGTAATAGATGATAAATTAAATGAGCACTTAATAAGTTTCTATCTATTTTGGTGTCACTATGGCTTTGTAAATCTGTCCACTTTTGATTGATTCTAGTTGCTGCTTGTTGAGGTATATCAACATTAATACCAATACCAATAATACTATGGCTAGGCTCTAAAGCCTGTCCTTCTAGATCAATCAAAATTCCTGCTAATTTCACACCATCCAAATAAATATCATTCGGCCATTTCAGCTGTACATTAATTGCTGTTGATGAATAAATTGCATCACTAACTGCTAATGCAGTGACTAGACTAAGCCCCATAGCAGCAGATAACCCTTGCTCTAAGTGCCAATAGATCGATAAATAAATTTGTGAACCAAACGGAGAGACCCATTCTCGCCCACGGCGTCCTCTGCCTGCACTTTGGTATTCGGCAATACATACTTGCCCATGAGTTAATTGATTTGGTAAACGTCGTAATAAATAACTATTGGTAGAGTCAATTAAACTATGAACTTCAACTGTCGGTATTAAACTGCCCTTAGGTATCGCTGCAACAATTTTACTATGATCTAATAAAGATAATGGTTTAGATAATTTATAACCTTTGCCTGTAACACTATAGATATCTAACTCCATATCAATTAGTGCTTTGATATGTTTTGATATAGCAGCACGACTTATATTTAATTCTTCACCTAGTGTTTGGCCAGAAACAAATTGCCCTCCTGAAAGTGCTTTAATTAAGTATTCTTTAACTACTTTTGTCATAATGTTACTTACCCCAATCAACTATTGGTAAATCTGTAAACTTTCGCTCTCCATGCGAAGTTACCATGCGTACTTCTGGTGAAAGTAGTATTTCGAATTTTTTATACGTTTGCTTTTGAACAAATTGTGCTAAAGCTAAAATATCTTTACCGTAATCACTTTCATGATTTACTAATACTAAGGCTTGGTGCTGATGTACACCCACGTGATTTTTACAGTAACCTTTTAAACCTGCTTGCTCAATTAACCAGCCAGCTGCAAGTTTTACAGTACCATCATCTTGAGAATAAAATGGAATACTTGGATAGATATTCTTTAAACTAGTCAGCTTATCAACACTAACAATCGGGTTTTTGAAAAAGCTTCCCGCATTCGGGAGTTTATCAGGGTCAGGCAATTTAGCTTGTCGTAAACTGATAACTTTATTCATAACATCACGAGCACTAGTATCAAGAGGTAATTCGTTCAAACCTGAATAGGATAAATTGGCTTGCCATTTCTTAGGGAGTTTTAAGACTACCTCAGTTATAACACCTTTATTAAGTAAATCATTTTTAAATATACTATCTCGATAAGAAAAACAACAATCTTGATTACTTAAAATGGTAAGAGTTTTACTTGAAAAATCAAACCACGTCACTTCTACACAAAAGTCGGACAGCTCCACACCATAAGCACCAATATTCTGTACAGGAGAAGCACCTACGCTACCCGGAATCAACGCAAGATTTTCTAAACCATAAACACCATTATTAATACATAAACAAACAACTTCATGCCAATTTTCACCTGCACCAACTCGAACAAAGTAGTTATCAGTTGTTTCAGTAATATCGATCCCTTTAAAATCTGGTTTAATGATAATAGGTGCTTGAGTATCGACAAATAAAGTATTACTACCCTCACCAAGAATATAAAATGGACTTAACGACAAATCAGGTAAAGACTCTAAATCAGATAGAGTTTGCGGAAAATATACTATTGGGCAAATACTTTTCACATTAAAACTATTATTTTTTCGCAAAGAAAATTGCTTGCTTGATTTCATATCTATTCTATTATTCAATTTAGATAGTGTTATTGTACTGAATATTTATATCAACACCAGTTAAAGCAAGTACTAAGCTATAAAAGATCCACTCACGAACTAACACATACTATTTTCGTATTATTATTCAAAGCGTGAACAATACAATAATGTTGTAAATTAAATTGAACTTTAAAGGATAAAGGGACTCTTACTTAATAGTTATGTTATCCCTTAGTGTTTCATGTTTATGCATCTATTTTTATAGATGCATTTTTTTTGCTTTTTTTAGCAATATAAAGAAGTAATAACTTTACATTTTTTTACAATAACATCCACAACGACTAAACATAGTCACACTATCACTTCATAGAATTAACTTTATCAACCAATAATGCCAGAATGCGATTACGATTACTGGCTGTCTCTCATTTTCTTGATGGGAAAAGTAGAACCCAAA
>NZ_JAUOPP010000051.1:0-3771 GCF_030547765.1 Colwellia sp. 6_MG-2023 | reverse complement strand
TTAATTTATATCGCTTTTATCTTGGCCAAGATCACGTGGCTGGTCATGCCAACGGCGGGACAAAACATTGGTAATAAAAATGCGGGCAACCTAACGGCAGCTCAACGACAAGCACAAAGCCAATTACAAGGTGGTCAGGTTGATTTATCACCGCTACAATCGTTACATTTGTTTGGTGAATATAATCAAGCAGCCAAAACAGAAACGATAGAAGAAATAGCTTCAGCACCTGAAACCCGTTTACAGTTAACGTTATCAGGATTAGTCGCTAGTGATGATATGGCGATTGCGGCTGCGGTTATTGAGCATAAGAAAAAACAAGCAACTTATGGTATTGATGACATTATTGAAGGCACCCGAGCTACACTTGAAAAAGTACTAATCGACCGGGTTATTATTAAACAGTCGGGGCGTTTAGAAACCTTGATGCTTGATGGTGCAGACTATAATCAACCGGCGCAAAGTGTGTCTCATAAAAAAGCGAGTAATGCGAATGCGGCTAAGGCGACGCGCGCTGAAAAAAGTGGTCCGAAAGTGGCCGCAACGAAAGGCACTGTTATTGACCAACGCAAGAATAATGATTTCAAACAAGCGGCACAGTCATTACGTAATGATTTAAACAACAACCCAGGGAAAATAACGGATTACTTGCGCATCACACCGGCACGTAAAAACGGTCAGATTTCGGGGTATCGCTTATCACCAGGCAAAAACCCTGAGTTTTTTGCTTTATCGGGCTTAAAGTCAGGCGATGTGGCAACACAAATGAATGGGCATGATTTATTGGTGCCTGTAGAGGCAGCACAAGCAATGTCAGCCTTAAAAACAGCACAAAACATTTCATTGTTAGTTGAGCGAAACAACGAGCTGATTGAAATAATGTTTAGTATTGAATAACAACCTATTTTAGCATTAACGTTTGCACTTATCTTGAGTGTGAGCCATTAGTATTAACCTTTGGTATTCATCGTGGATAGCAAAGAAGCAATAAGGAATTTTTCATGGGCACAACCTTAAACGCCATTGTGGTTAAGCCATTACGCCACAAGTTTAAGCAACTTCAATCATTGAGTTTGGTTTTAGTGACCGCATTGAGCTTTAGCGGTATTTTTGCCGTGGGACAAGCGAGCGCGGCGGAGTATTCACCAAGCTTTAAAGACACTGAAATTGTCGAGTTTGTCACTATTGTGGGTAAAAACTTGAAAAAGACCATGATTGTTGACCCGAACGTGCGTGGTAAAATTAACGTGCGCAGTTATGACTTATTATCAGAAGAGCAGTACTACCAGTTTTTCTTAAACGTGTTGGCGGTGTATGGTTTTTCTGCGATTGAGCGTGAAAATAACATTGTAAAAATCATTCGTAATAAAGATGCTAAGACCTCGGCGATTCCGGTGGTTGATAGTGGCGGCAGTCTTATTGGCGATGAAATGGTGACACGTATTGTTGAAGTAAAGAATGTGACGGTACGTGAGCTGGTGCCGTTATTACGTCAACTGTCTGACCAAGCAGGTGGTGGTAACGTCACAAACTATGACCCGGCAAACGTGATTATGTTAACGGGCACAGCGGCAACGGTTAATCGTTTAGTGAACATCATTGAGCGTGTTGATAGAGCGGGTGACCAAGACGTAGAAATTATTAAATTACAATATGCATCTGCGGGTGAAATGGTGCGTATTATCGAGGCAATGAATAAGCCAAGCGGTGGTAAAACTACGCAAGCGACATTTTTAATTCCAACGATTGTTGCTGATGACCGTAGTAATAGCGTTATTGTTAGCGGTGAAGTTAAAGCACGTGAGCGCGTTGTGCGTTTAGTGAAGCGACTTGACAGTGAATTAGAAACTAACGGCAATACCCGTGTTTACTACTTAAAATACTCAAAAGCTGAAGACTTAGTCAAAGTGCTTAGTGGTGTGAGTAAAACTATTTCCTCTGAAGCACAAGCCACAAGGGCAGCGAGTAAGAGCAACGCACAAAACGAAACCAGTATTGAAGCGCATGAAGCAACCAATACGGTTGTTATCACCGGACAACCTGAGATGTTACGTTCATTAGAAGGGGTTATTCGCCAACTAGACGTACCACGCGCACAAGTACACATTGAAGCGATTATTGTTGAAGTGTATGAAAGCGATGGCGCACAACTGGGTGTGCAGTGGTACAGTGAAGCGGGTGGTTTTACTCAGTTTACTAACGGTGTAGCGCCTATATCAGGTATTGCCGCGGGTGTTAAAGCCGCTGAAGAAACAGAAGGTACTGTGGTTATTACCGAGTCTGGCGAAACACAAAACCCTGATACGAATGGTGACTATACTATTTTGGCACAACTACTTGGCACTGTAAGTGGCGGTATGTTTGGTATTGCTAAAAATGACTGGGGCGCAATTATTCAAGCGGTTAACTCAAACACCAATTCTAATATTCTTGCCACGCCAAGTATCACGACGATGGATAACGAAGAAGCGTACTTCTTGGTAGGTCAAGAGATTCCGGTGATTACTGGCTCGCAAGCGTCAAGTACTGGCAGCTCAAACCCTTTTCAAACCGTTGACCGTCAAGAAGTGGGGATTAAACTCTTAGTAACACCACAAATTAACGAAGGTAACAGTGTACAACTTACCATTGAGCAAGAGGTCTCTTCTGTTAGTGGCGCAACGGGTGTTGATATTTCAATTAACAAACGTGAAATCAAAACTACCGTAATGGTTGAAAGTGGCCAAACGGTTATTTTAGGTGGCCTCATTGATGAAGACGTGCAAGAGAGTGAGCAGAAAGTTCCGTTACTTGGCGACATTCCAATTCTAGGACATTTATTTAAATCAACTAGCACAACGACCCGTAAGCGTAACTTGATGGTATTTCTTAAGCCACAAATTATTACTGATTCAACGATGATGCATAATATGGCGAAAGATAAGTATAACTTTATTCGCGCTGACCAACTACGTAAGCAAGAAGAAGGCTTGTCATTGATGGATGATGACAACTTACCTATTCTGCCAAAATGGAATGATGCATTAGCGTTACCCCCATCGTTTGAAGCGTACCAAGAATCAGTACAAGATGATAAGCGCCTTAAAGCATACTCAGTAAAAGATGATTTGCCGGTCAATGATGTGAAAGAGAATGATGAATAATGTCTGACGATGTAATAAAAGGCAGCAGTGCAAGCAAAAGTAGTCCGGTAAATACAATCGATGAGCAAAACGCAACAGCGCTTGGTGAGTCGGTTGATTTAGACAGTGGCACGATTGCTGATGATGTTGATAACTTGGTTGATAGTTTAGTTAGTCACACCAACCATGAGGTCACTGACAGCGAGTCTAACAAAGATACTGATAACCTTAGTGACAGTGAGCGCGAGGAGTTAGCACAAATCAGTGAAGAGACCGCTATTGCTTGGCGTTTACCCTTCGCCTTTGCAAAACGCTACAGTGTTTTACTCGCGAAAGAAGATGAGCACTATGTGCTGCATTGCTTACCAACGATTAGTGTCGAGACCATTGTTGAAGTACGCCGCATTATTAAAGCGCCGTTTAGCTTTCGCGTACAAGAGGTTGCCGCCTTTGAGTTATTACTCACACAAGCGTATCAACGTGATTCATCAGAAGCACAACAGATGATGGAAGATATTGGTAACGAAGTCGACTTATACTCACTTGCTGATGAGATGACCGAAAGCGAAGATTTATTGGAAAATGAAGATGACGCGCCTATCATCAAACTTATCAATGCCATGTTAAGTGAAGCCATTAAAGAAGGTGC
>NZ_JAUOPP010000050.1:0-5091 GCF_030547765.1 Colwellia sp. 6_MG-2023 | reverse complement strand
TGTTGCCATCGGCGAGTTCTTGATAATGAGCAAGAATGTATAGCAACTTGGGATTGGATTTGTCTTTGTGAAAATCAATATTTCTTTGCATATTTTCAAGCAACTTTTCTAATGTGGCTGCAATATGGTAATTAACAAGGACAGTCGCTCAAATTGTCTTAACAAGGACAGTCGCTCAAATTTTTTAATACGCAGTTCGCTAACACTACTTATTATAATAACAAACCTTGCAACTTATCTAAGTAATCAATGTTGCCATCGGCGAGTTCTTGATAATGAGCAAGAATGTATAGCAACTTGGGATTGGATTTGTCTTTGTGAAAATCATATTTCTTTGCATATTTTCAAGCAACTTTTCTAATGTGGCTGCAATATAAGTATCTCTGTTACCGTTTTTTGAAAGGCCAGCATTAGAAATTAAACTAGACAGCCACTTTAATTGTGCAAGCTAAACTGTGCCATAAAATCTACTTTTTAGGTTAAAAAATTTACCTTTCCTTATCTATTTCTTTTATTTAATTCATTAGAGTGATTTATTAAGTTAAGCTGAAGTTGATTATGTTATGAATGAAACCATCAGATTTACGGTCTTATGAGTCATTGGGCATTAGTTATTAGGCATCAGTCTTTAGGTATGAGTGCTTAATTGTTATTTAAATTGTTTTAGTATGATATTAAGGAATTAAATTGAACGGTCGACTTATTTTATCTGGTGTTGTGTCTTTTGTTTTTTATTTTGGTTGGGCATATTGGGCTAATAGTGCAGATTATATTCCTCAGTCTGTTACGCTTCAAGCGGCTTTAGTTCAAGGTGGGTACAGTGGTTTTGTAACCTTATTTTTTACTTTTATCTTAGAGAAAGTTGTTAATAAGTACCGAGGAAGCTGCATTTCTTTAGCTTTTGTAACGCCCATTTTGTGTATGTTTCATTCTAAAACACCGCAAAATATTGCAATTCGACAAAGCTTTAATAATGCGATTACATTGTCAGCGTCGTATTTGGAAGATAAAAAATTAGCAGGGACTTTGTTTGCACCTATTTTTCCTATCGCGGTGCAATCCAGTTTGGTATTGTTAGTGAATATTATTAATCAAACACCTAATTTATTGTTAACGGTTGCACCAAGTATTCTTTTTACTACTTTATATGCGTATACCTACATTTTTGCGCTACTTAAAAAGTAGATAGAGATATAACCCGAAGAAGTTATTTATTTTTGTGTGAAAAGCTTATCTACAGTTGCAGAACAAGCTTATAAAAACATATCCATAAAATATTTAACTTCTGGCATATCTTGTTGTAGTAGAGAATTAACAGGGACAGTCGCTCAAACTTGAAAAACACAGACTTGGCAGCTAATGCTTTATAAATGGGTGCTCTTTTAATTTTGCTAATTTGTTAAAAGGCTGCTTTGTTGCTTAGAATTTTACCTAAGTGTATTGGCTTAGCTCCGCGTTGGTCTTCTATATAAGCCACTTCAGTGAGTATTTTATGTATATCTAAACTAATGAAAAGTATGTTATGTTTTGTCATGCTAACCTCTGTTTTATATTGTTGACATATATTATGGCTCTGGCTTGTAAAATTAACCCACGTTCAGAGGCTAGTATCTTGTGGGGAGTCATTGTGTCTATATGCCTATGGAGGCTCTACAAAATTATATGGAAATTCGCAATATTTCCTGGGAGCAAACAATCCCGCTTCGACAAAGTGTTCTTTGGCCAAACAAGCCTCCTGAATATTGCCATGTAGATGGTGATCATGACGCAATGCATTTTGGTGCCTTTGCTAATGACGAGCTTGTTTGTGTTGCTTCCGTATACATAAAATCAAATAAAGCTCGCCTACGTAAGTTTGCTACTAAAACTGATTGTCAAGGCCAAGGCATTGGCTCTCAAATGCTAAAATTTATTCTTCACTCTCTTAATAATACGGTTGTAAATTTTTTTTGGTGTGATGCTAGAGAATCAGCTTTAACTTTCTATCAGCGTTTCGGTATGCAGCCATACGGAGAACGTTTTTATAAAGCTGATGTTTCTTACTTTAAAATGAAAATTGCTTTATAGTACGTTTAAAAAGGCATATAACAGGTGCCTCAATTCGCTCACAAGCTCCTCGGACAATTATCAATAGGCTCTTGTCGCTGCGCTCAATAGCTTAGGAGATAACTTGAGCATTTGGATTACTGAGAATTGGTACTTTATGGAGCTAGCGTAGGAACAGTTGCATTAATAATTAATTTATCCAAATTTGTTCATACACTAAAACATTTATAGGACATACATATTAAATGGATAGACGCGCTATCAAGTTTGATTGGAATCGAGCAAGGGCATTTCTTGTGACAGCTGAAGAAGGCTCGCTATCGGCAGCTGCTAGAGCACTAGATATGACGCAACCTACTATTGGTCGACAAGTAGCTGCGCTGGAAGCAGAACTAGGTGTTTTATTGTTTGAAAGGACAAATTCAGGGTTAGTTCTTACACAAAGTGGCACTGACTTGATAGCACAAGTAAGGGCGATGGCAGATGCTGCAACCAATTTATCACTATTGGCGTCCGGAAATGCAGAGACAGTTGAAGGAAATATTTGTATCAGTGCTACAGAGATGATCGCGGCCTATACTCTTCCTCCTATTGTAGAAAAGCTGCGTAAACAATGGCCTAAAATTGAAATAGAAATAATTGCTTCAAGCGATACTAGTGATTTGTCGCGCCGTGAGGCTGATATCGCTATCCGGAATTATAGACCAACGCAACAGGAGCTTATCGCTAAACGTGTTAAAAACACCTTAGGTCATCTATACGCTTCTAAAAATTATATACAAAACCTTGAACACCGACAGTTCCCACAAGATTTAAGTGACGCAGTTTTCTTCGGAGTTGACCGCTCTAATCGTGTGATTTCCTATCTAAAAAAATTTGGTTTTGACCTAAACTCAAGTAACTTCCCGGTAATTGTTGCCAATCATCTTGTACAATGGGAGATGGTTAAGCATGGCACCGGCATTGGCTTTATGATGGCTGATATCGGTGATGCTGAGCCTTTAGTTGAAAGAGTCTTACCAACATTTCCTGCTTTTGAGACAGAAACTTGGCTGGTTGCTCATAGAGAATTAAAGACTAGTTGTAAATTGCGTGTCGTATTTGATTATTTAGCCGCTGAGTTGAGTGAATAAAACCATTTAAACATTATAAAACAAGCTTTTCTATGCATTTTAGTATACCTACTATGCAATTATAGGCATTGTCTGTAAATATTTGCATGGATATACTTGGTCTTGTCAATTATGGGCAATACAAATTTCGTCCAAAACCCTGTTAACCTGATGAGATATTACATTATGAAAATGGATTATTGTGTTCTTGGAACAAACAATATAGAAGCATCGATTAAATTCTATGATTCACTTTTTGAACAAACAGAACTTAACCAAGTTTTATCGACTGACAGAATGACGTTCTGGCAAGGCCAAGATTTTGCATTTGCATTAGCTACCCCTTTTAATGAGGAACCCGCAAGTAATGGCAACGGAACAATGATTGGTTTTAATGTTGGTTCTACTGAAGAAGTAAAAAGACTTTATAAAAAGGTCCTCGAGTTAGGCGGCACCTGTGAGGGCGAGCCAGGCCAACGAGGCCCTAAATTTTCCGCTTATGTGAGGGATTTAGATAAAAATAAATTAGTTTTTTCAGCTTAACGAGGGAAATAGTTTAAAGTTTAATTCATCAATAAGTTAACTGGGACTAAGTTAACTGGAAAATCGCTCAAATTTGAAGAATATAGACTTTGCAACTAATGCTTTATAAGCGAGGGGCTTTTTAATTATTTTTTTTAATTGTTGTTGAAGAACTCTCAGTTGGTCACTGCCTTAATGTTAACGAAGATACGATAGCAAATAATTAGTCTTGGTTTATTTAATGGCAAGTGATCTGGCATAACGGTTATTCGCTTTTACTTATTTCTATCCGAAAAGGTGTTTCGGCTAAGGTTAGATTTTCGTCATTAATCGACAATAAATATAATCATAATTCAAAGAGTACCTGCCCTCTCTAGAAAGTAGGTAGACATACAAGTTGCAAGTATTCGAAATTCAATTTTGTTTTATGTAATTTCGCACCGTAGGCATAATTCTTCTGCTTACGGGTACTTCCATTGAGTCGCAATTAATGAGGACAGTCGTTCAAACTTTCGAGTAGAGTTCAAATCGCTATTTTCACTGCGAAATTAATGAGGACAGTCGCTCAAACTCCAGCTAAATGGATGAAGTGACTTTTACTTATAGGTAATTGTTTATTTGAATAAAAACCAGCTTTACGGCTGGTTTTTTAGGATTTAGTAAGCAGGTTATTTACCAAAAATAATATCGGTAATGCCCTCTGGTGAGAGTATTTCTATCCAGTAGCCGTCAGGGTCTTTTATAAATGCTAGGCCTTTCATTGAGCCATCATCCGGTTTTTTTACAAACTCTACATCGTATTTTGCAAAGCGTTCACTGGCTGCATAAACATCTGGCACGCTAATACCAATATGACCAAAGCCTTTAGGCTCTTGGTTGCCGCTGTGGTAGCCTTCAAAGCTATCGTCGTTTTCAGTTCCCCAGTTATGAGTAAGCTCAATTAGTGCAGGGCGACCAAATACCCATTTAGCTTTTGTTTTATCATCACCTTGCGGTTGCTCTGGTTCGTAGCCTAAAAAGTACAAAGTAAACTTCATGTCAGGAAAGTCATACTTACCTAATAACTTCATACCTAATACATTTTGATAAAATTCGAGCGACGGCTTTGGATCTTTAATACGCAACATGGTTTGTTGCATCACATAGCCTTTAGTGGCTTGTTCAATTTCCTCTGGAGATTCGTTATAGCTAGACATGGTGATCCTTTCTAAAGTTTATAAAGCGAAAGCATAGATATAATGCTTAAGCTATTATAATCAACCGAAGTTTCAATTTAAACTGCGTAAAAAGGCATTAACTAATTAACAGAGACGAATTAACAGAGATAGTTGTTTAAATTTGAACAACACAGACTTCTCAACTAAGTTTAATAAATAACCTGTAAGTGAGAGGTCTTTTATGACAACTGCCA
>NZ_JAUOPP010000005.1:0-189824 GCF_030547765.1 Colwellia sp. 6_MG-2023 | reverse complement strand
CAAAATAACGGTTTTAACTCGGCTTAAATTCAACCATTTCAGCAACATTCATAATATGTCAGCAGATAATCTTAATTTCCTCGACTTAATAGATATTAGAGTAACCCAAAAAAAGCTAAAGAGGCTGCCTATTATTGCCTGCTGTTATTATGGGTGGCCTAATTATGCCATTGGCGGCAATGGCGAAAGCCTAGATCCAAAGTGAAAAATCTATTAAAACGCGGTGTTCCATTAGCGCTAGCGGTGAGCTGTGGGTCGACAAGAAAAGGGGTATGGCGAAGTGCGAAAACGAAAGGGATAAATCAGGCATTGCGCAACGAGTATTTAGCCAATGCAGGTTTATTGTCACTTAGGAATATTTGGGTCAAAATCCATCATGGTTAATGAACCGCCCTGTGCGGAGCCGCATGCAGGGTGGTGTGGGGGCTGGAGGGTAGAAACCTCCGGCTACCCGATTTAGCTCATTTTTCAGGAAACACATCAAAGTAATTTGGGAGATAACCAAAGCACATAGACTCTATTATTGGTATATTCTGCTCTCTAAACCAGTTTTTAATAAACAGTGCTTTATGCGGTGGGCATCGTGGATCTAATGCAACAGAGCTAACCAAATTTTCAGGGCACTTTACATATTCCCTGTCAAAACTGGCAAGCTTTATACCAAACTCATGTGACTTTAATCGCCTTTTCATAATTGAATGGTATTTGTTATTAGGATCATAATACTCTCGTAGTTTGAGTAAGTTATCATCACAATTAGCCTCAGCTAACCTGACTGAAAGCCTCACTTCATCTTCATGTTTAAAACTATTATCCTTCAAGTTACAGTTAGTCTGTAACTCTTTAATATTTCGCTGCTCTTCACGCTCCCAATACCTTGGATTTACTTCATCTAAAGTAGGTTTGTCTATTCCTTTTCTCAAATATCTTGCTTCTATTCTTTTATATGCTTTTAATCGCCTTGAAACTTTTGAAGAAAGATTGTGCAAACAAGCATAAGTTACAGGTTTAATTCCACCTTCAACCGAAACTATCTTCTTTTGCCCAATATCACTTTCGGATAAATTTCGTAAGCAATATTTATCAAGTAGGTTATTCACTACCTGCTTTAATTTACCAACGGTTGTAGCAATACGAACAGAGCAATAGTCTTGAGAATATAGAGACCACATAGCTACTGATTCAGGGTTTCTACTCCAACAACTGATATAGTAACTTTTTTTAATTCTTTCGTGATGTTCTTTTGCAGTTAAAGAGTCAGTCCACCCCATTCCTCCGCACCCAATGGGTCCAGCCTCTAGTTGAAGAAGTAACCTTTCTATGCCTTCATTCGGATCAGAAAAAGCATCGGCTCTAGTGAACATAAAGCTTTGATTTGAAATGATTGAGGTAGCACCAAAAAAATCTATCGTTCGATAAAGAACCGTATCATCAGCTAATTCATCACTAATATTTAGTAACGGGGAAATAATCAAATTAGATTTACCTTAATTGAAAAAAACTCTATTGAGCTAACAGTTTATTATCCATAATTCACGATAGTAACGGATTATGAAATAAAAGAATAACAAAACAATAATAATTAAATCATTACCTGTCAAAGCTTTATAGTAAATAGGTGGTTTTATTTTAAACATTACATTTGTAAAAACTAAGCACTGCGTCATACTCAGCTATTTTGTGCTGAGTATGACGCAGTGCTTAAGAAATTAAACACTAAAAATCAATAGATTAGAACTTTACCTATGTAGAAAGTGAGCAGATTAATGCTCACTTTCTACACGTCATTTTTTCGCCATCTATTTTCGCAGCGCCTTATTTAATCATGCGGTAAGCATCTGACGTACTTCCCACTAAACCAGCTTCTTTTAATAAATTCTTGATGAGCCACTTCCGCTGCTGCTTGATCATGGAAACGTGCGATTAACTCTTTTGCTAAGTCAATTTTAACATCGCGTGGGTTTTACCTTGTTCAATTTCAGTTTTATACACTTCAATTTCTGTTAAAGGTTTAAAGCTTAATAATTCATAATAACGTCACATAAGCACATCGGTAATATTACATTAACAGCTAAAGCAAAGGCCGACGCAGCATTCTGTTTCGACCTTTATTTTAATGAATATTTACCAACTTACTCTTTTAATTCATGACTGACAGAGCTGTCTGATTGAATAGCAAGACCCTCTAAAAGCATTTTAGCTGCTCGGTCTGCTGTATCCTGAAAAGGCTCTAATATGAGTTCAACATCGAGTAAGTTTAACTCTTCGGTATCTATACTGCTTTGTGAAACAGCGGCTAATTTACCCTTATACCCAGCTGATCGGGTTAATTGAATCACGGTTCTTCTAATATCTTCTGACGACAAGCCTGTGTGTAAATGTGGAATTGTTGAAACAACCCAATTTGCATGATTCAATGGTAACTCGATGATAAATTCAGCATCGGTTGCGTCGCCATATTCACACTCTAAACCTAACAGTCGCCAATGTTTTATAGCAGCAGGGTTGAAGTCGATACCTAATACGCTAATACCTTGTTCTTTAAGTCGCATCGCAATGGCAGTGCCAAGGCGACCTAAACCAAAGATAATAACGGGGTAGTGAGCATCAGTATGATCATCCGTCATATTTTCGCGAGGAACGCCTGAACGTTCAAACATACCAATAACGGGCGCAAAAATAGAATAGAGTTGATGTGAGTAGGTGATCATATACGTTGATGCGGCAATGGTGATAATGCCAACTAATGTTACTAATCCCAGAATATCTTGTGGTACATGTCCTAAGCTAATACCCATCGCAATGAAAATTAATGAAAATTCACTAATTTGAGCTACGGTTAAACCAGCAAGGAAACCTGTTCTTTTACCATAGCCCATAAGCCCCATAATAATCATGACAATGAGTGGATTACCAATAAGTACAAATAGTGAGAAAAGCATTGCGCCTGGTAGATGCGCGCCTAATAAAGACAAGTCTAATGTTGCGCCTAAGGCGATAAAGAAAAACAGCAATAAAAAGTCACGTAAGGGCGCAAGTCTGGCAGCGATACTTTCTCGATAAGGGGTTGAAGCTAAGGCAACACCTGCGAGTAATCCACCCACTTCCATACCTAAACCGACGATGTCTCCTATGGCGGCAAAAAGGGCTGCTTGTGCAATGGCGTATATTACTAATAGCTCAGGCGCTTTAGCTAGTTTTTCAGTAAGAGGGTTAGCTATATAACGCACAAAAATAATAACAAAACCCAGTAATCCAACACCTGAAATAGCGACTTGCCAAACAGATGAATTATTTGAATCGCCATGCCCAGAGCCAATACCAATAGTTGCTAATATAATCATAGCCACTACAACAACGAGATCTTGAACAATTAAAAAACCCAGTGCGATTTGGCCATGTAATGATTCAATTTCTCGTTTATCAGAGAGTAACTTTACAATGATAATAGTTGAAGAAAAAGTAAGTGATACTGCAACATAAAGACTAGTGATATGGTCTAAGCCAATACCTAAGCCTATGTAATAACCAAATAAGGATGTGAAAGCAACTTGACCAAGACCCGTTAGAACAGAAACGCCACCAATAGACTTAATTAACTTTACATCTAATTTGATACCAACAAGAAATAACAGTACCGCGATGCCTAATTCAGAGAGCAGCTTGATTTGATCTTTGGAATGAACAATATCCAGTACGGAAGGTCCTGCTATTAACCCCACTGCAATGAAACTTACAATAAGGGGTTGTCTTAATAATAGTCCGATAAACCCCATGAGTGCAGCTAACACGAGCAGCGCTGCTATTTCAGTAAATGACGACTGTGAAATTAGTTCAATTAAATTCATTACATAATCCCTATCCTGTGAATATAGTATTCGATAATTTTACATTAATAGAGGGGGGAGTGAATATATTAATTATTGAATAACATAGTTTTTATAAGGTTATTTGATCTGAATACTTAATTATAATAATAACGATGAAGTTAGCGTGTTAGTTTACACTAAAGTGTTTGTTAGTTATTTAAGCTTTTTAGTAATCATTCGGTGTTTATTCTCTGAAATACATGGTGTTCAATTCCTGCTTGTGGTTAAATTTAGGGTATCAAGCTTTATACGGTAAACACTACATTGATCAATCTTTATCCCGCTAACAAAATGGAAAATTTGTTACTGCTGCTTAATAAAATTTCCCAACTATCTCCCCTAGGTGTATTCAGTCAAGAAGTGATTGTGGTGCAAAATCCAGGGATGCAGCATTGGTTAAACCTCGCTATTGCCGAAGAACGTGGTATTAGCATGAATATGGGTTACGCGTTACCAGCACAGTATCTATGGAAGCTAATAAGGACGCTGGCTAGTGATGAAGATGTACCAGAACAGTCACCTTACTCAAGAGAAGTGTTAACTTGGCGTATTTATGCTTTATTAGCGACAAAAAGTGTAATTGATGACAGTGATTTTATCGCTGCAACTCGGTATTGGCATAAGTCATCAGCAACAGAAAACGCTTATTCAAATCAAGAGCAGCCGAACGCTAGCAAAGAAAATATTTTCAGCAGTCAGGAGAATTTAAAGCGCTATCAGTTAGCAGAGCAAATGGCTGATTTATATGAACAGTATTTAATCTTCCGCCCTGAATGGTTAGACTCTTGGCAAAAGGGGCAAGAAGTTGAGTTATTGTCTAATGACAGTAAGTGGCAAGCCAAACTATGGCAACAACTTATTAAACAACTCGCTTATAATCCAGTAGAGTTATTAAATAATGCGATGGCTAATATCGATAATAAGCTTGCAGCCGATCCCTTGCTATTACCGAAACGGTTAAGCTTTTTTGGTATTAACAGCATGGCTCCGATGTGGTTGACCTTTATAAACGCATTAAGCGAGTATATCGAAGTAGACTTTTATCATCTCAATCCTTGTTTTTCTTATTGGGGCGATATTATTAGTGAAAAACAAGCTATTAGTAAACTCTCTCACTGGTCTAACGGTGTTGATGATGAGCATCTATTTGTTGGTAACCCTTTATTAGCTAATTTAGGACAGCAAGGGCGTGAATTTTTAGCTTTATTACAAGATTACAGTACGGTTAATGTTGAGCTATTTGTTAAAGCGAGCTCGGATAACCAAGGTGCAGATAATAATTCAATCAGTAGTGACAATGATAGTGATAGCAACAAGCCAGCAGAGCGAATTTTACATAAGTTACAAAATGATATTTTAGCGTTACATGATGCCACGAAAGCACCAGAGGTGTTAATCGATGACTCTATTACATTCGTTAGTTGTCATAGTGCTTTACGCGAAGTACAAGCCTTACACGACTTCCTTCTTCATCAATTTAATACATCTGCTAGTCAATCAAACAATACAGATAAGCTAACACCAAAAGATGTATTGGTTATGTGTCCGCAAATCGAGCAATATGCACCTTATGTAAATGCAGTATTTACGCGTGGCTGGCAAGAATTAAACGATGAAGTACCGCCATTACCTTGTTCTATTGCTGATCGCAGTGCAAAAGATAGTGATCCCTTGATTGCTGCGTTTAGTGAGCTGTTAACCTTACCAGACTCTCGGTTTCAAGTGTCTCATTTATTAAGCTTTATTCGTTTGCCTGCCGTTGCTAATAAATTTTCTATTAATGAAGAAGACGGCGAAAAAATAGCGGTTTGGTTGAAACAAGCAACTGTTCATTGGGGCTTAGATAAGTCACATAAAGCTAAAATACTGGGTGATAATGTCAGTAATAGCTTTACTTGGCAGCAAGGGTTATCTCGTTTATTAAGAGGGTTCGCTTTTTCTGATAGCGATAGTATTTATCAAGAGCAACTCTTACTGGCAGCAGTTGAAGGTGATGACGCAATATTACTTGGGCAATTAATGTTATTTATTGAACAACTACAAAGCTTAGCCCAACAGTTAAATACACCCAGAACAGCTAAAGATTGGCAGACTTTCTTACTAAGCCAACTGTCATTGTTGTTTACTACTAATCGTTATTTTTCTAACGAGACGAAATCGAAAAGTGCTTCACAAGCAATAAATGCACAGCTAAATAATCAAATTGAAAATAGCTTAGCGATTATCGAACAGGCAATCAGTGCCTTGGTTGAATATTGCTCTCATGCACATTTTGAAGAAGTAATTGATTTAGCCATTGTTGTAGACTTTCTCAATAACCACTTCAGTCAAGGTGATGCTAGTCGTCAATTTATGGTTGGACAAGTAACATTCTGCTCTATGCTGCCTATGCGTAGTATTCCATTTAAAATTATTGCGGTCTTAGGTTTGAATGATGGTGAATTCCCAAGACAACGACAACCATTAGGTTTTGATTTAATGGCAACTAGTCCAGCAAGGTTAGGGGATAGATCTCGTCGTGGAGATGATCGTTATTTATTTCTAGAAGCAATCATCTCAGCAAGAAATTCACTGTATTTAAGCTATCAAGGCCGTAATATTAAAAACAATAACGAAAAGCAGCCTTCACTCGTGCTTAAAGAGTTAATGGATTATCTTACGCAAGGCTATGGCTGGAACTTTGATAAAGACAATGAAGATGAAAACCCACCGAATCAATTGCAGCAAATGCCTATGCAGCCTTTTAGTGAAGGTAATTACTTGGCCGCGCCAGACTTAACCGCTAAATCGTCAACAGCTAATTCTTCCATAGTAATTACTGCTTCACCAATAAAGGCGAGTTTTAATGCTAACTGGTTTAAGTTAGCACAAAATAATGGTCAAAATGTCCAGCGTGATAAAACTTCGTTAGTCATAACAGATGAAGAAATTGAGTTAGAATCAATCACCGCAAACGATTTAATACGGTTTTTTCAACACCCAAGCAAGATGTTCGCTCAAAAGGCATTAAACTTGTACTTAGATGATAATAGCGTGCAACTAAATGATGTAGAGCCTTTTAGCGCAGATTATTTAGATCGTTATTTATTAAAACAAGATTTATTAACTGCAAGTTTAACAGCGTTATCTGCTAATACTACAAAGCCGCTAATAAATAGCACAGAGCAAGTATTACATGCGGCTAAATTATCCGGAAAATTCCCTGATGCGCCTAGTACACAAGCTGATTTTGATAATTGGTTAGACGAAACTCAACAATTTAGCCAAGAAATTATTGATCAGGGCTGTGATAATCCAGAATTGATTGATTGCCAGATAACCGTCAATCCACATAAAACAGCAAATTCTAGTATGAGTCTACAGGCAAGCGCCCCTATTATTTTGATGGCAAAAATACCGGTTAAACAGACTCATGATGGTGTTCAGTTAGTCTTTTATCGTAGCTCTGGTGCGAAAGTGAAAGATTTATTTACGTTATTTTTACATCATTTGATTGTTCAGTTATGGCAACAACAAAATATGGGCATTAAAGATTATGGAAGTAATATTCTTAGTCAAGTACAGAGTACCTGTGGTTTCTACTTTAACGCTAAAGCACAAAGTGTCGAACATTATAGTGTTACCAGTATCGAAAATGCTGAAGCTGAGCTGAATATGCTATTAAGCACTTATGAACAGGGCCAAAAACAAGCCTTGTTATTGAATAGTGAATTAGCGGCTCATGTGTTTAAGCAAGTACGCGGTAAAGCTGTGGAAATGACACAAGATCGTTTTGAAGGTATTTGGTATGGCGATGATTCTGTTCCAGGGCTTAGTCATGATCCTTATATTGCGTATTTTTGGCAACAATGTCCTGACATTACCGCATACTTACCGCAATTAAATACTGTTTATCAAAGTTTATTTAAGCATGTAAGCAAGAGTAAAAGTAAAAGTAAGGCTAAAGGTGAAAAGTCATGAGTCAGTCATCAAAATTTACCTTAACTAATTTAGATTCATCTACCATCCCGTTAACTGGCCGACATTTAATTGAAGCCAGTGCTGGTACAGGAAAAACTTACAACATAACTCGTATTTATTTACGTTTATTGCTTGAGCGTGAGTTGAAAGTTGAAGAGATTTTACTGATGACGTTCACTAAAGACGCGACTCAAGAGCTAAGAGGGCGTATTGATGCCTTTATTCGTGAAGCGCTTAATAACTGGCCTACCTTGTGTAGTCAGGATCCTTATTTTAAAGCCATTGATAAGCGAGTGAACCCAGATAACGCTAACCCTAATAAAATCGAGTTTTTATTAAAACGTGCATTATTGTTTTTAGATGAAGCGGCCATTTTTACTATCCATGGTTTTTGTCAACGCGCGTTAACGCAACATGCTTTTGCGAGTGGTTTACCTTTTAACGCGAATATGTCGACCAATAGTAACGAATTAGTACTAGAAGCAACGCAAGATTGGTATCGTCAATTGGCGAAACAAAGTATTGAAAATTTTGTCTTAGTTGAAGCTTTTTGGGCAACGCCTACGGCCTTTGTTTCAAGTTTTGCTAAAGCTATTTCACATCGAAGTGAGTTGTCGGTTATTGATGTACAAAGCTTAGTGGCTAATTTTATCCAATTAGCCAAACATGCCAGTGTAGCTTTAAATAATAATACAAGCTTACTTGATGAAGGATTAGTGGCACACAAAAAACCAGAAGAGCAAGAAAAGCGCGCTGAAGAGCTTGTTAAATTAAAGCAATGGTTAGATAACATCGCGCAGTGCCAAGACCACAACGCTTTATTGGACGCTGCCGCCTATCCTATGCCAGATTACTTGCTAAATGGTAGTCGCCATCCTAAAGCATTTAAAGTGCAATTAGCGCAGGTTTTAGACAGTGCTAAAGAAATTAAAGCGCAAGTGAAAAACTTAGCTAAAAACATCAATAAAGCCCAAGCTTATCAAATTGTAAGAGGCGCTATTTATCAAATCAGACAACAAGTAAAACAAACAAAAGAGCAGCTTAATTGTTTAGATTTTGACGACCTTATTAATACCTTGGCTGATTGTTTGCAACAAACGCCTAAAAAGGATTCCTCAAGTTCACAGCAAACAAGTAATATTTTAGCGCAAACTTTATTAGCGCAATACCCTGTGGCGTTAGTTGATGAATTTCAAGATACAGATCCTCAACAATTTGCTATTTTGCAGGGAATTTATTATCAAAAAGATCAATCAGGTGTGAGCAGTGATAACACTAGCAGTGATGAAGAGAGTAAAAATGCACTCTATTTAATTGGTGATCCTAAACAAGCTATTTATGGTTTTCGTGGTGGTGATATCTTTGCTTATTTAAATGCTCGTAGTGATTGTGATTATCATTGGTTGATGGATACTAATTGGCGCTCAAGTCCTGATGTTGTCGAAGCGTATAATCAGGTGTTTTCTGGCTCGGCTACTGAGAGCAGTGTGAAACAATCAGTTTTTGGTTATGGCATCGACTATCAACCGGTACTTGCAGGGAAGAAAGCCGATGCTAAGGTTGACTCATTAACCAATAAGGGACGAGCATTAAGGTTTGTACATTTTACTGGCGAGGGTTTTACTGACAAAGTGCCGCAGTCGGTAAGACCATTAATGGCTACTTGGTGTGCAAATGAAATTGTCAGTTTACTTAATAAAAATGATATTACTAATCTTGCTGCTGAGCAGACAACAGATAATAAACAAATAAAACCAAAAGATATTGCCATTTTGGTACGTGATGGACGAGAAGCAAGTGCTATTAAAGAAGCGTTGTTACAAGCTAATTTAGCGAGTGTCTTTTTATCTGATCGGGCTAATTTATTTGATAGTGAACAAGCAGAGCAGCTGATTAAATTATTAAGAGGTATATTAGCACCAGAAGACGAACGTCTCTATTTAAGTGCTATTACTTGTGGATTACTTGGTATTAACGCTTCTGCGTTGTATAAACTGCAACAAGATGAATCGGCATATCAAACATTAAAATTTCACTTCTTCGACTATCGAGAACAATGGCAGCGTCAGGGTTTTATCTCAATGGCGATTACTATTATGCATCAGCATTTTGATTTCTCTGGTGCTAATGACAGCGGTAATAAATCTCGTGCATTGACCAATCTTTTGCATTTATTTGAGATTTTACAATCAGCAAGCCAACAGTTTTTACAACCACAAGAATTACTCTATTGGTTTGAACAACAGTGCCATGATGATAATGCTCGGGCAACAAATGATTTAGAAACAGAGCAACGACTTGAAAGTGATGGCGATCTAATTCGTATTGTTACGCAACATGGTGCTAAAGGTCTTGAGTATCCAATTGTTTTCATTCCTTTTGCCACTCGTCATAACGATCCACTTAAGTTTGGTAATAAATCCGTTAGTTATATTGAATACCATAATGAGCAAGGACAGTTATGTCTTAGTTTAGATGGCGATGAACAGGCTAAAATTGCTATGGCAAATGAAGCTTATGCTGAAAGTATTCGCCTTTTATATGTTGCCATAACACGAGCTGAACGTCGGTGCTACATTTTAAGCACAGCCTTTGATAAGTATGCATTGTCGCCTTTAGGTAAAACCCTGCAATGGCAACCTGAGCAAGATATTGTTCAAAGTCTTAACCAGTTAGTGGCTAGTTCACCAGAGACTATTAGTTTACAACTTGAATCGTTTGATAGTCTTGCTAATGATATTGCTAGCAATGTTATTTCGCAAAAACAGCAAGTTGAAAAAACAGCTGAACTAGAAGTTAGTAAATTTATTGGTAAAATTGAACGAGATTGGTGGCTAAGTTCATTTTCTGCCTTAAGTAAAAACTTACGCCATGGTGGGATTTCTTCGCCGGATAGAGACTCGGTAGAAGTCGTTGATAGCAGTGTAACAAATCGGAAAAGTGAAAAAGCATTACTCCGCTTTCAATTAGTAAAAGGCGCACATAGTGGTAATTTATTACATGATATTTTAGAGCACAGTAATTTTAAAAGCAGTGATGTGATTGAAAATAACATGCTTGAAAGTACTAAGTGGCCTTTACTTAAATATGGAGAGCTAACAACAGGTTTTACTGACGTTGATCTAGTGTGTTGGCTCGATGAAATTGTAAAAACCCCAATGACTAATAAAAGCGATACGCTTGATACTTTTTGTTTAGCTGATATTCCTGTACAGAAAACCCTGCGTGAAAATGAGTTTTACTTCCCAATGAATGAAGCCAATATTACAGATTTAGAGAAATTGTTAACCGATCATCGAAATACTAATACAACTACAGTGAAGCAAAATAATGTTAGGTTACCAAGCTATAAATCCTTAAAGGGCATGATGCATGGCTTTATTGATTTAGTGTTTGAGCAAAACGGTAAATATTATGTCTGTGATTATAAGTCTAGCCATTTAGGTGATGATTATAACGATTATGATTACAATGCATTGCGTGATGATATAGAAAAAAACTACTATGATTTACAGTATCTTATTTATAGTTTAGCGTTACATCGTTATCTTCAACAAAACCTACCTGATTATGATGTAGCGGAACATTTTGGCGGTATATATTATTTATATCTACGTGGTATGACAAACGATGCCAGCCATCAAGGGAAGGGCGTTTATTATCGACAGATCACGGAGAATGAGCTAATTCAATTAGATGAGCTTTTTTTGGGCAAGCCGTTAGCTAACAAGTTAATGAAGGAGCAACAATAATGGCTCACATAATCGTTAACTTTAACCAAGCGCAACAACAATTAGCTAATATAGAGGCGATAGATTACTTTTTTGGAAAGGAATTGCTGACAGCGTTAACTGCTAGTGCTGATTTATCTGACGAACAACAACAGATTTTAATGCATTTATTAATAGCATTAAGTGTTAGTTTACGTGCAGGACATACATGTCTACCAATAACTGAAATTGCTGGGGAGCATTGGGGTGTTGCTTTCGATGAACTTGGTGAGTGTAGCCATCAAGGCTATCTTTTCCCAAGTATTGATATTTTAGAAGGGCTATTAGTAGCCCTTAATCTTTCGGCTGAAGAACATCAACCCGTAGTTTTCGATAATAATAGCTTATATATGCGTCGCTATTACCAATTTGAATGGGAGCTTGCTCAAGGTATTCATAAACGTTTAACGCAAAAATCTGCCGTGTCAGTGAATGATATTAGTAGCATTGTTAGTCAATTATTTCCAACAAGTCAGGGAAAAGATATCCTTCAGAATGAAGCTGTTAATATTGTAGAAAATAAGCGTGAAGAAATTGATTGGCAAAAACTGGCTGTTGCTAACGCCATTGATAAAAATTTCACTGTTATTGCTGGTGGCCCAGGTACTGGGAAAACTTATACGGTAACCAAACTACTTGCTGCGCTCTTAATGTTACATGAAAAAAATCAGTTACAAGAAGATGCACCGGCTTTAGAAATTGCCTTAGTTGCCCCAACAGGTAAAGCTGCACAACGATTATCTGAATCTATCATAAACGCAATAGCTGGCTTTAAAGGGCTTATTGATGATGATATTTTGGCTGCTATGCCAACACAGGCAAAAACTATTCATCGATTATTAGGGGTTATTCCTAATAATCATAATTTTAGACATAATCAAAATAATTTATTGTCTTGTGATGTGTTATTGATCGATGAAGTATCTATGGTTGATTTACCTATGATGACACGTATATTTCGTGCCTTAAAACCTGAAACAAAAGTTATCCTATTAGGTGATGCTGATCAGTTACCTTCTGTGGCTGTTGGCTGTGTACTCGCAGATATTGCGCCAAGGCCTCATTCTGGTTACAGCAAGGAAAACTTAGCTTATTTGGCAAAGGTATGTGAAATAGAGCAGACATTTCTCGCCAGCCAATTTCATCAAGCTTCTGCAGAGCCGATGACTTATCATGATCATTTAAGCTTCTTAATGAAAAGTCGTCGTTTTGATGGAGAAGGTGGAATAGGCATATTAGCAAATTATGTTATTCAAGGTGAGTCAACGCTCAGTTGGCAGCTGTTAACGGCTTCAGCAAGTGAAGAAGCGTTAGCTGATAATAACCAGTTAAGCCTTGCGGATAATACTTTAAGTAGTTGGTTGCCACCTTTAATTCAAAAGTATTACCAAGGCATAGCACAATGTCGTGATGTTTCTGGTGCTTTTGCATTATTGGCTAAATTTCGTGTTTTGTGTGTTACTCGCCAAGGTGAGTTTGGTGTAGATGCGTTAAATCAATGGATAAAAGAGCAATTATTTTCTCGTTTTCATACTGAGGTTAATTATCATGGCATGCCAATTATGATCAATGAAAATGACTATCGATTAGGGCTATATAATGGTGATATTGGTTTGCTTTGGCGTACTGAAGAAGGCCAATTAATGGCATATTTTGAAGACACTGAAGACGGTTATAAACTGTTTATGCCATCACGTTTACCTAAATATGACATGGTTTACGCCATGACTATTCATAAAACCCAAGGTAGTGAGTTTGATCATGTTGCTATGGTAATGCCAAAACAAGCTGAACATCAATTATTATCACGTGAATTACTTTATACAGGGATTACTCGAGCAAAAACAATGTTAACGATTTCGAGTAATAAGCCAACTTGGCAACATGGTGTAAAAACCAAAATAAAACGTTACTCAGGACTAACACTTTAATTTATAATTTACACTACACAGCATACTTTTATTTTCTAAGGAAAGCGTCTCTTAATGCAGTTAATCAATATAGATAAACAACGTTACAGAAAACATTTAAACATAGTAATAGCCGGATTTATTGGTACTTTATTAATTTTGTCTTTAATTTTTGGTCAACTGCTTATTGCCTGTTTTGCCCAAGAAGGGGTAAGTAACTTTAGGTATAATCTACTTGGCGTGATTCTCGCTTTGCTTGCATGTGCTGGCATTATGCATACATTAAAAAGCTCTGATGCATTTAAAGAGATTTACTATGTATGGCAGATAAAACAACTACAAAATCTAATTTATCGAAAATTGAAAAAAATTAAAGTGGGTGTAAGTAATGATGAGCACAATGCTTTAATTATTTTAGTTTTTTATTATCAAAGTTTAATACAAGTTTATCGACTCGATGATAATACCCTAACTATTTCTGAAGTAGAAAAAAGGCTCAGTGACTTACAAGATACTATTGCTGAAAAAAATCTAACGGTAAGTGCTGACCAGTTTGAGCAGAAGTTACTAGATGATTATCGTTAATCATTGTCCTTATTTATTATGAACAAAAAAAACCAGTATTTAATTAAATACTGGTTTTTTAATTTTTAACATTAACTAATAATAAGTAACTATAAAAATTATTAGTGGTAGTGCTATATTATCTTTAGCGCAATAAACTATCTGGCACGGAAAATAATGCGACCTTTAGATAAATCATATGGCGTTAACTCAACAGTTACTTTATCGCCAGTTAAAATACGAATATAGTTTTTACGCATTTTTCCTGAAATATGAGCAGTAACCACATGGCCATTCTCTAATTCAACTCGGAACATAGTGTTAGGTAACGTGTCTAAAACCGTACCTTGCATTTCAATATTTTCTTCTTTCGCCATGGGGCGCTAAACCTCTATATGTTGTGCAAACAAGCAATAAGTTCAAATTAAATTGTTATAAATTATTGCCGATAAAAAAAGCTGCGCGAATAATGCCTAATTGTGCAGCTAATGTAAAGCTTTGTGGCGGTTTATTTATGAGAGATATTAAATAACATTAGAGAAATTATATTATTTTTGAACAAGTAACCATTGTTGCTTGGTAAATATTTCATAAGGAAAATATCTATTTTTGTAATTCATTTTTTTACAATCATCTATTTGATAACCTAAGTATAAAAAGGGTAAATTGAATTTTTTACAAAACTCTATTTGAGTCAGAATAGAAAAAACACCTAAACCATTTGCTCTATAATCAGGGTGATAAAAGGTATACACCGCAGACAAACCATTAGTTAATACATCAGTTACTGCTAGACACACTAACTTTTTGTCGTTATTTTCTTCTAACCAAGTCTCAATAAATAATTGTTTAGTTAACTTACTAGAAAGAAAGGTTTGAAATTGCTCATAATTTGCAGGAAACATGCTGCCGTCTTGATGACAGGTATTAATATAAGTTTCATACAAAGGGTAATATTCATCTTTTAATTGCTCAGAGGTCGTAATTTTGAAATGTGCATTTCGTTTTAATGAACGTTTTTGGCTTTTAGAAGGTTGAAATTCATTCACAATAACCCGCACAGAATTACAAGCATTGCAGCTAGGGCAATGAGGCCGATAAGATTGGTCGCCACTGCGACGAAAACCTTCCATCATCAATATGCTGTAACCACGATTATTTTGTAATCGTTCATCAATAGCAATTAATAAACGCTCTTCTTTGTTAGGCAAGTAACTACAAGGAAAGGTTTTTGTTATACCTACTTTAAAAGTATCATCATTCATAGAGAGTTATTACTTATCTTTTGATTTGCTTATTAATTTTATGTAAAGGAGTTTAGTTGATGCTATGGATTTATGATAATTACCTAATATCTGTTGACCTAGTTACTTATCTGCGATTACTCACTTAAGTTTAGTTCACGAGTATGCCAAAAATTTTTATCGATCGTTAGATCGATAGCTTTATTTTTTAAATCAATAAAATCATCTCGAGTCACCTCGCTTGCGCCCATGTCGGCTAAAAAAGGGTTAAGTAACTGGCAATCAATAAAATCTACGTTAACCGAACTTAATAATTTACTTATTGCTACCAAGGCAAATTTAGAGGCATTAGGTTTGCTATAAAACATGGATTCACCAGAAAAGAAACCATTAATAGCGATGCCGTATAAGCCACCGACAAGCTCTTCTTTTGGTGATAATGCGTCATCATTATTTATTTGCCAAACTTCGATTGAATGGGCAAAGCCAAGTTGATGTAAGTTGATATAAGCTGATTCCATTTCAGGCAAAATCCAGGTGTCATCATTACGAAAGGGAGCATTAGCACATTGTTTAATAACTTGTTCAAAGGCTGAATTAAGGGTGATTTTATAAGGTGATTTTTTTATTGCTTTACGCAAGGTACGGTTCACATGTAAATCAGAAAATTTAATAATGGCTCTAGGATTTGGAGACCACCACATTAGCGGGTCACCTTCACTAAACCAAGGAAATATTCCATGGCTGTATGCATTTATTAATCGATTGGGTTGTAAATCGCCGCCTAAAGCTAATAAACCATTAGGATCAGTGAGCGCAGAGCTAACAGGAGGAAAGGCCACGTTATTATCGTTGAGTTGATATAGGCGCATATTATCCTAAAAATTTTATGCTAAGAGAATTGTAAGACTTATTATAAGCATATAGTTAATCAAGCTAGTAAACTATATGCTTAAACTTTTTTTGGTCACTATTGAGCGTCTAGGTAGCGTTCAGCATCTAAAGCAGCCATACAACCAGCACCAGCAGAGGTAATGGCTTGACGATAGATGTGGTCAGCAACATCACCTGCCGCAAAAATGCCTTCTACGCTTGTTTGCGTTGCATTACCTTGCGTACCACTTTGAATAGTTAAGTAACCATTTTCCATTGCTAATTGGTCTTTAAAAATATCGGTATTTGGTTTGTGGCCAATGGCGATAAATACACCTGCAACATCAATAACTTCAGTAGTATCAGAGTTGGTTTCTTTTAAACGTAAACTTGTTACACCCATGTTATCACCTAAGACTTCATCTAAGGTGCGATCGGTGTGTAAAACGATATTACCGTTTTTCACTTTTTCGTATAAGCGATCCGTTAATATTTTTTCAGATTTAAAAGTATCACGACGGTGAACAAGGTGTACTTCGCTAGCAATATTTGATAAGTACAGTGCTTCTTCAACAGCAGTATTACCACCACCAACAACAGCAACTTTTTGATTTTTATAAAAGAAACCATCACAAGTAGCACAGGCTGACACACCACGGCCCATAAAGGCTTCTTCAGAAGGTAAACCTAAATATTGTGCCGATGCGCCAGTACAAATAATTAATGCATCACAAGTATATTCACTGCTGCCTGTTAATTTATAAGGTTTAGAAGAAAAATCTACTGATTCAATATGATCAAAAACAATTTCAGTATCGAATTTTTCAGCATGCTTCTGCATACGTTCCATCAATGCTGGACCGGTTAAATCGTCAGCATCTCCTGGCCAGTTTTCTACTTCTGTTGTTGTTGTTAATTGACCACCTTGTTGCATGCCGGTGATTATTACAGGTTTTAAATTTGCACGTGCTGCATATACAGCAGCAGTGTAACCTGCAGGGCCTGAGCCTAGAATAAGTAGTGGGCAATGTCTAACGTCGCTCATGAATGAGTTCTCCAGAATTTTTGATAGTAATATATTTGAAAGATGTATAGCTTTATTAATTGGGATGATAAGAGGTTCTATCAAGGGTGTATAGTGAGAATATGCATTTTTCGAAAAAGAAATAAAAAAAAGAGCACAAATTTTAATTTGTACTCTTAATAAAATTTACCTTTTAAAGACTTAAATACTAAAAGTTAAGTGCTGTCTTTGCTTCGACAAACTCATAACCTAAAACATCAGCTACTGGCTTATAAGTAATTTTACCTGCAGCAACGTTTAACCCTGCTAATAAATGCTCATCTTCAAGTAAAGCTTGTTTAGCACCTTTATTGGCAATAGTAACAGCAAAAGGTAATGTTGCATTAGTGAGTGCAATTGTAGATGTTCTTGCTACGCCACCAGGCATATTAGCAACACAATAATGAACAACATCATCAACCACGTATGTTGGGTCTTGATGAGTTGTTGCTTTGGATGTTTCAAAACAACCGCCTTGATCAATCGCAACATCAACTACAACAGCGCCTTTTTTCATTGCTTTAATGTGTGCTTTAGTGACTAATTTCGGCGCTTCAGCGCCAGGTATTAAGACGGCACCAATGACTAAATCTGCTTCAACAATTAATTGTGCCATTGCATCAGCTGTTGAATAAACTGTTTTTAAACGTCCGTCAAATTCAGTATCTAATTGACGTAAACGTGTTAATGAACGATCTAATATTGTTACGTCTGCACCCATACCAACAGCCATACGAGCCGCTTGAGTACCAACAACACCACCACCAACAACGAGTACTTTTGCTGGTGCCACGCCAGGCACACCACCAAGTAAAGCGCCTAAACCACCTTGTGCTATCTCTAATGCATGTGCACCTGCTTGGATAGACATGCGACCAGCGACTTCAGACATAGGTGCTAGTAAAGGTAAACCACCGGTAGGAGACGTTACAGTTTCATAAGCAATACAAGTAGCACCTGAAGCAATTAATAACTCAGTTTGTTTAGGGTCTGGTGCTAAATGCAAATAGGTAAATAAAATTTGGCCAGGTCTTAGCATTTTACATTCAATAGGCTGTGGCTCTTTTACTTTAATTATCATATCTGCAGTTGCAAATATCTCTGTAGCGTTATCAATTATTTTTGCACCAGCTTCTATATATTGTGCATTGTCAAAACCAATAGCGGCGCCGCCATTATTTTCAACAAGTACTTGATGACCATTTACCGATAACTCTTTAACACCTGCGGGTGTTAAACCTATACGGTACTCGTGGTTTTTAATTTCTTTAGGTACACCAATAATCATAATCTTATCTCTCTTAAGTTAAATTATGATACCCAAGCTACCTCAAAATATAGTGTTGTGTACTACATCTAAGCTAGCTTGGGTATCAGGCAGCTTATTAAAGAAAACTGCCTCGTTAGAGTGAGTAGTATAAAAGTGTTTTAATAGAATAACCTGTCGAAATTTATCGTTTTCCATTATATAATCCTAGAATTAAATAAAAATATAGTGATATATCCAGTATGCCTTTAGTAACAAATAAAGTGATAGATCGTATTGATAAGAATATTCTTGTTGAACTGCAAAAAGACGGTAGGTTATCAAATGTAGAATTATCAAAGCGTATAGGTTTAAGTCCAACAGCTTGTTTAGAAAGGGTTAGGCGACTTGAAAAAGAAAAATATATCACAGGCTACCAAGCAAATTTGAATTCAACAAAGTTAAACCTTGCTTTATTGGTCTTCGTTGAAATAACCTTGTCTAAAACTAGTCCTGATGTTTTTGATGATTTTGCTAGTGCAGTGCATGATTTAGATGTTATACAAGAATGCCATTTAGTTTCTGGAAATTTTGATTTTCTTCTAAAAACCCGTGTAAAAGACATGCTAGCTTATCGGCAATTATTAGGCGATATCCTCTTAAGGTTACCTGGCGTAAGTGAAAGTAGGACTTATGTTGTTATGGATGAAATTAAATCCAGTAATATCTTACCAATTAAGCGATAATTTGTTATTTTAACCGTACCATTGCTTCTTCAAAATGCCTATTAGTCTATTTTGGGTTAACATGGTTACATATAACACTCATCTTCTTTTATCATGGAATTTTAATTGTCTTCAGAACTCGTAAAAAATACTGACGAAACCAGTCAAAAATCTGTTAATACGCCGACTGACGAGCTAACTACACAATTAAGCGGTGTACAACGCTTATTAGAAACAGGCTTACTGTTTTTTAGTGTCTTGGCTATGTTTTTAATGTTGGCATTATTTAGCTTTGATCCAGCTGATCCCGGCTGGGCACAAACTGGTTATCAAACCCAAATTAGAAACCTTGGTGGTGCTGTAGGCGCTTATCTTTCTGATTTATTATTAAACCTTTTCGGCTATATTGCTTATACCTTACCTTTTGTTGTTGCACTTATTGGCTGGCTATTATTCCAAAAATTTCATCAATTAATGCAATTAGATTATTTGACTATTGGCTTGAAACTGATCGGTTTTATCCTTTTTTATATGGGGATAACTTCATTAGCAAGTATGAATTTTAACGATATATACTATTTTTCGGCCGGTGGAATTTTAGGTAATGTATTAAGTGACACCTTCCGTCCTTACTTTTCATTTGTTGGTAGTACATTAATTTTCTTAATGTTTACTTGTTCAGGCTTTGTATTATTAACTGGTTTTTCGTGGTTGAACTTTATTGATGATGTAGGTCGTTACTGTATTTCTTTCTTTATGTTGTTAAAGAACCTTCCACAGTTGATAAAAACTCAGTTTGGTACGGGTGATGCCAATACAGATGAAAAAATTGACAATGAGTTAGAAAAAAATTCAATAGCAGAAGAGCTCAACAATGATGAACCGGTAGTTGAAGAACCTGCTAAGAAAAAAATATCAATACCGTTTTTTAATAAGAACTCAACCCCTGAAGTGTCAGAAAAACCTGAAACTCAAGAGCCATTTGTTGATATTGACGACTTAATGGATGGTCCTTTTAGTATCAATATTCAAGAGCATGTTGATGATTCTGAAATTACAGCTGCTTTTAGCACAGTTGAAAAAATTGATGTGGCCGACGATTTGCAGCCACGTGGTAAACTGTCAGCTAGTTCTGATACCAGCCAAGTTAATTTGGTACCCAGTGTTGAAGATAAATTTGAGGGTATGCCGTCAATTGATTTATTAGATAGGGCAGACAAAGCGAAAAACCCAATTAATCAAGAAGAACTAGAGCAGGTTAGTCGTTTAGTTGAAGCTAAGTTACTTGACTTTAAAGTAGTGGCACAAGTTGTTGCTGTATATCCTGGGCCTGTTATCACCCGTTTTGAATTAGATTTAGCACCAGGTATGAAGGTGAGTAAAATTAGTTCATTATCAAAAGATTTAGCGCGAGCCTTATCTGCTATAAGTGTCCGTGTAGTTGAGGTGATTCCAGGTAAGTCTGTGATCGGTTTAGAGTTACCTAATAAGCACAGAGAAATTGTTCGGTTAAGTGAAGTTATTTCTTGTAAAGAATTTGAAGAGTCAAGTTCATCATTAACTATGGTATTAGGTAAGGATATTGCGGGCGAGCCGGTTGTTGTTGATTTAGCAAAAATGCCTCATTTACTCGTGGCAGGTACTACAGGCTCTGGTAAGTCTGTTGGTGTTAATACCATGATTGTAAGTTTATTGTATAAATCGACTCCTGAAGATGTACGCTTAATTATGATTGACCCTAAAATGCTTGAATTAAGCGTTTATGAAGGTATTCCACATCTGTTAGCTGAAGTGGTTACAGACATGAAAGATGCCGCTAATGCTCTTCGTTGGTGTGTTGCTGAAATGGAACGTCGTTATAAGCTTATGTCAGCTTTGGGAGTTCGTAATTTAAAAGGCTATAACAAGAAAGTTTTAGGGGCGATGAAAGAAGGTGAGCCTATTATTGATCCGTTATGGCAACCTAGCGATGGTTTAGATCAAACACCACCACAATTAGAAAAATTACCGAGTATTGTTGTTATTGTTGATGAGTTTGCTGACATGATGATGATTGTTGGTAAAAAAGTAGAAGAATTAATCGCACGAATTGCACAAAAAGCCCGTGCTGCAGGCATTCATTTAATACTTGCAACGCAACGTCCTTCTGTAGATGTCATTACCGGGTTAATTAAAGCAAATATTCCGACACGTATGGCGTTCCAAGTATCATCAGGTTTAAACTCTCGAACAATTTTAGACCAACAAGGGGCAGAGCAGTTGCTTGGTATGGGCGATATGCTTTATTTACCGCCTGGCACAGGCGTTCCTACCCGTGTTCATGGTGCCTTTATTGATGATCATGAAGTACATGCTGTCGTTAAAGATTGGAAGTTACGCGGTGAGCCAAATTATATTGAAGAAATTTTAGCAGGTGGTAGTGATCCTGATATGTTACTGCCTGGTGAGCAGCCTGAAGGCAGCGAAGATGAAGAATTAGATACACTTTATGATGAAGCTGTTAATTTTGTTACTGAAAAGCGCCGTGTATCTATCTCGAGTGTCCAAAGACAATTCAGAATTGGTTATAACCGTTCAGCAAGAATTGTTGAACAAATGGAAATTCAAGGCATCGTATCTACTGCTGGCAATAACGGTGCTCGCGAAGTACTCGCCCCACCACCAATTAGAGATTAATTCGGATTAAAATGAATATGAATTATGTGAATATTATTACCCTAGCGCTAACATTAAATGTTGCTATAAATAACGTAGTGCAAGCAAATCAACTTGAACTCAATACCACTATACCTGTAAATAATGACGTGGCAGTAAAAGCACAAACTATGGCGAATGAATCCGTGATCACTACACAAACATCAGCCGCTAAAATCGAACTAATGGCTAAACTTGCTAATTTACACCATTTTAGCGCTAAGTTTGATCAACAAGTACAGAGCGAATCAGGCGATATACTTGAACAAAGCTCAGGAAAGTTAGCCATTAGCAAACCAAATTTAGCTAATTGGCATACGTCAGAGCCAGACGAGCTTTTGATTGTGTCTGATGGTGAGAATGTTTGGTTTTATAACCCATGGATCGAGCAAGTGAGTGTGTATTCTTTATCAGCTGCGATTGCACAAACGCCTATTTTATTGTTAACCAGCCAAGATGAGGCAATGTGGCAAGAGTATAGTGTTACTAATGAGGAAGATAACAGTTTTGTTATCACAGCAAAGGATGTAAACAGCCAAATTAAAAGTTTAACTTTGCTTTTTGATACAGACAAAGCTGGGGGGAAATTGAAACAGTTTTCCTTTTTAGATGCTACCGGTCAATTAAGTCATATTAAGCTAAGTGATTTTGACGATCATACGCTTCCTGAGGCAAATTTATTTAACTTTGTCGTGCCAGAAGGTGTGCAAATAGATGATCAACGCGCCAATTAGCTTATAACAGGAATGTGTGACTATTGTGGAAGACAATCAACAAACTAATTTATTTGGCTTAGCGTTAGAAACTTTTGATAACGAGCCAGTGAAAGATACTGTCTTAAGTTCAGCGTTATCTTCTAACGCGCCACTGGCAGCAAAAATGCGTCCTAAAAGCTTAGAGGACTATGTTGGGCAACAGCATATTCTTGGGGAAGAATCCCCTTTAAAACAAGCCATTATACAAGGCCATTGTCATTCGCTTATTTTCTGGGGCCCACCTGGCAGTGGCAAAACGACCCTAGCAGAAATTATAGCAACCCATGCTAATGCTAAAGTAGTTCGATTATCTGCAGTAACGTCAGGTATTAAAGATATTCGTCTTGCTATCGAACAAGCCAAAATTAGAGCTAATAATTCAACAACAGAAAGTAAAACAGTACTCTTTGTTGATGAAGTACACCGTTTTAATAAATCTCAACAAGATGCTTTTTTGCCCTTTATTGAAGATGGCACCATTATTTTTATTGGTGCGACTACTGAAAATCCAGCGTTTGAATTAAATCAGGCTATTTTATCTCGTGCGCGTGTTTATACGTTAAAAAAACTTAATGCGGATGAGTTATCTCAAGTACTTACAAGAGCAATCACCTTAGTCTCACAAGAACAAAGTATTAACATCAGCATAGACCAAGATGCTAAGCAGAGTTTATTAAACCGCAGCGATGGCGATGCTAGAAGACTACTTAACTTGTTAGAAAACTGTCTTGATAGCCAAACCGCTTTTTTATCGGGAAAAGAGCACCAGATAACAATATCTGTTGAACTAATAGCACAAGTAGCAGGCAGTAAAATAGCGCTTTATGATAAAAGTGGTGATGCCTTTTATGATTTAATTAGTGCCTTTCACAAATCCGTCAGAGGCTCAGATCCTAATGCTGCACTTTATTGGTATGCTAGAATTTTAACCGGCGGTGGTGATGCACTTTATGTAGCAAGACGCTTACTTGCGATAGCGAGTGAAGATATAGGTAATGCCGATCCACGTGCGATGCAATTAGCGATTAATGCCTGGGACACGTTTCATCGAGTAGGACCAAGTGAAGGTGAACGAGCTATTGCTCAAGCTGCGGTATACATGGCATTAGCGCCAAAAAGTAATGCCGTTTATATGGCTTTTAATCAAGCTAAAGTGTTAGCGGAGCAAACCTCAAGTTTAGATGTTCCCGATCACTTAAAAAATTCAACCAGTGAAATTACTAAAAATTTAGGCCATGGCGTTGATTATCGTTATGCTCATAATGAAATTAATGCTTTTGCCGCAGGTGAAAATTATTTTCCAGAAGCATTAGCGAAGGCGAATGAACAAGCCAGTGGCTATAATACCGATCTTTATCAACCTAGCGATCGTGGTTTAGAAAAACAATTAAAAGAAAAGCTCGATTATTTAAATCAGCTAAATCAAAACAGTAGTGAGCAACGCTATGAATAATGCGATTAGTAACCTAACTTTATATGCTTTTGTTGCTTTAGGTGGTGCTTGTGGTGCTAGTTTGCGTTTTTATATTTCGCAATTAGTGTTAAATTGGCTAGGAAAGGGGTTTCCTTTTGCAACATTGATGGTTAATATCACCGGCTCATTTATTATGGGTTTGTTATACCAATTAATAGAACATGAAATTTTAGATATTAATGTTCACAGAACCTTAATAGGTATTGGATTTTTAGGTGCTTTTACCACCTTTTCAACATTTTCATTAGACTCTTTGTTATTAATTCAACAAGGAGACTTACTAAAAGCCGGCATTAATATTATATTGAATGTGTCGCTTTGTATTGCTGCTGCTGGTTTAGGACTTTATTTAGTCTCAGCAATAGCCAAATAATATAACTTTTGTAGATTAATTTTAATCTTAATTTTAAACCAGAAATAACGTGAATAATTATGCTTGATGCCAAACAACTTAGAACAGATACAGATAACATTGCCACACAACTGGCAAAGCGTGGTTTTACCCTTGATATTGAAACCCTAAATGCGCTAGAAGAACAACGTAAAGCGATTCAAGTTAAAACCCAAGATTTACAAAATGAACGTAATACCCGTTCGAAATCTATTGGTCAAGCAAAAGCCCGCGGTGAAGATATTGCCCCATTACTTGCTGCTGTTAGCCAACTTGGTAATGACTTAGACGCTGCTAAAGCCGAGCAAGATGAAGTACTTGCTAAAATTAATGATATTGCCAGTGCGATACCTAATTTATTAGATGAATCAGTACCAGAAGGTAAAGATGAAGAGGATAACGTTGAAATTAAACGTTGGGGTACACCACGTGAATTTGATTTTGAAGTTAAAGACCACGTAGACCTAGGCTTCTCTGTCGATAAAGGATTAGACTTTGAAAGCGGTGCAAAATTAGCAGGCACACGTTTTGCTGTAATGCGCGGTAAAATCGCTAAGTTACACCGTGCATTAGCGCAATTTATGCTTGATATGCACACAGAAGAGCATGGTTATCAAGAAATGTACGTACCATACTTAGTTAATGCTAATTCTTTATATGGTACTGGACAATTGCCAAAGTTTGGTGAAGATTTATTTCATACCGATTTATCAGGTAAAAAATTCTCTTTAATACCTACATCAGAAGTACCGTTAACTAATATGTACCGTGATGAAATTGTTGAAGAATCAGAATTACCAATAAAAATGACCGCGCACACACCTTGTTTCCGTAGTGAAGCTGGCTCAGGTGGACGTGATATCAGAGGTCTAATTCGCCAGCATCAGTTTGATAAAGTAGAAATGGTGCAGTTGGTGAAACCTGAAAATTCATTTGAAGCACTAGATGAATTAACTAGTCATGCAGAAGCTATTCTGGAAAAATTAGAGTTACCGTATCGTACTATGGCATTGTGTAGTGGTGATGTAGGTTTTAGCGCAACTAAAACATTTGATTTAGAAGTTTGGTTACCAGCACAAAATACTTACCGAGAAATTTCTTCTTGTTCAAATATGGGGGCTTTCCAAGCGCGTCGTATGCAAGCTCGTTTCCGTAATAGTGAAACTAATAAACCAGAATTATTACATACCTTAAATGGCTCTGGTTTAGCCGTAGGTCGAACGTTAGTTGCGGTATTAGAGAATTACCAACAAGCCGATGGTAGTATTAATATTCCAACAGCATTACAACCTTATATGAATGGCTTAACCAAAATTGGTTAATTAGTTCGTAAATTACCGTTAGTCATTATTGTCGTTATTACTTTACGTCGTTATTCCGTAGGTGACTTAATACGGAATCTCGTATAGCTAGTTTTGTAAAGAAAGAGAGCCTGAATCAAGTTCAGGATGACAATAAGTCGTTGTTAGGATTGACGATAAATAGTTATTTAGAATAGTAATGGAACTACATTGATACTAACGATAATCCTTTGGAAAGAGCTATTAACACTTTATTAATAGCTCTTTTTTTATTATCTATTAAAATATTTCTGTAATAAATTACCACTTATCGGGTCTACTCCTTGTAACCTAAAATTTAAAGGAATATTCACTTGCTTACTACACTCCGTAATTTGTTCATTCAAGCGTTGATTGTTGTTGTCGTTTTTCAAACTGTATCTTATCTTCGCGAAACCAGCATGCTATCTTCTGATACTAAAATAACGCCAACGAGTGCATTGTCATTTACGCAAGTACCAACACTGTTAGGCGAGACAGTGTCATTAAATTCACAAGGTAAAAAAACGATTATTTATTTTTTTGCGCCGTGGTGTAAAATTTGTCATGTCAGTATTAGTAATTTGCAATCACTGTATGAAAAAAATAGCAATATTGATGTTATTGCAGTTGCGTTAGATTATAGAAAGCTTAGTGAAGTATCTGATTTTTCAAAAGACAAAAAATTAACCTTTCCTATAGCACTGGGAAATGAAGAAATTAAAAATGCTTTTTTAATTACTGCATACCCTAGTTACTATGTTATCGACGAAGAAAATACAGTTATTGGCAAATCTTTAGGGTATTCTTCTGAACTTGGTCTTTATTTAAGATCTCTATAGTGATCTTATTTATGTTTGTGTACACTGTTTCCTTACTCTTTAGTCCATACCGAGCAATAGATAAGTCGGTATGAAAGAAAAAGGCTTTCAATTTTATGCAAATATCTGACAACTTTGACAGCGGTAATATCCGTGTTATTGATGCAAGTAATATCAACAATATTCAATTAGAAATAAAACATGATAATCAATCTGAATTTTATCAGTGGTTTCATTTCAAACTCCAGACAGATACTAGTCCAAGTAATACTCGTCAAGAACATGTTCTTAATATTATTAATGCTGGAAAATCCGCTTATGTTGAGGGTTGGAAAGGTTATCAAGCGGTAGCATCGTATGATCGTGACCATTGGTTTCGTGTTCCTACCACCTTTGATGGTGATAAATTAACAATAACGATGACTCCTGAATTTGATTCTGTTTATTTCGCTTACTTCTCACCTTACAGTTATGAACGTCATCAAGACTTATTACATAATGCCCAAATGGATCTTGACTGTCAGTTACAAGTGTTAGGCCAAACAATTGATGGCAGAGATGTTAGTTTATTAAAAATTGGTGAAGAAGGTGAGGGGAAGCGTGTTATTTGGTTAACAGCACGTCAACATCCAGGTGAAACCATGGCCGAGTGGTTTATTGAAGGATTTCTAGATCGTTTACTTGATGAAGATGATGGTGTTGCACGTGCCTTATTAAATAAAGCAGTATTTTATATTGTGCCTAACATGAATCCCGATGGCAGTGTTCGTGGTCACCTGCGTACCAATGCTGTAGGTACCAACTTAAACCGTGAATGGTTATCGCCTTCAATGGAGAGAAGTCCTGAAGTTTATTTAGTACGTGAAAAAATGCTTGAAACAGGTGTTGATATGTTTTTAGACGTACATGGTGATGAAGCATTACCTGTTAACTTTGTAGCAGGTTGTGAAGGTGTAGTTAATTATGATGAACGCCATAAAGCACTTGAAGACAAGTTTAAAAGCATTTTATTGTCATTAACACCTGAATTTCAAGATGAACGTGGTTACGACAAAGATGAGCCTGGTCAAGCAAACCCTACAGTTGGAACAAATTGGGTCGGTAACCAATTTAAATGCTTAGCTTATACTATTGAAATGCCTTTTAAAGATAATGACTTACTTCCTGATTATAGTGTAGGTTGGTCTGATATTCGAAGTAGTCTACTAGGACGTGACTTCTTAACAGGTATCTATCACATGGTTGATGACTTAAGATAGATAACGCTTTACTGTATTCGTCAATGAAAATGTCACTAGAACATATAAATTGACGAATACATTTTCAAACTAAACACTATTTAATAAGTGTATAAAATAATAAAAATAAAGAGGAAGTTTACGTGCAAGATTTAGTCAATACTATTAATGGTTATATTTGGAGTAGTGCTCTGATCTACCTGTGCTTAGGTGCGGGTTTGTTTTTTACTGTGTTAACACGTTTTGTTCAAGTACGACAGTTTTCAGAAATGTGGCGTTTATTAATGTCAGGCCAAAGTTCAGAAAAGGGCATATCATCGTTTCAAGCTTTAGCCGTATCTTTATCTGGTCGTGTTGGTGCTGGTAATATCGCTGGTGTAGCTGCAGCTATAGGTTTTGGTGGGCCAGGTGCAGTTTTTTGGATGTGGATAGTTGCTTTTTTTGGTGCCGCGACAGCCTATATTGAATCTGCTAATGCACAAATTTATAAAGAAGAGCATGATGGTAAATATTATGGCGGTCCCGCTTATTATATTGAAAAAGCAATGGGGCAAAAATGGTATGCATGGACTTTTGCCATAGCCACAATTCTTGCTACGGGTGTGTTATTACCTACCGTACAATCGAATACAATAGGCACAGCTGTAGAGCAAGTTTTTTCTAATAGTGGCAGTATTGCAACAGGCATTGGTGTAATAAGTTATGCCAAACTCTATACAGCAACAGGTATAGTATTATTGCTTGGTTTTATCATTTTTGGTGGTATTAAACGGATCGCTAATTTTACACAAGTTGTTGTGCCATTTATGGCGCTAGCCTATATTTTAATTTCATTAATTATTATCGCGTTAAATATCACTGAACTACCCAGAGCATTTATGATGATTATTACTGATGCCTTTACGCCAATGGCCGGTTTTGGTGCTGCAATAGGTTGGGGGGTTAAACGTGGTGTCTATTCTAATGAAGCTGGTCAAGGTACTGGGCCTCATGCCGCAGCTGCAGCTGAAGTTGATCATCCTGCTCAGCAAGGGTTAGTACAATCATTCTCAGTATATATCGATACGCTATTTATTTGTTCTGCTACTGCATTTATGATTATTATTACCGGTGCTTATAATGTTCATGGTGTAGGTGATGGATTTATTGTGCAGAATGTAGCAAGTGATATTGCAGCCAATGGTCCAGAGTTTACGCAAATTGCAGTGGAAAGTGTTTTTACTGGCGTGGGTAAACCTTTTGTTGCTTTGGCATTATTCTTCTTTGCCTTTACAACTATATTGGCATATTACTTTATTGCTGAAAATAATATTTACTACATTAAGCGAACGTTTAAACTCCCAGGGGCAGTATTTATCCTAAAAGCCGTCATTATGATCGCTACTTTTTATGGTACTGTGAAAGCCGCTAATATTGCTTGGGGCTTAGGTGACATCGGTGTTGGGCTAATGGCTTGGTTAAATATTATTGGTATTATCATCATTTTCTTTATGTCGAAACCCGCGATAAAAGCGTTAAAAGATTATGAAGAACAACAAAAAGCCAATGTTGATAAATATACTTTTGATCCACAGAAACTAGGGATTAAAAATGCAACATTTTGGGAAAATCGTTTAGCAAAAGCTAAGAGTAACAAGATTAACGAGCCATAGTGCTGTATTAAGAGAAATAATAGTAAAAAACGTCTTTAGGGACGTTTTTTTTTGCCTGAAAAAGGGTAGAATATTGATAAAATAATGCGTTACAAAGGTTTATCAAAATGGCAGTAATTAATTGCCCTAGTTGCAAAAAAAAAATATCAGATAAAGCAAAAGACTGTAGCCACTGTGGATTAGCTTTACAAGCATTAGACAGTGAAAAGATCGCTAGTATAAATCGCGTCAATAGAATTAATAAAGCACAACGATTAATGAATTTTTCTTTTGTTGCTATGTTAATGTTTTGTGGCGGCTTTTTGTTTATGTTTTGGGATAATGTTGAACAAGGCACTTGGCAACATACATTAGCGATGATTTGTACCATTATTGGTTTTATTATGTATTTAGTTATCCGAGTAAAATTACTTCTCTTTAAACGAAAAAAATAACCTGAGTCTCTTATGAATTTACAAGATACAATTGAACATATGCCAGAGGCAATGTATTTACGTCTAAAATGTGCAGCTGAAACGGGTAAATGGCCAGAAGGCACTGTGGTAGAACAAGCTCAACGTGATACCGCGCTACAATTAATTATGGCCTATCAGGCTCGTCACTTAAATAGTGATGAAATGTTAACCATTGGTAGTGATGGTCAAATGGTACACAAAAATAAACGTCAATTAAAAGAACAATTTTCCTCCAATACTAAAGAAGAAACTGTTAGCGCAAGCTCCATAGCTAACTCAGAAAATGAAAGTTCAATTAAGAGCGATATTGCTCATTTTACCAACCTATAATAATCAAAAGTATATTTTCTAATTCATTTTTCTTAGAAGTATTGGATGTTTATTTATCATCAAAATGTGATTTCCTATGATTTTCAATTTGTTTAAAAGTAAAAAAAGCTGGCAACATAAAGATAGCAATGTACGTATCGGCGCTATAAATGATGAATTAACTAATAATAATAGTGAGGATAAAGCGGTATTATTATCGTTACTACATGACGATGATAACGAATTAGTCCGTCGTGCTGTGTTATTAAAACTCAATAGTTTAGAGCACTATTTGAACGAGAGTGTTGTTAATAATAATAAAAATGTAAGAGCATTTGCTAAAGCGCAAGTACAAGATATTTTATCTGGCAAACATAATATTATTTTATCCACCAAGGAAAAACAGGATTTTCTATCTAAAGTAATTGAATCAACAAAAACCAATCAAGAACTTGGTGTTGATAGTTCGGTGTTAAGCCAATGGCTTGATCATGAAAATGAACCGTGTTTGGTGGTAAGCTTATTTGAAATTTTGGTTCACAATAAAAATACAGCGCAATTTCTATTACAAACGTTTACTAAAAAACAATCAGCTGAAATACAAAAGCACTTAATGTCGCTAGAACTTAATGAACTCAACGATGTGTCATTACTAACAAAGTTAAGTAAAAAAGCAATAAATGATGAAGTTGTTCAAGTTATCAACACCCGTTTATCACAGCTAATTGAAGAAAAAGAAAAGCCTATACGCGTACTAAAACAAAAACAATTAATACTTTCAAAGTTATTAGCACTGAAAGATCAATCAGATTATGCACATTACTTAACAAACAAATCAGTGTTAGTCGAAGCGTGGGAGCAAGATAATTCTGATATAACTTGTTTACCAAAAGAAGAGCAAGAAATTTTATTAAATAAATTTAATAAAATTATGGGGCAACTAACGCAAATTTTTGCGCCAAAAGAAGAGGCATACCAACAAGCAAAAATTGCAGAAAAATTGCTTAATGAAAAAAATTCAGCGAAAGAACGTTTTAATAAAACTATTGCTCAGTTAAATGAAAAAATAACCGCAGCAGTTTTCGATGGTAGCTTAGAAGGGGCAACTTCTGATAAACAGGGCGATAACAATACAGAAGAAAAATTTCTAATCACCTTGGATACACTTAACGATAATATCACTGCAAGTGTTTTAAACAATAAAGAACAAAATGAGTTTTTACAAAAAAGCGAACAATTGAGAGTACGATTAACGCAATTGCCTGAAATTGCTCAATCGGTAAGTGAAGCAACTTACCTTATTTCCAATATTTCTCAATTGACGTTACCTGAATCACTTAATGAGTTAAATGAACGTCAACAAACATATAATGATTGGTTAAGTAATTACAAAGCGGTAAATAAAAAGGCACACGGTGTGTTGCCACAGTCTATTACTGAGTCTTATAAAGAGATTACACAGAGTTGGCAAAATGGCTTACGACCTTTGCAGCAAGAGCAAAAAAAATTATTTGAGCAAACTAAGAAAAAATTGATTGATTTAAAACGTTTATTACTTCGCGGCAAATACAAAGTTTGTTTCGGTTTATTTAAAGGTGTTAATCAAGCAATTACCTTATTATCGATCCAACAACAGCAACAATTACAGCGTGATTTTGATAATGTCAGTAAAAGAATGGCCGAAATTAGCGATTGGGAACATTATATTGCAACGCCACGCAAACAAGAGTTATTAGTTGAAATAAATGCTTTAGTAACAACACCGTTAGATGATCCTAATGCGCAAGCGAATAAAGTAAAGCAATACAGAAAAACGTGGAATTCATTAGGCCACGCAGATGAAGACATTGATAAAGAGTTAAATGAGCAGTTTAACCTTGCGTGTGAACAAGCATTCGCGCCATGTCGCTTATTTTATGCTGAACAAGAGAAAATGCGAGCGCAACATTTAGTTACTCGTAATGAAATAATAACTCAAGCGCAAGACTTAGCAGAAATGTTACAACCTGAAAATACTGACAGCACTACAGTAGACTTTAAAGCAATTGATGGAAAATTAAATAAATTACAACAACGCTGGCAGCAAGCAGGTGAGGTTGATAGGGAGCAGTATCAAAAACTGTTTAAGCAATTTAAAAATATCATCCAACCTATCAAAAATGCAATTAAAGCTTTTCACGATGCTAATAGTAATAAAAAACAAGCATTAATTGTAGAAGCGGAACAACAGCTTGCTAATGAAGATACCTATCAAGCAATCGAAAATGTTAAAAAATTACAAGCACAATGGCGTGAGATTAGTTTTGCTGGTGCTCATCAAGAGTCTAAACTTTGGCAAAAGTTTAGAGCGATTAATGATCAAGTGTTCGCCAAACGAGATCAGGCTAAGTCTGAGCAAAAATCAGAATTAGCGCAGGTAGCTGAAGCGTTTAATAAAACGCTTATTGATATAAAAGTAAGTCTTAATGATGTAGCCGACGATAGTAAAGAAAACAGTATAGAAAAAAATACTATTATTAATGCTAAAACACAGGCGGAAGAATTATTATCACAAGTGATTGCCAATAAACCTGTTATTAAATCAGTGGCCAGCGAGATTGAAGTATTTATAAAACAGCTTAATAAAAAAATTGAACATATAATCGCCGAAGAAGAAAAGGAAAGTTGGCAGAGTTTATTTATTATGCTTGAGAAAGTGGCAAAGTCAGAAATTATGGCTGAAAATCTTATTAGTTTACCTGAGTATCAAGCGCTAACGAGTTTTTGGCAAAAACGATTATCAGATCTATGTTTGACCACAGAGCAGGCTGATCCAAATGAACGTGCTGAAAAAACATTAGAGCTGGAAATTTTGGCTCAAGTTGAATCACCTGATGAACTTGCGTCACAACGAATGGCAGTACAAGTAAAGTTAATACAAGAACAAATGCAATCATCAGGTATTATTGATTTAAATAAACGTTTAATTGATTGGTTAGCATTAGGAAAATTAAATGCGTCAGATGTTGAATTATTGATTCGATTAAAGAAAGTATTTGTTTAATAATAACCTAAATAAGCATGGCTGCTCAGTTAAAACTGCTAATGCCGTTTACCGATAGTGAACGGCATTACTAATTAAAAGCCTTTATATTGTTTTATTTAAATGAATACATTGATTTTTAATTACATACAGCTTCCTAAACAAATTAAACCTCCTCCTTCTCTTTCTACACAAGAGACAGTAACTGGAATACATGAGTGTTTCCATTGAAGTGTAATTCCCCAATACCCCAAATATTGACTAAAACTTTGGGTATTTTCTTTTGACGAAAAAATATAATTTCCATTTACAACAGCTTTAGATAGTGGAATTGTATTCCCATCTGACTCCCGAGCAGAATTAGCAACAATGTCATATGTTTCTGTTTGTGGATTAGGAATAACTGTCAAAAGACTATCATCATTAAAAATTAACTTAATGCCCAATTTTATATCTTTTAAGTGAATAGATCCTAAACTTAGTTTAGATGTAATGCTGTTAACAACAACGGAAAACGCATTTACTTTTGTTGCTAAATGCAGTTGATACAAATCAGATCTCATCTTGCTTGTTTTAATGAAATCATAAGCGCTATCTCCATTAGGACCACTTGCTATTACAATATCCGCAATTAATTCACCAGAATGACTGTTTCGGTATTGTTTTCCGGAATAAAGTTCGCTAATGCCTTCAAGTAATTCAGTACCCGCTTCTTGTTCTAAACTAGTTAATGTTCTCTCTATACCTCGCCTGACAGGAACATTGTGATCTCCAGTATTGGTCCATTCAGTGTAAACTGTATATTTTCTAAATGAATTGTTTTTCTTATCAACAACATAACTAATTCCATTTTGAGTTATTTCATATGCATTTAAGGCTGCTGACTTTGTATTTTCTGCATCACAACCATGACAAGCTGTTAATTTGAATCCATCAGCATGACTGGTATTACTGTAAAATGTAGAAATCGCTAAAAGTGCGCCTAAAAAAATACTATTTAAAGTTAACTTCATATTTCATCCTTATAAATATTTCGGTTAATATCGCTCATAAAAAATACTAATATTCTATTTATGATTGTCAATAATAGTTCGATATTCAATCAATATATGTATAATTTACACTCGTACTTATATTATGAATAGTAGATAATAAGTATAATTTAACTTCCTAAAATTATAGAAATCAAAATTAATCCTATACCTACTAGCCACATAAAAAATGGAATTTTAGCTTCCTGCCAATATATGTATAAGAATATAATTGCAATCGGCGGGAAAAATAAGCAGCCCAACCCCCACAAGATACTTTGTCTAAACGCTGTAGCTACAAATATAATGACACCTGCAAGCGTAACTCCGTAACCTATATTTACCAAATATAATAAAATATCCAACATAGTGATCCTTGTTATTTCAGTTAATCATCCTTTTTAACCTTGCTATGGTGAGGAAAAAAGACTTATGCTCTTTTCATCATACATGTACTAATTTCACAAATACAAATTCAAAATTTTTATATAATAATTGTTTTTTGCTTGCTGTTTATTTATCTAAATATAAAAAAACTTGGTAGGGGGGCTAACTTGTTAATTCGCCTCGTAAATTCACTTCCATCAAACGACACGTTTCCGCATAACTTAAATTTTGACTAAGCAAATAGTGAAGCTTGGTTAATGTTGCTTCTAATGTCATATCATGGCCACTAATAACACCTGCTTGATTCAGGGCATTGCCTGTTGCATAGCCTGACATATTAACCATACCTTTAATGCATTGACTACAATTAATCACCACAATTTCTTGCTCTTTCGCTTTAGTTAAACAAGCGAGCAGCGCGGGATCTTGTGGCGCATTGCCAACGCCATAACTTCTGATTATTAGAGCTTTTACTGGTTGCCTAATAACATTCTCTATAACATCGCTACTAATGCCTGGGTACAAATGCACAACACCAATGGGTTGAGGTGTAATATCGCGAACAATTACGGGAGGTGTATATACACATTGATCTGAAATTTTCCCCGCGATCACGTTAATATTAATACCCGCTTCAATTAATGGCGGCATATTCGGTGAATCAAAGGCATTAAAACCATCGGCATAAGCTTTTATTGAGCGGTTGCCGCGGTAAAGCTTATTATTAAAAAATAAACCCACTTCATTAATAGGGTAATTAGCTGCTATATACAGGGAGTTTAGCACATTAACCTGGCCATCAGAACGCAATTGACTAAGCGGTATTTGAGAGCCGGTGACAATAATGGGTTTGTTTAAATTTTCAAACATAAATGACAAGGCTGAACTAGTGTAAGCCATAGTATCCGTGCCATGTAATACAACAAAGCCATCATAATCATCATAATGTTTTTTTATATCATTAGCGATACGTTGCCAATCACTTGGTGTCATATTGGATGAATCAATTAACGGATGATATTCGTTAATGGTAAACTCTGGCATCTCCTCGCGATAAAACTCAGGTAATGCATGAATAGAGTCTGTTAAGTGACCTTTAACAGGAATATATCCTTGATCACTTTTTTTCATTCCAATTGTGCCACCAGTGTAGGCAACGTAGATTTTTTTCTTTTTAAGCATCATTATTGAACGTTACACGCTAAACATAAAGTATACATGCCTTGTGGATCATTAAATTGATTCATCTTGGTTATTTCCTTTTGCATTTGTTCAATAAATTGTGTCATTGGTTTTGCATTAACACTTTGTGGAGCTGATAAGTCGCTATCAAGCGGTAATAAAGTGTCGACAAACATAAATGATTGCGCTTCACCTATCATCTTTTGAAGAAATTTATCCCGTTCAGATACTTCTTTTTCAATTAATAACGTATCGTATTGTTCAATATTTGCTAAGTTAGCAGCAGCAATAATGGCATCGTTTAAATTACCTAATTCATCAACTAAGCCTAATTCTTTCGCTTTTGCACCTGACCAAACACGACCTTGAGCAATAGAATCTACTTGCGCTAAAGTCATGTCTCTATTTTCTGCTACTAAGGTAATAAAATCTTGGTAACCTTTATTGATAGAAAGTTGAAATAGCTGTGCCATACCTTCAGTTAATGGTCGAGTTGGACCAAAGCCCGCGATATCTGTTGTTCCGACACCATCAGTATAAACGCCTATCTTACTGAGTGAGTCTTCAAAGGTCATCATCATACCAAAAATACCAATAGAGCCAGTAATAGTAGCAGGAGAGGCATAAATTTTATTTGCAGGAGCTGATATCCAGTAACCACCTGAAGCAGCATAAGTACCCATTGAAGCAACAACAGGCTTACCTGCAAGTTTTAATAATTCGACTTCTTGACGAATTATTTCAGAAGCAAAAGCGCTACCACCAGGGCTATCAACACGCAATACCACCGCTTTTACATTTTTATTTTCTCGTGCTTTACGTAATAAGGCTGCTGTTGAATCACCACCAATAGTTCCTGGCTTTTGCACACCATTTAAAATAGTACCTTTAGCAACTATTACGGCAACTTTATCTAATTGGGCAAGGGCGGTACTTTGATCAAAGGTTTTATCAAGATTTATAAGAGATAAGTAATCTTTAAAGCCAATATGACTATAGCTATCACCTTTTTTATTTTTACCAACCAGTTCAATTAATGCATCACGCATTTGAGTACGGGTTTTCAATTGATCAACCCAGTGATTATTCAGGGCATAATCAGCAAAACTACCGTTGGCTTGTTCTATTTTTTTGACTAAATCTTCAATACTTTCATCAAAATTTTCAATATCAAAATCTCTTTGTTGTGCAACATCACTTTTATACTGAGTCCATAAATCATTTAGCCATAGTTCATTTGCTTCTTTTGCCGCGTCAGACATGTCGTCACGTAAGAAAGGCTCTACTGCTGATTTAAAAGTTCCAACACGAAAAATATGTTGGTTTATTGATAGCTTTTCTAACGCTGATTTAAAATACATGCCATATCTACCGTAACCTTCAAGTAACATATAGCCTTCGGTATTTAACCAAATATCATCAGCATAACTGGCAAGGTAATATTGATCTTGTGTATATTGATCACCTAGCGCAATAACTTTTTTACCTGAGTTTTTAAAGTCAACTAGTGCAGCACCAACATCTTGTAGTTTTGCTAAACCGGCTGAACCAAGTCCTTGTAACTGTAATACTAATATTTGCACCCGATCATCATTTTTAGCTTTGGTGATAACCTCGAGTAAATCTGAAAGTAAAACTTCAGGATTACCTTCTTTTTCACCTAGTGCTTCGACTAATAGAGTATCTAAAGGATTAACCTCTTTTTTTTGTTCTACTAAATCACCAGTCAAATTCAATACAAGCGCGGTATTATTCGGTACAGTGACACTCTTAGAGTCTGTGTTTAACATGGCTATTAGACCGATAAAAAATACAATAAAAATAATATTAAGGACTACTGAGCGGGTAATCGTGAATACTCGCCAGAGGCTAGTGAAAATGGTTTTAAAAAAGTTAACTAAAGCGTTCATAAAAAATTATTCAAATAAAATTTAATAGGTAGCTATATATTACCTTAATCAAATAGCAAATAGACGATTAAGTGATAAATATATTAATATTTAACATGTACTTGATCTTGTTTAGACATATGAAGTGCTATGTATACAACGCTTGAATATATTTTATGGTTAATAAAATTAACGTTTGTCAGGGATATTCGAAAGAGGGGAGTGAATAAGACTTAACTCTGTTGATGATTGTTTAGCGTTTAGTTACGTAAATGACGTCTTGAACGATAGTGGTACATGAAAAAAGTATAAGTACATAAAGGAACTATAATCGCGGCGGCAAAACTAAAAAATAAACAAGTAATAGCTTTCGTAAATATTTTTTTAATCGTTATTAATAACATAAATTCCATTCTTATTTTTACGATAAAATAGGGGGCTTGGATAAATCATGCGCTGATGTAGTCATTTAGTAAAAAAGGCTAGTTATTACACTAGCCTTTCTGAATCAGGCTATAACTTCTAAACCATATTCTTAAAGCTTTTAACTACTTCATTAGTATTTCAGTAGTTATTAACTTTAATCTATAGTTACAAAATTAACAGTCGGTATCTTCAGTATCCATTTTCTCTTTTGCGTCTTCACAAGCATCTTCGATAGCATTACCTGTATCAGTGACTGCTTTTTGAATTTTGTCACCTGTATTCTTGGCAGCATCTTTAGTACTAGAAATCATATCATCAACTGTTTCGCCAGCTTCTTCTGCTTTATCATCGCTACAGGCAGCTAAACTTAGTACTGCTGCAAATGAGATCGCCATTATTGAAAGTCTTTTATTGTTATTCATTTCCTACTCCTTAAAATTTTAAAATAATTAAACTTGGGAATTTTTATTTTGTAATGCCAATATTATTAATCAAATAACAAGTAATACGACATAGATACAAAAGTTAATGCACAATCTAACATATTATAGTTCTCCTTAACTTAACGCTTAGAGATACCTAGACTATGCTATTGTTGTGCCAGGTGTTAACTTGTTGTATTTTATGTGGTTTGTGTTGGTGCTTTTATCTGTGCTAGCGAGGAGTAGGTAAATATTACAGGGTGCTTTGCAGTATTTGCACAATGTTAGTACTTTTGTTATCTATAAAAGTTGCGCATAGCGACAATTAAGCTTCATTAAAAAGCTGTTGTAACATAGTTAAATTAACGGGCTTGAGAAGAGAGCTATTTGCGCCATTTTCGGTTAATTCTTGTTTGGATACTTCATAACCACTAACAATAGTAATAGTAGTATTAGGCATATATGTTTTTAATGATGAACTTAATTCAAGCCCGTTACCATCAGGTAAGTTCATATCGACTAAAACGTGCTGCCAATCTATATCGGCTTTAACAATATTTTTAGCTTGTTCAGCATTGTTTGCTATTTGTACGTGCTTACCAATAGTACTCAGTAATAACGCAGTTATTTCAGCGGCATCAATATCATCTTCAATTAGTAACACGCGTTGATTAGGTTTTTTTTCTTTATCATCTTGTGATGTTGACTCTGATGATGTTACTGACATTTTCTGGTTAGGAGCAGAAATATGATGGCTTAATTGTTGTTGTATTTTTTTGTGTAATTCATATTTATCAATAGGTTTCGCTACTACATCATTAAAGCCCAACCCCTTGAGTTCTTTACGTACACCTTTCATTGTTGCTGCAGTGATTGCGATTATTGGCGTATCTACGTGCATTTCTCTTAATTGTTTTATTGCGCGCTTACCATCTAAAACCGGCATATGAATATCCATTAAGACGAGATCATATTTCGTATTTTCTTTTTCTGCTGACACTATTTTAGTGATGGCTTGTTGGCCATTATTAGCATAACTTACTTCTAATCCAAAAGATCGACACACATAGCCGAGTAATCGTCTAATATCGTCAATATCATCAACAATCAGTATTTTACCTGAAATTTTATTGAGAACTTCAGTAGACGATTTATAGTCACTGCGTTTAAAAGTTAAATTTTTATGTTCTGTATCGGCTATTTGTCCTGGATCGATACAAACCACGAACTTGCTACCAACACCAACGTTAGATTCTACTGAAATATTACCGCCCATATACTTTAGCAATTCACTGCAAATGGACAAGCCAAGCCCGGTACCTTCTTCGTTTCGTGACACAATGTCTTGTACTTGTTCAAAAGGTTTAAAGATTGTCGCTAATAAATTATCAGGAATACCCATCCCAGTATCGGTTATAGCAAAATATAAACGGGGTTGATCGCGTAACTCATCTAACCACACGTCAATATTCACTGTTCCTTGATTAGTAAACTTTATCGCATTATGAATAATATTGATCAATACTTGGCGTAATCTAAGCGAATCAGCGTTAATCTCAATGGGTAAGGCTGATTTAGCTGATAAGGTTAAATTGATTCCTTTATCTTGGGCTGCCATCGACATTAAGGTATATACGTCTGCGATAAAGCTTTCGAGGGAGATAGTTGTAGCATTCAGCTCAAACTTTCCGGCAGCAATTTTAGAAAGATCGAGTACATTATTGAGTAATCCTAATAAGTGATTACCGTTATCTAATATAGTGGTTAACTCGGGTTGTATGCTTTTGTTACTATCATCGCTGAGTAATAATTCGGTGTACCCAAGTATCGAGGTAAGCGGTGTGCGTAATTCATGACTCAAGTGCGCTAAAAACTTATCTTTAGAGCGACTTCTTGCTTCAGCTTTTATTCGTTCAACCCGTTCGTTTTCAATATCTTTCCTTGCTAAAGCGTAACGTATTGCTCTGTTAAATCTTGCACTGTTGAGTTCAGATTTTACTAAGTAGTCAACGGCACCGGCATCCAATGCATTATTATCTAATTCAGTATCTGTTTGGCCGGTAAGCATAATAATTGGTACTGTGCAGCCATCACCACTGGTTTGTTTAAGCACTGATAAACCGTTGACTCCGCCTAATTGATAGTCAAGTAAGCAAATGTCGTGATTATTTTCTTTGAGCAACGCCAATGCTTCAATGGAGTTGTCGACCCAATCAACTTCAAAATGATGGTTTGGCATTTGTTGAAGATAATCAAGGGTGAGAATATAATCATCTTCATCATCTTCAACTAGCAGTATATGTTTAGTTAGCTTTTGCATAGATTAATTTAAATTAGTCATTATTTGTTAGTGTGCTATTTGACGTTTTTTCTGATGAGGGAAGTTCGACAAATTCCACCCAATACTTACCTAACGCCTTCATTAAATCAACTAGGCCTTCAAAGTTGACAGGTTTGGTAATATAAGAAGCAGCACCAAGATCATAACCTTTAACCATGTCTTCTTCCTGTTTTGACGTAGTTAAAATAACGACGGGTATACTTCTAAGGTTCGGGTCCGCTTTAATTTCTTTTAATGCTTCCCGCCCATCTTTGCGTGGCATATTCAAATCTAGCAAGATAAGCCCAGGCCGTGGCGCACTGACTTTATCTTGAAACTTACCGGTATGTGTTAAGTATTCGATAAGCTCAACACCATCTTCTACAAAATAAAGCTCATTTAAAACGCGGCTTTCTATTAGTGCATCTTGTGCGAGTAGGCGATCATCGTCGTCATCATCCGCCATTAATATGATAATAGGTGTACTTTTTTTCATGTAATAATTTCCTTTAGCATTGATAAACTTATGTGATTACAGTTCATTGCTCACATTTAAGTTATTAGGAGCAATATAATTTTGTGGAATACGGATAGTAAAACAAGTACCTTTTCCTATCTCACTTGTTACATCAATTGTACCACCATGGCGCTCAACAATACGTCGACAAACAGCTAAACCTATACCTGTTCCCTTGTAAGCTGATCTTGCATGAAGGCGTTGAAAGGGGACAAATATTTTATCTTCAAACTCTTGGTCAAAGCCAATACCGTTATCGCGTACAGTAATAATATTCCAAAGAATGTCAGCATTTAGAATTGAATCAAATACTGACTCATGGCTATGGCTGATATTAATTTTTGGTATGTTGTTTTCTTGTCTAAACTTTATCGCATTACTGAGTAAGTTTAAAAAGAGCTGGTTTAGCTGTGAGATATCACCATTAATTTCAGGTAAGTCTTGATACTCAATAATTGCTGAGCTTTCTTCAATAGATACTTCTAAGTCGTCAATAACGTCAGTGACAATCTGTGTCAGTGGTACTGCTGCAAAGGCTTTACCGCGGGTATTAATGCGCGAATATTCTAATAAATCGCTGATTAAATTTGACATACGTTCAGCAGCATTTCGCATACGTTCAATAAAGTCTAACCCTCTTTCATCTATTACTTCGTTATAATTAGAGGATAGCCTATCACCAAATGCTCTAATTTTACGCAAAGGCTCTTGAAGATCATGTGAAGCAACAAAAGCGAAGTCTTCTAATTCACGGTTACTACGTGCTAGCTCTTCAGAATAGATGGTTAACTCTTTGGTGCGTAGTTTAACTTTTTCAGTTAACTCTTCATTTTTAGCCTCTAAAGACTGGCGATGTCGTAACTCATTTCTATTATTGAGTCGTACTAATGCACCAAGCCCTAACAGCAATAAAAAACTGGTAATTGCGGACACATTAAAAGTAAATTTTGCTTCTGTTTTAATGGTTTCTAATTTTTTATATAAACTATTTCGGTATAATATTTCCCGAGATTTTACCTCATTAAACAGTTTTTCCATTTTCTTGTATAAGTCTTTACCACGGCCAGTCATCACAATAGAGACGGCACGTTTTTCTTTGTCGTCTAATGCTAGATCAACCGTTGCACTTAGCTCTATCATTTTCATTTCAACTAAGTTAGTTAACTCAGTAATTTTATTGGCTTGTATACCAATGTCGGACTTTAATGATTGAACCAATTTTATTTGTTTTAGTACGTGATCAATGGCGTTTTGGTATGGTTGTAAAAAATCTTCGTTTTCGGTAAGTAAATATCCACGTTGGCCTGTTTCGGCAGAGAGCACTAAGTTATGAAGTTTATCTAAACTAAGAATTATTTCACCAGTATTAGCCATACTTTTTTGCGCTACTGATAAGTCATCAATGGTTTTTATTGATAGCATTACATTGATCACAATAACGATACTGACAATAGAGAATACTATACTCCATGAGACTTTTTTGTTTGCTAATAATCTTTCAATGTAGAACATTATAAATAACTTGCCTTAGCTTTTAGCTGTTTCTAATAGTTGCTCAAGTGTATGACTACAGTCTTGGCATGAAACAAGAATTTTGTTTGCGGCCTCTATTGCTTTTTCAGGTGGCATGTCATTTTCAAGTACTAATTTAATAAGCTCTGCCTGCATAGAGATTCTATTTAATGGACCTCGGGCGTCATGAACGAGTTGATTTAAATCAGGTTGCGCTGATTGTATATTACTTCCATCATCTTTCATTGCTGGTTCCTCCAAGCTATCTTTAGTTCAATTAATATTATTCTTCAAATTCTCCGTAGGCATGTAAACGGTTATATAAAGTTTTCGTGCTAATGCCTAGCATTTTTGCAGCAAGTGATTTATTACCATCAACATCATCAAGCGTTACTTTAATTAACTCTCGCTCTACATCTTCAATAGTTCGACCTGCACTTAAATTATGTTGTTTTTCTGTGATAGACGAGAAGGGCGAACGAAAGTCTTTTGGTAAAGCTAAACTGTTACTGTCGGGATCAGACATAATAAAAGCACGATGAATCGCGTGTCGCATTTCCCTAATATTTCCTGGCCAGTCGTAGTCAGTTAATCGTTGAATTTGTTCGGCACTCCATTCATAGCTACGGTTATATTCTTCGTTTAATTCTTCTAGAAACACTCTGGCTAATAACGGAATATCTTCTTTTCGTTTTCTTAGCGGTGGAATGTTAATAGGAAAAACAGCCAGTCTGAAATAAATATCTTCTCTTAACACTTTATTTTGTGCTATTTCTTCAATAGAGCGGTTAGTGGCAGAAATAACTCGGCAGTTTACTTCAATCTCTTTTGTTCCACCTAAAGGGGTTATTTTATTACTTTCGAGTACGCGTAATAAGTTTGGTTGCATATCAATGGGCATTTCCGTTATTTCATCTAAAAATAATGTACCATTACCGGCACGTAAAAATACGCCATCTTTTTTGGTAATTGCGCCAGTAAATGCGCCTTTTTCATGCCCAAATAGTTCACTAGCGATTAAGTCTTTTGCTAATGCGCCACAGTTAGTTGCAACCAATTCAGCATCGTTTTTTGTTGTTAAATTACTTGCGCTATGAATAGCTTGCGCCACTAACTCTTTACCTACGCCACTTTCACCTAATAACATCACATTTGCTTTGGTTAGCGCAATACGAGATATCATAGTATACATTTCTTGCATCACGGCCGATTCACCAATAAGGCAATCAAAATGTTTTTTAGCTAGTGTGCTGTTATGCTTTGTTTCGCTAGTTTGCTTTGACTGGCGTGTTAAGGCTTGCTCTAGGTCTTCACGTTGTATGGGTTTAGCAATATAGTTAACTTTAGGTCCGCATAAGCCAGCTAGTAAGCCTTTAACTAAAGGGTGCCCAGTAATTAGCGTAATATAAGGGGTATCGTTTGATTTTTTAATGTGATCTATTAGGTGTAAGCCACTACCATCTGGCAGCATAAAATCTAAAAGAATGTGATCAAACGTATTGTTTTCTAGCCATTCATAGGCTTCTTCCAGACAACTAGCGATACTAATATCATGGCCTAAAAACTCAATTATTTGACAGGCAATTTCAGTAAACTCGGTATCATCATCTACCAATAATACTTTTAACACATTAACTCCTTAACTTTATTTAAGACTAGTATAAGCTCATTATATTTGTCTTACTCTTTTAATTTCAGAGCTTTATTGTTTATGTTTACGTATTTCAAGTGTTTTCACTATTAAATACAAGCATTATTATCATTTAGTGTAATATTTCTGCCCCGCCTATCTACTCTATGATTAAAAATTCCAACAGTGTAACTATTACCAATGTATCAGTAATAGTTACACTGTTTGCTTGATGATTTTGTTGAGTTTTTATATTTATTCATTATATTTCAATGCGTTACATTTTGGCATCAAACTCGCAATAGTACTAATGAACTTTTAACAGGAGAACAAATATGAAAAATACAACTCTTTCAATTATTATCGCGACTGCTATTAGTACAGCTTCTTTAAATGTTAGTGCAGAAAACACTTGGAAAGATAATGCTAAAGATGCATGGATAGATGGAAAAGCTGAATCTACACTGCTATTTAACGGCAATTTAAATTCTTTCGATATTAATACCGACGTTAAAAACGGTACCGTTATTCTAACAGGTAAAGTGAAAAACTCTGTCGACAAAGCTTTAGCAGAAGAGCTGGTAGCTTCTCTTGAAGGTGTCACCAAAGTTAATAATATGTTATCGGTTATTGATGATAATAATACACAAGGAAAAGATGTTGAGATAATGCAAAATCTCAAGGACTCTAAAGTGGAAACAGTGGTTAAAACAAGGTTGTTGTTTGAATCACAGATCAGTGGATTAGACATCGAAGTAGAAGTTGATAAGGGCGTTGTTACGCTGGAAGGTAATGTAGCATCGGAATCAGAGCGTGATCTAGCTGTTGCCATCGCAATGAATACAAATGATGTTACCAATGTTGTTAATAAACTTGTTTTAAAAGAGTTAGTAGCAAGTAACTAAACATTTTTAAACAGTTTAACCGCGCCTAAGTTGGCGCGGCTTTATCAAGTAACAAGGACAGGACATTGCCATTATGAACTTTTCAAATATTAAGTTACCTAAACTTTTTCGCTCTAACAAACCTATTGAAGCTAATATACCGGTAATAAATCAATTTAACTGGTTTGAGCGCGATGATACCAATATAGATGAATCTTCAGATCATTCTAGAATAACCTATTTGTCAGGAATTGATATTAACGCTCCTTTGCCAACTGAGCAAAATAGTAGTTAAGAAAAATAACAAAATAAATCAGCTGCTTATTGATGATTGTTGTTTACTCTTTATCCATTACATTATTTCTAAGTATAATTTTTTTTTGTTGATATTTAACAACAAAAATCTCCCCCCAGTGATACATAGCCAATCCAGATATTACTAATAGTGCACCAACAATTAATTGGCTATGAATCACTTCATTATTTAGTACTGCGCCTAAACTTAAGGCGATAACAGGTGTAATTAATGTAATTAAGGCAACGGTACTTGCTGTTAATCTTTGCAATACAAAAAAATAAGCGACAAAGCCAATTAATGAACCGAATATACCTAGATATAATGTTGCCCATATTGATCTTGGCTCCCATTGGCCGGTATCAAGACTACCATCCAAAAAAAGCCAATTGATAATAAATAAAGGCATAGATAAAGCCAGTGCGCCAACGGTTGTTGCCATAGGGTGAATAGCTAATGACACACTTTTTACTAATACACTGCTTAAACTAAATAAAAATACCGCAATTAAAACAAATATAAAACCATAAATACTATCCGTACTTAATGATAAATTGTTAGCGCATACTAAACCTAACCCAGCAAAAGAAAGTGCCATAGATAACTTTCTTAACACTGATATTTTAGGCTCTGCAAGTATCCTTCGTGCTAGGATAGCTGAGAAAGCTGGGGCTAAACCAAAAACTAATGATAAAACTCCTGAAGATAAATACCCCGCCGCAAGATAAGAGAATGACATACCACCAAATATTCCTAACGCAGAAAAAGCATATAAACGTACCGCTTTTGGGTGCCAAGGAAATGCTATTTTCCTGGTAACTATAATAAGGCCACCTAACACTACTGCGATCAGCATGCGTAAAAGAACAGCCATAGTAGGATTGATTGATTCACTACTCCAAACGATAGCTAAGGGGGTAGTAGACCAGATTAACAAAACTACCATATAGGCAATAGACACTTGCATTTGACGCTCCTTTTTATTATTTCTTGTTGATTACAGTGTCTTTTACGGAATGTTTTATTTATCACAATAAAAGTTGGAATATAAAAAAGCCGCAAAAGAGGATTTCTGCGGCTTGAATATTATGGTTAACTAAACTATCTATTATTAACTTGAACGCTCCGCATAATTTGGCCACAGTCGAATAACCTGACTTTGCCAACATCGCGTTAACAAAATTAAGTTTTGATTGAGCACCAAGGCTTGCTTTGTATGAAAAACGTTCATTATGGTAATTACTTATTTAATTTTTAAAATATATTTATTAGGTATTAAACCGTCATCATTTATTAAACATGTCATTTAGAACCTTACTATTACAAAGCGCTTTAAATAAGATTCCGTATTAAGTAACCTATGAAATGTCAAATGGCTTAAACTTAATAGGTAAATTATAGTGCTGTTGCTTACGTGTTAAGTCAAGCAATAATACAAAGAGTAAATGATTTATTTTATTGAATAAAGTCGTGCGTAAAAGAAATGGTCGTTATACACTTAACTATCGTTTACCAACTTATATATTTTATTTATGAAAGGCATTGAATTACTGTTACAGCGTCAGTCTAACCCTTTAGTTACTTCACCTGCACCAGATAAGCAAGCATTAGAACAAATTTTAGCCGCAGGTATGCGTGTTCCTGATCATGCTTGTTTGAAACCTTGGCACTTTACGGTAATAACCGATGACGGATTACAGCGTTTAAGCGATTTATTTGTTGCTAGCAGTGATCAACAAACGGCTAACCTTGAAAAAATTGCAAAAATGCCATTTCGAGCGCCAATGGTAATTGTCATTAGCTCAGAGTTTACTCAACATGAAAAAGTACCGACTAAGGAGCAACTAATAACTGCTGGCTGCTGTGCTCATGCAATGCAAATGGCAGCTTATACTTTAGGATTTGGGGCAATATGGCGTACAGGTGAACTAGCCTCTAATGAACAAGTAAAACAGGGCTTAGGTGTTAATAAAGAAGATGAAATTATAGGTTTTTTATATATTGGAACACCTTGTAAAGAACAAGGACTGAAAGCCAGTAAGAGTTTTGAAGAAAAAGTAACTTATTGGAAATAAATGTAGGTTGTACTTTAATACGACATGATTCTTGTTTAACAAGATATCGACATAAATAGTCGGAATAAATTCCAACCTACATTATTAATAGCTACTAGAACGAAGCGTTATTCGGTGTTCTTGGGAACGGAATAACGTCACGTACGTTTTGCATACCAGTAGCATAAGCAACTAAACGTTCAAAACCTAAGCCGAAACCTGAATGTGGTACAGTGCCGTAACGACGAAGATCACGATACCAACTATAATCAGCAGTATCTAAGCCCATTTCTTCTAAACGACTATCTAAGACATCAAGACGTTCTTCACGTTGGCTACCACCAATAATTTCACCAATGCCAGGTGCTAAAATGTCCATCGCGGCAACAGTTTTTCCGTCATCATTTAATCGCATATAGAAAGACTTAATATCTTTCGGGTAGTTTTGTAAAACAACAGGGCCATTAAAGTGTTCTTCAGCTAAGAAACGTTCATGCTCTGAGTTTAAATCTACACCCCAAGAAACAGGATTTTCAAATGTTTTACCACAGTTTTCTAAAATGGTAATTGCATCGGTATAATCTAAACGAACAAAATCTGTTTCAATAACGGAGGTTAATCTTTCAATAACGGTTTTATCAACACGCTGCTGGAAGAAAGCCATATCATCAGCACGTTCATCTAACACAGCTTTTAATACGTATTTAAGCATTTCTTCTGCTAAATCGGCAGCATCTGATAAATTAGCAAACGCGATTTCAGGTTCTACCATCCAAAACTCGGCTAAGTGACGAGAAGTGTTAGAGTTTTCTGCTCTAAATGTTGGGCCAAATGTATACACTTTTGATAACGCGTTACAATAAGTTTCAACGTTTAATTGGCCAGAAACGGTTAAAAAGGTTTCTTTACCAAAAAAGTCTTTATTGTAATCTACTGTACCAGCGTCATTGCGTGGTAAGTTTTCCATATCTAAAGTACTAACACGGAACATCTCGCCGGCGCCTTCACAATCACTACCGGTAATAAGTGGTGTACTGATCCAAAAGTAACCTTTACTGTGTAAAAATCTATGGATAGCTTGGGCTAAACAGTTACGAACACGTGTTACAGCACCACCAATATTTGTACGTGGGCGTAGATGCGCTTGTTCACGTAAAAATTCAATACTATGGCGTTTAGCAGCCATTGGATAAGTATCAGGATCTTCAACAAATCCTAGTACTTCCACTGCTGTTGCTTGAACTTCAAAAGATTGACCTTTACCCGGTGATTCAACTAATATACCCGTAACTTTAACAGCACAGCCCGTAGTTAGCTTAAGAACATCATCTTGATAATTATTAAGATCACTCGGTACGATAGCTTGAATTGCATCAAAGCATGATCCGTCATGAACTGCTAAAAAAGAAATACCTGCTTTTGAATCACGGCGAGTTCTAATCCAACCATGTACGGTGATAGTTTCATTAACAGGATATTTGCCTGCTAATACATCAGTAATTGCTATAACTGACATGTAATGACCTCTTATATTTTATCAAATGTACTGAATTTTTTAAGGTGGTTATGTTACCGTGACTATTATGTTTAACAAGTAAAACTTACTAAATTAATAAACTATATTTCAAAAAAATAATAATATTGGCCAAAAAAGTAGAAACATGATGAAAATAGAGCAAAGACGACCAATAAAAGAACGTAGAAAGTCGGCTGACTTTTGGTACTCATTAGCAAGAACATTAACGGCTTGTAGTTGGCTTGCTTTTTTTTTCTCAGTGATTATTTCTTTTTTCGTTGCCCCCGAAACAGATTATGGCGTTTTACGTTACCATGATATTGAAGTGCGACAGTTTTGGTTAACACCGTTAACAGGATATTTATATCTTGTTATCTGGTTTAGTGCTGCGGGAATTTATACATCTACGTTAATAGATAAATACCGAAGTAGAAGGCGTAGTGATAATACAAATTATAGTGCTTATTTCCTGTTAATTATTAACTTATTTTGGCTATTAATAATTCTACAACACATTTTAACGACCAAGAATAGTGTTTTTTGAATCATGTTATAACTGATTTTATATCAGTATTTGCTTTTTCGGGAGAGCCATAAACATTGAAATAAATTAACCTTCCAAAAATGTTAACTCAGTTATGAATAACATGCTTGTTATTTATGCGCATGTCAACATAAATGGTTGGCGTGTATTGACAAGCAAGAGGCGCCGACTAGACTATTCGCTAATTTAATTAGATGTAATCGAGTAATCATGTCAAAAGTAATTCTTCCTGCTACTTCAGAAAATAATGACAACCTTCGCCATCATTGGACTGTAACAGAGGTTCAAGCACTATTTGATCTTCCTTTTAATGATTTAATGTTTAAAGCACAAACGGTTCATCGACAACATTTTAATGCAAATGAAGTTCAAGTTAGTACGTTATTATCAATTAAAACTGGTGCTTGTCCTGAAGATTGTAAATATTGTTCACAGAGTGCGCGTAATAAAACAAATTTAGAAAAAGAGCGTTTACTTGAGTTAGAAAAAGTACTTGAAGCCGCAGCAAAAGCTAAGGAAATGGGGTCAACGCGTTTTTGTATGGGGGCTGCTTGGCGAAATCCTAAAGCTCGAGATATGCCAATAGTGTTAGAGATGATTAAAGGAGTTAAGGCCTTAGGATTAGAATCTTGTATGACCCTAGGTATGTTAGATAAAGCGCAAGCAAAACAACTACAAGATGCTGGACTTGACTATTACAATCACAACCTTGATACATCACCAGAGCATTATGATCAAATTATCACCACACGTACTTATCAAGATAGGCTAGACACATTAGAACATGTACGTAGTGCAGGTATGAAAGTTTGCAGTGGCGGTATTGTTGGTTTAGGAGAAAGTGCGACTGATAGATGCTCACTATTAGTACAATTAGCAAATTTACCCCAGCAGCCAGAAAGTGTGCCAATTAACATGTTGGTCAAAGTAGAAGGGACGCCACTAGCAGATGTTGATGATTTAGAAAGTTTTGATTTTATTCGCTGTATTGCAGTTGCACGTATCATGATGCCAAAATCACATGTACGTCTGTCTGCAGGACGAGCCGAAATGAATGAGCAAATGCAATCTTTATGTTTCTTAGCGGGGGCTAACTCAATATTTTATGGTTGTAAGTTACTAACTACTCAAAATCCGGAAACAGATCAAGATTCACTATTATTTAGCAAACTCGGTATCAATACTGAAATAATTACTGATGAAAGCGTATCACAAGAGCTCGCCCTTAAAACATCTTTGGTTAATGACCAATATAAAGATTTATTCTACGAAGCAAACTGTTGATTAAAATCTTTGTCGCCCTATGAAAATTAACAAGTAAATAGGTACAACAATAACAGCTTCATTAATTAAGTGAACAATTTTATATGTAAAAAACGGGCAACTTCATCGTTATTATAACCAGTAGAAATGATCACATAGCAAGTTAGGTTGGAATAAGAGGTTTCAAATAAAAACCAGTCGTTAAATTTGAGTTATACTCAAGTTTAACGACTGGTTTTTTTATATTTATAAAACTTCAGAAAATAAAGCTTATCTACCTTTTAATAAATTTAAATGATAATTATTCTCTAGTGGCTTTGCTGTAAATGTGGCATTATTTTGTTCCCTTGAACAATATAGTACTTACTCGAACAACGATATAGGTAGTCAAAGTCATTATCATGGCAAATGCTATTATGCTATTTCAACGGTAGTAACGACCATATTTTCAATTGGGTTATGACAGTCATAAAAGTATTGTTGTGTAGTTCTAGATGAAAATATAAAGATAATAATATTGCGCAGTTAAAGGTGGGTTATTTAATATAAATTTTCCTATAAATGATTTCAACCACCATTCATTTGGTTACGTGTTACTCGTTCGTCATGTTATTATTATCTAGTATATCAATAAGTTAAAGTAAAAATTAAACAGGCCGTTAAGTAAATGAGCATAACAAAGTTAAATAATAAAAATAAAATAAAAATAGCGGAGAGTTTTGGCTCCGCTAGTAAGTCTTATGATATTTCAGCTAGGTTACAACGTTTTTCTGGAAAACATTTAATGCCTTGGTTACCCAAAAAAAGTGCACTTACCGTACTTGATTTAGGCTCAGGCACAGGTTTTTTTACTGATGTATTAGCATCATCCTATGACCAAGTTATAGGGTTAGATTTTTCTAAAAAAATGCTTGAGTTTGCAAAAAGTTGTCGAAATGAAAATATAGTTTGGCTTGAAGCCGATGCACATAAAGTTCCCTTACAAAACGAAACTGTCGACTTTATATATTCTAATTTAGTGCTGCAATGGTGTCAGCCGCTTGATATTGCCATTAAAGAAATGTTAAGAGTACTTAAACCAGGTGGCACCATTGTTTTTACTACCTTAGTTGATGGTACATTACACGAGTTAAAATCATCATGGAAAAAAGTAGATGATGATCAACATGTTATTGATTTTAAGACAGAAGAGCAGCTTGACCAATATTTTAATACATCACACTCAAATATCGTGGCGCACAAATGCCAAGATGTTACGCTTGATTATAAAAATGTTATTCATTTAGCGAGGGAGCTAAAAGGCTTAGGGGCCAATCATTTACCCAAAAAGAAGAATCGAGGCTTGTCAGGTAAAGATAAGTGGTTTGCTATGACAGAGCATTATAAAGATTTTCTTAAACCTAATAATATTTACCCAGCAACCTATCGTTTATATTCAGGCTTGGTTGTTAAGTTAAGTAGTTAACATAATTATATTTCCCCATCGACAAAGATAAAATATTAATAAACTGGCGGAAAGGGTAGGTGAGTGCTTTAAAAGGTTAGTTCATCATAATACTTAATAAACTCAACATTATTGTTTTCCTAACTCTATTAAACAAGCACTGGCTATAAAGCCTGAACGGGTTTTGTAGTGTGAACTTTTACTTACCCGTTCATCAATTTGTTTTATCAATAATTCAGGTAGCGTAACATTAATTTTGTGACTTTTTCCTAAATATGCACTGATATCAATATCCACAATAGCCCAAAAAGCTTGAGAATATGTATGTGGATTGTCGAGAGCATATTGCTGTCTATGTTTTTCTATGCTTAAAGCTGATGGGATTTTTTCCCCATATTCAGCAAGAATAGCCAAATGACTTTTAATGCTTTGCCTTATTTTTTCTAATCCTAAATCAATAGATTCTACACTAACACTACAACCGGGTAGGTCTGGCACTGTTACCTGATATAATGCCGAATTTTGTAAATTAGCAAAAACAACAACATATTTCATTTTTCATTCCTTGTACAATTTTTGATCGTTAATTAAACATAACTCTTGTAACCCTAAAGGTCAATAACTACACAACCCCAATAACCCTAAATCAGCATTATCCAATAACCCTGATAACCCTATTTGCCTCACTATTGATAACCCTGACAACTCCACGGTATAAAAAGTGAACGTTTACTCTCATTTTAAACGACTATTAAAAAGAATAAAAAATAATCGAATAAGTAAATTTAGCTTTTAATTTAGTTATTCGATTATTCGTTAATCTGCCACACTATTTATAACGCTAGAGTTATAAATAGTGTGGCAGATTAGAAAATTGATCCTTATAATGAAGTAATATAGATGGGGTTTAATAATCTCAAATCGAAAAATTTATTGGTTATATTCTACATATAATCCTAACGATTTCTCGGTAATAAATTTTAAAAGTGACCAAGTATTGATTAGGAAAAGTTATGAAAGAATTGATTCATGCAAATCCAGATTTATTAATTACTGTTGTTGGCATTGGTGGCTGTGGTTGTAATACCGTTAATATGCTGTATGAAAATAACTTAGCTAGCAGTGTTAATTTAATTGCCATTAATACAGACTTAGCTGCGCTCAACTCTCTGCAAGTAGAAAATAAAATATTAATTGGAGAAGATCTGACTAAAGGTTATGGCGCAGGTTCGAATCCAGATGTTGGTTTAAAAGCAGCACAAGAAAGTGAGGGCTTATTACTCAATGCTATTAAAGGAAGCGATATTATTATTATCACTGCTGGATTTGGTGGTGGTACAGGTACCGGAGCAAGTCCGTTAGTTGCAAGAATAGCGCGAGAACTGAATATTAATTGTTTGGCAATTGTTACTCTACCTTTTGAATCTGAAGGTGAATTACGTATGGACTTCGCCTTACAAGGCATCGCAGAAATTAAAGCGCCTATTCATGCTTATATCACTTTATCTAATGATCTATTGCTAAAAGGGTTAGGGGAAAGTGTTGGTTTATTTTCAGCTTTTAATCAAAGTAATGAAGTACTCAAAAATTTACTTGTCTCGTTAGTGCAAATGTTAACTGAAACTGGCTATGTGAATGTTGATAAAAATGACTTTTCCAGTATTCTTTCCTATGAAGGCGAATCAATTTTAGGTGTGGGTAAAGCCGATAGCGAAGAGCTAGCTTATGAAGCTCTGGATCAGGCTTTAAATAATCCGCTTGTTTCTATCGCGAATATAGACACAGCTAAAGGAATAATTTTTCAGCTATTTTGTAAATCTGAGCCTAAGCTCTCGACTTACAATGGCTTAATTGATCACATCAGAGAAAAAATCACCAATAAATCTGTACTGATAGTACCAGGAGTCACTTTAGATCCTAATCTTTCTTCAGAAATAGAAATTTTAATTGTTGCTTCAGGTATTGACTCTAATGTTGATAAACAAATAAACACTGAAGCATCAACAAGTATAAAAGAGGATTATCTTGATGAAAGTCTAACTTTTATTGATTTAAATGAAGAAGTTGATACAGATATACCTGCTATAACACGTAAGTTAATGGCTAATAGAGCATTAGACATAAATAATATCTAAATCTAATAGAGTTTATTTTATTAAGCGACATTAAATTCGTAATATTCGTATTCTACATGTTATTTTGAATAGCCAATTATGCTACGAATACTTTTATATAAAGGATTTAATCTAGCATACATCTTTTGATATACATCGCGATAAAGCTCATCATATATTGCTTTGTTTTCTGCTATTGGTGTGAAAACATCACCACTATGGGTCATTTTTTTTACAGCACTTTGATAATTCTCAAACAAGCCAATACCAACTGCTGCATTGATTGCAGCTCCTAAGCCTGATGTTTCATATGTATGCGGTCGTTGCGCCGGCATACCAAAAATATCTGCAGTAATTTGCATAGCTTCATCACTTTGTGATCCGCCACCAGAGACCATTAACTTAGTAATTTTAACCTTTGATCGCTTTTCTGATAATTCTTTTCCTTCACGTAAGGCATAACCTATGCCTTCAATTATTGCTCGATAAATATGCGCCCGAGTATGAACATCGCTAAACCCAATCATTGCTCCTTTTGCTTCAGGACCTGGTGTTTTTATACCGGGATTCCAATATGGCTGTAAAATGAGCCCCATAGACCCTGCGGGTACTTGCTTGAGTAGATCATCAAATAAGCTTTCTACCATAATGCCTTGGTAGTCAGCAATTTGTTGCTCTTTTAAACCAAACTCACGTTTAAACCAACTGACCATCCAATATCCGCGCTGGACAATAATTTCGGTATTATAATTATCTGGCATTGCTGCAGGGTAAGCAGGTAACCGTTTGATTGCTTCGACATATTTATTATTTGTGGTGTTATAAGTCGCAGTGGTGCCGTAGCTTAAACTGCCAACATTAGGAGTTAAGCAGCCAGAGCCTAATACTTCACATGCCTTATCTGAGCCTGCTGAAATAAGTGGTAGGCCTTTTGGCATACCAGTATCAATTGCCGCTTGTTCAGAAATTTTACCTAATTCATCACCACAAGGAATTAATGTTGGCAACATACTTTTAGTAATCGGCAGTGCTTGCCAGCGCCAATCTAATGATACTGACCAACGATGCTTTCTAAAATTAAAGGGAAGGTAACCAACTTGGCTTGAGACAGAATCAACATAGTTTCCTGTTAATTTAAAACTATGAAAACCTGACAGTAGCATAAACTTATGTGTTTTTTGCCAAATATCAGGTTGTTGATGTTTAATCCAATTGGCTTCAGCCTGACTTCTAAAATACGCAACGGTATTTTTTTCACCTGCCAAGTTAAAAAGAGCTCGCCAGTACCAACTCATTTTATCTAAGGTTTTTTGTTCTCGTTGATCTAACCACACAACTGCTGGTCTTAAAGGTAAGCCATTAGCGTCTAGATTAACCATAGTCGCTCGTTGACACGTAAGTGCAGCAGCTTTAATTTGTGATTTTTTAATCGCTAATTCATCAAGCTTGGGCCAAAGTTCATGACAAGCCTTTGTTAGCATTTGCCAATAATAATTAGGCTCTTGCTCAGCCCAACCGGGTTGCTTTGAAAAGTAAGGTTCAATATCAACCTTACTTTTAGCCACTAATTGTCCATTAAGGTCAAATAACAAAGCACGAATACTTTGTGTGCCGTTATCAAGCGCTAAAATGTACTTTTCAGTTAAATGATTACTCAATAGCTCATTACTCGATAGGTAATTACTTAATAAGCTGCTTAGTTAGCCAAAGCCCAATATCATTTAATTGCTCTGGTACAACACTATGCGGCATTTGATAGGTTTTCCATTGCGTATTATAGCCATTATTTTTCATTAATTCGTTTGCCATTTTACCAGAAGATAACGGAACCACATTATCTTGTTCACCGTGATGTTGTAAAATTGCTGTTGTTTTGTTGGCTGCACTTAATTCACTTGGTAATTGATCTTTTATTGGTAAATAACATGACAAAGCAAGTATACCCGCTAATTTATGTTCAAACCGTAAGCCGGCAAATAAACTCATCACACCGCCTTGACTAAAACCGGCTAAAACAATATTACTTGCAGCAATACCATTATCTATTTGTTCATTGATTAATGCACGCACTAGGGCTTCAGATATAAGAACACCAGTCATGTCAGCTCTATTATGCAAATTGTTATTATTAATATCGTACCAAGAAGGCATAACAAAACCATTATTAATGGTAACTGGCTGCTTTGGTGCATTAGGAAAAATAAATCGTATACTATGGTCTTTAGGCAGGTTTAATACAGGTACCACAGGTGCAAAACCGGCGCCTGAATCACCTAAACCATGTAACCAAATAACACACGCTGTCGCCGGTGTATTAGGTTCAACTGTAATACGATCTAACAAGGTTGGTTGCTTATTCATTATTGTCCATTCTGTTTAATACTATGTTTATTATGCCAGCTAATATACGCTAATTCTTTTTAGAATAGGAGGTTATAATGAGTAAAAGTGAAGGGGGGTCATGTCGTTCTCATAAAAGAAATGGAAAATTTATTGTAATTCACTTAGATACCTACTGATGTGAGTAGCAACCTGAAATAAGCCTTAAGCTTTATTATTGTGAAAATAAAATAATCGCGTTAGAGTTGTTTAGTTAGAATTATTCAACGCAATTATAAACTAATAAGACAAGCTCGAATTATTCTACACGCCACTGCGTAAAATTAGTGTTAATTTTTATTTTGAATCAATTTATATATGGGGAAGATATCATGCCAAAATTTGTAATAGAAAGAGAAATTGAAGGTGCTGGAAAACTAAGCGGAGATGATTTACAAGGGATTTCTCAAAAATCTTGTTGTGTATTAGAAGAACTCGGATCTAAAGTTCAATGGGTGCATAGTTATGTGACCGATGATAAAATTTATTGTGTATACATTGCACCTGATGCTGAGTCAGTGAAAAAACATGCGGATATGGGGGGATTTCCTGCTAATTCAATTTCACAAGTGAGAGCGATAATCGATCCTACAACATCAGAATAATCACGCTTAGCGATAGCGTAATATTGATGATAATAGTTGGCTTGTAAATCTTAACGATTAGCTAACTATTATTATCTGTTCGTCATTAAACCAAATTAAACTGATTATAAACTCATGCACAGGTAAATAATGTTTATCTACAAGCCTTATCTCTATCAACATTTTCTATAAAATTGGGTACGCTCTCTCTGGTACTACGTTTTTCATAACAATTGTTGAAATTAAGCGTTGCACACCTGGTATCGCAGATAGTTTTTCATCATAAAGCTTTTGGTACTCAGGAAGATCCTCCGAAACCACATGAAGCAAATTGGTTAACAAAAGGAACATGTGTTAGTGGACTAAATCCAAAAGTTTTTTACTTTTTCATGTGTTATTACCTCAGTTTACCGATTCAACAGCATCATGGTCGATATCAATTCAAATTATTGCCTTAGGGTTAATTCATATTTTTAGCTCTGCAATCGTATATTTACTTGTCGGTTTTGGTTCACAAGCAGTATTAAAATCAAGACCGTTGACGGCCAAAATTGTGAGTAGAGTGTCAGGTTTATTAATGATAATTATTGTTTTTTTATTATTAAGTGAACAATTTTTTACTAGGTAGTACCTAGTTATTCACTGTTTTTATGAAAAAAATAAGCTACTAATCTAAAAAAAAATATTTTACTATGAAATTTATTGATAGATAACACGCTCTTAGATAAAACTATAAAAATAAATCTAGAAGGAAATATAAAATGACACAAACTCATTCAGGCTCTTGTTTATGTGGTTCGATTAAATTTGAAATGGAAGGAGAGTTTAAAAAATTCTTCCTATGTCATTGTAGCCTCTGCCGAAAAACATCGGGTTCAGCGCATTGTGCTAATGTATTTGCCCCAGGCGCTAAATTGAATTGGTTAAGCGGAAAAGAAAATTTGAGTTTTTATCGACATGCAGACACTAATTTTGCGCGTAATTTTTGCGCTACCTGTAGTTCGTTAATGCCTTTGCATGTAGAAGCTCGTGATCTCGTTATAATGCCCGCGGGTTGTTTAGATACTGATATAGAAATTACACCTCAAGCACATATTTTTGCCGATAGTAAATGTAATTGGGATGCAGTGTTAAATGACACACCGATCTACGATCAATTACCGACCTAGAATAAATGGTCAATATAGCAACGAGTCACATGTTTAATTTTGTTGAATTAGCCTAAACCACCTTTTGATAGTCTATATTATTAATAGGTGGTTATTTAGCGATGCATTATTAACTTCCATCAGGTATATGAATTACAACATAATTACTGCTGTAATTCACATAATTGCATAGTAGAGTTTTAAGAGAGAATATAATGAGCGTTAAACAGATAATGACTTCTCCCGTTATAACCATAGAGCTCGATGACAATCTAACCGTTGTTGGTGAGAAGTTTTCAGATACTAAGTTTCATCATTTACTGGTCGTTGAACATAATAAATTATTTGGCGTCGTTTCTGATAGAGATTTATTGAAAGCTATCAGCCCCAAAATAGGTACTGCTGCTGAAAAAATGAATGATGTTGCAACGTTAAATAAAAAAGTTCATCAAATAATGACCAGAAATCCTATCTGCATTCAACAAGAGCAAAGTGTTCATGATGCTATCGCATTATTTTTAGATAATAATATCTCTTGTATACCCGTTGTTGATAGTAGCAATATTCCTGTTGGTATAATTAGCTGGCGAGATATTCTGAAAACCATCAAAAAGCCCAAATCAAATTAAAACATTACGGTATTATCTACCTAAGTAAGGAGTCTCTTGACTGATCGAACGATAACCTCGGTAAATAAAAGTTTTTTTGCCATAGCCTGTTCACGTGCTGTTGTTATTAGAGCTATTAAGGTTGCTGTGCTTGTTGGTACTATGTTGGCTTTTATCAATCATGGAGAAAAAATATTAGATTTGTCTTTTTCCAGCCAAGATGGGTTTAAAATTTTACTGACCTATTTAGTACCTTATGGTGTTTCAACATGGTCTGCTGTTGGCGCAATCAAAGCGAAGAATACTAATGATGACTCTGGTGATGAATAAATTCTCTGCTTTTCAATGGATGGTTTTAAAATGGATTTAATAGTAAAGAAAAAATTTGAAAGTTATCCTCCTCATATTAATAAATTACTTCAACAAATACGTGAAGTAATATTAACTGTTGCTGAGCAAGAAGGTATTACGAGTATAGAAGAAACGTTAAAATGGGGCGAGCCTAGTTATGTATCTAATATCGGTAGTACTATTCGTATTGATTGGAAAGCAAAATCCCCCGAACAGTTTGGTATTTATTTCAACTGTAAAACAACATTAGTAGAAACATTTAAAGAAATTTATGGTGATACGTTTAAATATGAAGGTAATCGTGCGATTATTTTAAATGTTGATGGCACCTTGCCAATAAATGAGCTATCTCATTGTATTTCAATGTCATTACGCTACAAAAAAATTAAACACTTAGCTTTACTTGGTGTTTAGTTGTGTAACGCGTAACCAGTGAAGACTGATTTTTTGTCTTTATTTATTTTTAAATTCTACATTATTGGCCATATTTTATGGTTATTGTAATGAGTAGTACAATGATAATCAGACGATATAAAGATGACGATTTTGAACAACTAGCAGAGATATATAATACTGCTCATCCTGACGAATTTTATCGTGAAGAAGGTCAGTTTTCGTTGCTGCCTTGGGCTGAAGATAAACACATATTAGCGCTATTGGATAGCTCTGATGTTTATGTATATGAAGATGGCGCGATTCTAGGCTTTTGCGGTTATTTAGGAAGAAAAATAAATTGGCTATTTGTTGAGCCTAATGCAAGAGGTAAAGGGGTAGCTGCTAAACTTCTGTCCTATATTGTTCCTAAATTGCCAAGTAATGCGTTTTTGTTCGTTTTGAAGTCAAATGTGCGTGCAATTGCACTTTATGAAAAGTTTGGTTTTGTTGCTCAACAAGAGTTTATGATAGATTTTCAAGGTCGCAATATTATGTTAACTAAAATGATTATTAAAAACCTGAGCTCGGTTTAATAAATCCTTATCTAATAGTTATTTTCCTTACTTCATCGTTCAATTTACTTGCAATACACTAGCTATTGACGCGAAATTTGCCTTGAATTAAGAAAAACTATTAAGTTAGAGTATAAAATATAGTTATATTATTAATAATTTCAATAGATTAAAAACATCTTAAACCGAGTTCAGGTTAAATATTAAAAGGACATTCACATTAAATTACATACATTGAAAGCATTATTCACTTTTTTACTCTTTACTTCTTTTGCTGTGTTTGCAGACGCAGTAATATCAACGCCATTTAATATACCTCGAAGCACCGTGGTAGACATTAATGATCCGGCAACAAATTTAATTTACCCTTTATTTATAAAAACTCCCGCTTCCTATAACAAACAAGTCGAGAAACAATATCCTGTTATCTATCTAACGGATGCTTATTACGAATTTCAAATAGTGTCAGGCGCAACTCGTTATCCAATGAACATTGCAGTTATGGAAGAAGCAATTATAGTTGGTATTTCGTATGCTAAAGGCAGTAAAGGTTCGTCGAGCCGAAATCGCGACTACACACCAACGTTTAATAAAAAGTGGAAAGATAAAACGGGCGAGGCCAAGCAACACGCTAAATTTATTGAAAAGTCAGTCTTTGACTATATCGATACTAAGTATCGTACTGACCCAACTAATCGAACCTTTATTGGAAATTCCCTTGGTGGTTTATTTGGCACTTATATTCTATTAAATAAACCAAGTATGTTTAAAAACTATATTTTAGGTAGTCCATCCTATTGGTGGGACAATGAGTATATTTTTACGCAAGAATTAGAATTTGCTAAGCAAAATGTAGCCATTAACGCCAATGTATTTATTGCCATTGGTGAACTCGAGACTATAGAGTTCGGGGCTGGCTACAATATGGTTGGCGATGCCAAAGAGTTTTATAAAAGAATGTTAAATTGGCAATCAGATAACTTAAATGTAAAATTAATGATTATTCCGCAAGCAGATCATGCGACCGCATTTCCAACCACCGCTATTCAAGGCTTGAAATGGGTATTAGGAAAATGTGATAAAGCGAATAACTGCTTACTCAGTCCAAAAAAAGCAACAACAAATAATATTTTACAAAAATAGAAAATATTTCAATGAATAAGACCTTATAATGACGTGAATTAAATAATTTCCTTGATTCAACTATTTATAACAAGTTAAAGCATTAACCCATTTATTAAGTGAGATTTTATGAAAAAGTATTGTTTTATTTTATTTTCTCTAGTTGTTGCAATGTCACAGGCATTCGCGGCTCCTACTGTGAAATACAATAAAGAACTGGATGGCTTTGCATATCCGTTTGAAGTAAAAACATTTGATTTTAATTCTCAAAATAAAATGTTAAAAATGCGCTATATGGACATTGGTGATAAAAACGCAAAAAAAACAATAGTCTTGTTACATGGTAAAAACTTTGCTGGTTACTACTGGGAAAGCGTTGCAAACGACTTACTTAACAACAATTACCGAGTTATTATTCCTGATCAAATTGGTTTTGGTAAATCGTCAAAGCCTGACTACTACCAATATAGCTTTGGTCAGTTGGCGTTAAACACTAAGCTGCTTTTAGATAGTTTACACATTAACAAAGCTGATATTGTCGGTCATTCCATGGGCGGCATGGTAGCAACAACCTATACTGCTAATTATGCTGATAAGGTTAATAAGTTAATTTTGATTAATCCTATTGGCTTAGAAGCTTATGGTAAATACACTGAATTTAAAGATGTTAACTTTTTTTATAAAAACGAACTCGGTAAAACACTGGATAAAGCGAGAGACTATCAGAAGAAAAATTATTATGATGGTAAATGGTCTGAGGAATATGAAAAACTATTAATTCCTCTAAAAGGTATGCTTGCCGGTGATGACTGGCAAACAGTTGCTTGGAATAATGCGCTAACTTACGGACCTATTTTTTCAGAAAATATTGTTGATAGATTTTCTCAAATTAAAAATGACACGGTAATTATTATTGGTACGCGAGATACTACAGGTCCTGGTCGAGGTTGGATGAAAGCGGGTGAAACTAGAAAGCTAGGTAACTTTAAACAGTTAGGTGTAGATACTCAGAATCGCATTGCAGGCTCGACACTAATTGAATTAGAAGGGTTAGGGCATATGCCACACTTTGAAGACTATGATGCCTTTATCAAAGCATTTCATCAAGCGCTTGATAAGTAATTAATAATTTTGATAAATTAATAGGCCATAGTTTTATAAACTATGGCCTTTTTTATATAATTTTCTCGCCCTGATATGATAATTTTACTGCTTCAATTCTTAGGATTATATCTACTGATTGTCTAGAGTTATTTATATTACTGAATCGTGTACGTTAACTTAAGGAAATCCAATTGAAAATTTATGCAGATAGTCAGTCAGGTAATTGTTATAAAGTAAAATTACTCACATCGCTTTTAGCTATTGAGCACGAATGGATCAATATCGATATCCTTGCGAACGAAACACTAACAGCGTCTTTTTTAGAAAAGAATCCGAATGGAAAAATTCCATTGCTTGAGCTAGATGATGGTCGATTTTTATCGGAATCTAATGCCATTATCAATTATCTTGCTACTGACTCCTTACTTATTCCCAATAATAGCTTTGATGTTGCTAAAATTCAGCAATGGCAATTTTTTGAACAATATAGTCATGAGCCCTTTATTGCTGTAGCAAGGTTTATCGCTAAATACCTAGGTTTACCTGCAGATCGTAAAGCTGATTATGAAGCAAAGCAAGCGGGTGGTCACAAAGCGCTTAAAGTAATGGAAGGGCAATTGCAAAAAACACCTTATTTGGTAGGCAATGATTTAACAACTGCTGATATCTCTCTTTATGGCTACACTCATGTTGCCCATGAAGGAGGGTTTGATTTAAGTGAATACCCAGCAATTCAACAATGGATAAATAACATTCAAGCGCTTCCTAACTATGTAAGCATGGAGTCATAATGATTGAGGTATACCTTTTTGATTGGGGAGATACTTTAATGGTTGATTTCCCGGGTGTTAGTGGAAAAATGTGTCAGTGGGGAAAAGTAGAGGCGGTTTATGGCGCTAGAGAAGCATTAGAAACATTAGCTAAAACGGCACAAATATATATTGCGACAGGCGCTGCTGATTCCACTGAATTAGAAATTAAGTTAGCCTTTGAACGGGTTGGTTTAAGTCAATTTATTACCGGCTATTTTTGTCAAGAAAATGTAGGGTTTTTAAAAGGAAGTCCTGAATTTCTCTCATCTATTTTAAATAAACTCAATACGCCCTTAGCTAATATAGCCATGGTTGGTGATAATTTTGAAAAAGATATTAACCCTGCAATAAACGCAGGAATTAAGCCTATTTGGTTTACACAAAAAAATATAGAAAATTCCCACGATAATGTTAAAGTAATTAGTAAGTTAAGTGCTTTATACAAGTAAGTATTTACAAGTAAACAACCACTAGGAGGATAAGTGAACTTAAATCAAGTTACATTACCTGTTAACGATATGGAAGTATCGACAAAATTTTATCGAACTTTAGGTTTTACACAAATTGTTGATACGCCACATTATGCACGTTTTGAGTGTCCCGAAGGTGGTGCAAGTTTTTCACTATTATTAGAAAAAGCTAAAATTACCAACAGTGCCATCATTTATTTTGAACATGAAGCGCTGGATAACTGGGTTAATGATTTAAAGGTGCGGGGTATTAATTTTGACCAAGAGCCTACAAATCAAAGCTATTTATGGCGAGAAGCGATATTACACGATCCTTCAGGTAATAAAATAAAGCTATACTGGGCTGGAGAAAATCGCCTCAATCCACCTTGGCGTGTAGAAAAATGTAATTAACCATATAAGTAGATAAATGAAAATTAAAATAGATAACCTTGAAAGCCTCGAGGTTAAAACGTTATTACAAGAACATCACGAAGATATGTTGCAGCATTCTCCGCCGGAAAGTGTTCATGCATTGGATTTATCTTCATTAAAGGCACCGGAGGTTACTTTTTTTACTGCTTGGATTAACGATCAATTAGCTGGGTGTGGCGCGTTAAAAAAGCTTGATAATAAGCATGTTGAACTTAAATCAATGCGAACATCACAGCATTTTTTGAGAAGGGGCGTTGCCGCTAAGTTATTAACGCACATGTTAGCGATAGCGAAAAAGGAATCGTTTACTAAAATTAGCTTAGAAACAGGGACTCAAACAGCATTTCTTCCGGCTCAACAACTATATAAAAATTTTGCCTTTGAAGAATGTAAGCCTTTTGCAGATTATCAAGAAGATCCTTACAGCATGTTTTTAACAAAAGATCTGGCATCAGTTGTTAGTAAGTAGAGATCTCACGATATAAATCATTCACTAAGTATTAGGTACTCAATAGTTTATCTAGTCAATATTCATGTCTATTTAAGGTTATATACTAATAAGGGAAGCGCTCATGTTTCAAAATATTGCGATTTATTCAGGCTTAATAGCAAGTGTTTGGATTATCATTGGGGTTTATGTTGCAAGTTGTTTTTATACTGGTTACAGCCATTCTAAACAATTTTGTAGTGAACTTGGTGCAACGGGTAGTCCAACTGAAAAATTATCACCATTAATTAATAATTACCCTTTAGGCGTTTTATTTTGCTTGTTTGGCTGGTATCTAGTGAGTATTACAAACGTCTCAATATTAATAAACATGACAGGTTGGCTTGTTATTGCTCATGGTATTGGTACTTGGATTGCAGGATACTTCCCAATGGATGCCGATCCTTTTACTAAAACCCCAACTTTTCATTGTAAAATACATTCTTGGGCGGGTTTTATTATGCTACTTTCATTAGTTATCGCGCCCATATTAGTTGCTGTTAGTCCAACCACAGCGCTTATCCCTTTGCATTTCAAAATTTTTTCAATTGTTTCTGTAGTCGCTGTTGTGTATTATTTATTTGCGATGGCTAGGGCCGTTCGTACTCAAACTAATCCAGGTATTTATCAGCGTATTTCTTATGGTTTCCAGTTGCTTTGGTTAAGTGTATTTTCCTTAGTTTTAGCATAAATTTAAATTACAGTGATTTCTTTCACTAACAGGTATATTAACTTACGTTGATTATTATATTTTAATTGGAGAGGATCGAAATGCATAGTAAACGTCATGGCCTATCAATAGGGATGGAAAGAGCCGAAAATGATTTTTTTCTTTTTATAAAGGCTCAAGGCAAACTAACCCATCAAGATTATGAAATAATTACACCCTTTATTGAATCTATGTTAACTCAAGTGAGAACTCCTACCGTTAATGTTTTATTTGATGGAACGGAATTAGACGGTTGGGAGCTTAGAGCTGCTTGGGATGATCTAAAACTTGGTTTAAAACACGGTACTAGTTTTAATAAGGTCGCGCTTTATGGTAATAAAAAATGGCAAGCATTCTCAGTAAAAGTCGCTGACTGGTTTATGTCAGGTGAAATTAAGTACTTTGAAAAAGAAAACGACGCCATTGCTTGGCTTAATAAAGAATAACAATCACTTAAATAGTTTGGAATATAGTTTTAATGAATGTGTTTAAAAAAAATCATCATACAATAGCCTTTAACCCAAAGCATAAAACCCATGGAGAATCACTTTTAAAGTTTGTTGCCTTAATTTCTATTATTGTTGGCTACTTTTTATATATGACATGGAAATATGATGCCTCTACTGGCTTGGGTGTATCAATATTATCATGGAGCTTTTTTGTGTTATGTACCCCAGTTGCAGACGGAGGCTTTATTCTCGCTTTTCCTATTAGATTACTTTTTAAAATTAAAATGGCCTATACGCAAATAGTGCTTTGGTTTGTGGCTATTGCTCTTAATATTTTTTATATGGCATCTAGTCCAGACACTTATGAGTTAACGTTTATCACTCGGTTGCTCAATCATATTCTATCAGAGCCATATCCTTATTGGAGTATTCTAATAATCAGTGCGTTAGGTACTTTCTTATCGATATATTTTGGTGATGAAATGATGGATGTTGCTTCCCATGCAGAACGTAAAAATAACCATCGTCACGGGGCAAAGTATCGAACCTTATTAGTACTAGGACTTGGTATTTTAACCGTTGTCGCTTATTACTATTTACTCAGTAGCTTAAATGTCGTATTACCTGAATAATGTTTATGATTAAAATATGACAATAAATATTATTACCTTATTATAACGCGATAAAGAGAAGGGCAGTTAATTGGAATTCGCTAATATATCTATTGAATTATTATCTCTGTTATTTTTAGTCGCCGTAGTAGCAGGTTTAATTGATACCTTAGCTGGCGGTGGCGGACTTATTTCTATACCCGCCTTAATTTTAAGTGGTGTTCCCCCTTTAACCGCTTTAGGGACTAATAAACTTCAAGGCAGTATGGGGACAGCAACTGCGACCTATATGATGATAAAAAACAGAAGAATTAAATGGGAGCATGTTAAACCTTTAATGTTAATGGCGTTTGTTGGGGCTACTGTAGGCACCATCACGGTGCAGTTCATAAATACTGAAGTCTTGTCATTTGTTATTCCTATCGTACTTATATTTATTGCTGTATATTTTCTTATTTCACCTAATCCAGCGATACATAATAGTAAATCTAAAATGTCGTATGATAAGTACAAAAATATTGTTGTACCTTTAGTTGGTTATTATGATGGTATGTTTGGTCCAGGTACGGGATCTTTCTTTGCATTATCGGGTGTTTCGTGTCGAGGTCATGACTTAATCTCTGCTACGGCAATTGCCAAGTCGTTAAATTTTGCGACTAATATTGCCTCTTTAATTGTATTTATAATTGCAGGTCATATTGTTTGGGCAATTGGAATAACCATGATGCTTGGTCAAGTCTTGGGTGCATGGGCAGGGTCTCATTGTCTATTCAAAATCAATCCTGCATATCTGAGGGCAATTGTTGTTGTTATGTGTAGTGGAATGCTACTAAAATATGCTGAGTCAATGGGTTGGCTTAATTATGGATAATAAAATCAATCAAATTGTAAATTATTAACGTTAAGCCATTAAACGTGGTTTATTTTAACTTAAATGATAGAGAGTAAACCATGAAAAATATTCAATACCCTATTCAAGGCGCTTGCCAATGTGGCGGCGTTACCTATGAACTGCTAGAGCCACCTTTGATGGTCATTGCGTGCCATTGTATCGAATGTCAAAAATTATCAACTAGTGCATTTAGCATTACGGCTATGGTAAAAACTGACACTGTTGTATTTAAGGGGGAGATGAAAGATTGGAGTCGCCTTGCTGACAGTGGCAATGTCAGTGCAGCTAAATTTTGTGTTACTTGTGGTAATCGAATTTATCATTACGACCCTAAAGATCCAGAGAAATTAAAACTTAAGCCTACTAATTTATCTGATACCCGTATTATAAATCCTACAGCGCATCTGTGGGTTAGTGAAAAACAAGATTGGTTTCAAATTCCAGAAGGTGTAAAAACCTTTGAATATCAATCTTAGTAGCGCGAAATTAGTGTGCAGTATGAACCGTCTATTTATAAACTTAACTAGTCATAAATAGACGGAGATTGTTGGAGAGTTATACGCTTACTGACGATTTAAAACTTCAGAAAATAACGAGAATACTTTACTTGGATTGGTTTTCTTACATACTTTAATCGCAGGATATTTATCAGACTTTATCAATTTACCAGCCCATTGTGCATCAAGATGTTGGCGGTCTTGTCCATCCCAACGTTTTTTAGGAAAATCAAGTTGTGATGTTGGTAACCAAGGGGTGTCGGTAGCTTTATGCTCAACACTAAATGATCCCATTTCACCTTCACATAATTCTGGTTCAACAGCCACTATTGCCGCTAAAGTATCCCAAAAATAATATTCACCTGATTCAATGAACCAATCATTTTTATCTAATATTTGATCCCAAAACTGAGCAGCAGGCGTTGTGACACTTTTCTTAAATTCACTGGCAACTTTAGCGGTTAATCTAACAGAATTTGTTACATCTAAACCAACTAATTCAATCGGCAAACCAGAAGCAAACACCTTGTCTGCGGCCAATGGGTCAATAAATATATTCCACTCGGCACTGACATTCGGATGGCCATCGGTGAAATTAGGTACAATAATATTACCTGGTGCGTCAACATTACCGCCCATAATAATAAGGCGAGATACTTCTTTCATATCTGCAGGATATTTTTCTATCCATTGGGCAATATTGGTAAGCGTACCTGTTGCAACAATAATAACAGGCTCGTTAGCTTCTTTAATTGCTTGGTGAATAATCTCGATTGCATGCTCAGACGAAGCCTTACGGTTACTTGGCTTAACGGCTACACCGGATAATGTATCAGAGTCTTTTCGCCACGCATCTGGAAATACGGCATATCCGTCTAGTGGTTCATCATCGCCACAAGCAACTAACACGGAATCACGGCTATATTTTGACAGGTCAAGTAATGAGTTGGTATTGGTAAGGCCTGGAGAACAATGACTTTCGCCACTTGATGAGATAGTGATAGCAACTACGTCAGCCTGAGGGTGTTGAAGTAAAAATAATAATGCCGCCCAATCATCTATTGCCATATCATTGTCAAAAATTACGGGTTTAGCGAAAACTACAGAGGTGAAGCATAAAGCAAGTGTAAAAATGAGTGTTCTCATTAATGTATCCTTTGGTTAATTGTCATATTTTAATGTTATTTGATTTACTATTTAACCTGAACTCGGTTTAAATTATTGTTTAGTTTGATCAATAAAATAGTGTGCTGTTATCGCTAATAATTCCTCCGCAAGGGATTGATCATTATTCAACTCAGCGCTATTGTCAGCTAATACATTGAATATATGATTAGCATTCTTGATTAAATACAGAGATGTTTGAGCTTGTTTTGCTCCTTTTATTAATGACAGAGAGTTTTGCCAAGGCACTGTTTTATCTGCATCTCCTGCTATCGCGAGTAATCTGCCTTGATACATAGCCATTTGAGTAAGACTAGTATTATTACGTATTTGCTCAAACCATTGATGACTAAAATTTAATGGTTTATCGAGCCAAGGGTAATTTATTTCAGCAAAGCCGTTATTTATTGCTTCTTGTTCGTATTGTGTAAAAAATGGCTGAAAGCTACCAATACCATTGCCAGCGACACTTGACCAAGTAACCATGGAGGCTACAGGTAATGTCTCATTAACTGCTGCTAACTGGGCAATGAGACCTCCTTGGCTAAACCCCAATAAATGAATAGATTTGTGTTCAAGCCGCTTTTGTTGCTGAATAAACTGATGAACGTTAACTACATCATTTACTGCGTTTTCTAGGTTGTAAACTTTATAATCGACACTACTTGCCCCCGATCCTGCTAAATCGAAACGTATAGAAGCAACATTCTGTTTGGCGAGCTTTTCTGCTAAGCGTTTAAATAAATTACCCACTTCATTTTTATTTGAAGCAGTACCATGCAACATAATAACAACAGGGAATGGTTTTAATGATTTAAAATCAGGTAGTGTTAATATTGCAGGTATTTGGTAGTTATCTCCTTTAAGTGATAATTCTTGCTCAATAGCTGCGTAAGCAGGCATTAAGATTATATTAAGTAAAAGAGTACATATAGATAATGTATAACGATATTTTAACTTTTTCATAAAGTTCCAACCTATTTCTTAAAAAGAAGCGGCAATGTTAGTGCATCAACAACGAGCAATACCTGCTTGGTTTACGGGATAAATGCAACAAAATGGAGCGTTTAAAGAATAACCAATGATTTTACTTTAAATATATCATTATAAAACAAGCTGTTACTGTTAATATGTTAATGAATCACTAATCTGATATAAAATTGTGACTTACTACAAGCAAAAAGCTGACCATATAGCCAGGTTTTTAATTAATTGAAAGAATAAATTCTATCATTTGGTGAAAAAATACGAATTTACTTGGATTTTGTTACACAATCACTTATTTTAATAACCATAAAATTTATAGGGATAATGTTAAGGGGGGTTAGTGTATCTATGGTATTTAGACTAACCGTTTATAAATACGCTTGATTTAATAGACGTTAATAAATATAACAAAAAAACATACACATTTAATAGAAGGAGTTTTAAATGAAATTTTTAATATTTTTGGGCACTACACGTGATAGTACACCGCCAAAACCATCTCGTCTTGGTTTACGTGTTGCTAAAGCTTGTTTAGATTGTCTAAATATTCAATTTAGTGATCACGAAATTGAATTGATAGATGCGTTAGATTACCCACTAGAGTCTGTATTTAAACCATACTTTTCTTATGCGAACAGTAAAGCCCCTGCGGCCTTAAGTTCACTTGCTGAAAAAATTGAGTCTGCAGATGGCTTTATTATGGTCAGTCCTGAATATAATCATTCTATGAGCCCAGCACTATCAAATTTACTCAATCATTTTGGTAGTTCTTTGTTTTCATATAAACCCAGTGCCATTGTTACTTATTCAGCAGGCCAATGGGGAGGGATGCGAGCGGCAATTGGAATGCGAACATTTCTTTCGGAGCTAGGCTGCCTTTCTGTGTCAGCAATGATTCATATCCCCAAAGCACAAGAAGTACTAACCGAAGATGGAGCGATAGAAGCACATGAAGATCAAAGAGCTTGGTTTAATTACTTTGGTCGAACATTTAACCAATTAGATTGGTGGGCTCAAGCGACAAAGAATCAACGAGATAAAATTGACCCACACAATACTGTTAGTGATTTTAAAAGGGATCCTTCGCAAAGAAATGCTCCTTAACCGCTTTATACTAACGTTTAATCGTCACTTGGTTATTCTTTATTAAATAATTAAATAATTAAATAATTAAATAATTAAATAATTAAGGAATAAGCTAACTCGTTTTAGCGTAATAATTATTGTTTTAAATAATAATTATTACGGTTTATCTTGTTTATATAATAAATGATCCTTTACTTACAATTTATTCATGTTTAGTCGCTATTAATAGATTGTTTAAAAAAATCATTACAGTTAGAGTATCAAGATCCCATATATAGGATCCACAAATAAGAATAAAACGAGTTACTAAGACTCGTTAAAAAACTTAAAACTATAGGTTATAGAGAACGAAAATGAACAAACAACCAGAAATAACTATTTCATCATTAGATGCAGACAGATTGTATGATTTAATCGAATCATTACCCAATGATGGATTAGTTGGTATAAATGAACTTGAAAAAGAACTTGCGCGAGCAAATATTGTAGAGCCTTCAGAAGTGCCTCCTACCATAGTAACAATGAACTCAACCGTTAAGTTCTCTGTTGAGTCTTCTCAAGAAGAATTTCTGTTAACTTTAGTATACCCAAAAGATATTGATGCTAGTGGCGAAAAAATATCAATTCTAGCACCTGTTGGCAGTGCATTACTGGGTCTTTCTCAAGGGGATCAAATTGAATGGCCAAAACCTGGTGGCGGGTTGATAAAAGTGATAATTAAAGAGATAACTTATCAGCCAGAAAGAGCAGGTGAGTTACATCGGTAGTGATAACTCAATCATTGTAATATCGTCATGTCGATGTGAATTTTATATAAAAAGAACGTTTTACGTTCTTTTTATATTTTATCTTCAATCAACTGTATCAGGATAAAAATCATTGAAAAATTTAACAAACGATATTAATAGTATTCATGAGCAAGATTTCATTGATATTAAATACGCCGAACATAAAATTTCAAACAAAGAGTTTTATAACTGTCATTTTAAGTCTTGTGATTTTAATGCGGCTATTTTTATGAATTGTGAATTTACTCATTGCACATTTTTAGACTGTAACCTAAACAACGTTACTGTAAATAATAGTACATTTGTCGATATTGCGTTTGATAATTGTAAAGTTATTGGCGTTAACTGGACTATGGCCCATTGGCGTGATCTTATGCTATCAGCACCGCTAATTTTTAAAAAATGTCTGATTAACTCATCTTCTTTTTATGGATTAGCATTAGAAAAAATCATCATTGAAGAATGTCGAGCACATGATGTAGATTTTAGAGAAGCTAATGTAAAGGGCGGCAGTTTTAATCGTACAGATTTAAAAGATAGTTTATTTAACAATACTAATCTTACTGGTGTGAATTTTAGTGAAGCAGAAAATTACGATATTAATATCAAAAACAACATTATTAAAAACGCGACTTTTTGTCGTTACGAAGCGGTCAGACTATTAAGTGGTTTAGATATCAACTTAATCGATTAAATAAAACTAATAAATAGCAATTATTCTTTAATAGTTACTGATTTGTTACTATTAACGTTGAACAAGAGAATTATCTTACGTGCGGCTTTATTCGTCGGCTAACTTAACTCAGAAGAGTTTCGCCCAAACTCTCTATTCCATTCATCAACTAATTTATTAAATATCTGTACTTCTTCAGGGGTTGCAATACCAAGTATTATATTTGCCGAGAGGTTATCACGACTGTCGAGCTCATCATCTTCCATAAGAATAAACATCCTTGTTTGTTTACGCGGATAATATGAAGGAAAATGTTTGATCAAGCAAGTGTTGTTTATTCACTGTGCATAAATTTTTTTAACTTATGTCAATATTGAAAATCTATTTACTCACTTAAGTTAAATCCTTAAACAACATGTGCTGAACCTTTAAAAAATCCTTAAATATAACCTAATTTACTCTTGCCCTATGGACCTAAATTTTTTGGATAGCCATTCTTATTAACTGTTTAAATTCAACGCTAAACGTTTGTTTTTTGTTCGTAATAACATATACAAGCATTTAATTGAAAATTGTTACAAAAATTCAGCTAATAATTACGCTAAAGAGTAGCATTTTTTCTCACTTTAGATTAAGTTTGCGCTTTTATTTATTATACAGTTAACCAGAGCGCCTTATGTTAGAAAATACTCTCCCACAACTCGAACAACTGATTGAACAAATCATTGAAAAAAATAACCACCTAAAAAGCCAAGTGGCTGAATTAGAAAAGCAAAAATCAGTGCTGGTTGAAGAAAATGAAATGTTGCAATTAGAAGCTCTTGAAGGTGAAGAAAAGCAAAAACAAACAAGTACAGTTTTAGCAAACCTACTAGATAAATTACAAAGTGTAGAAGAGCTAAGCTAATGTTAGCCGAAGACTCTAATGGACTCAGCATTGAAATTATGGGCAAGCAACATCAGTTTTCTTGCTCAGCTGAACAAGCAGAGGATTTAAAACAGGCTGTGAACAACCTCACTGCTATGTGTAATGACATTAAGCAACAAAAGTCCGCAGCTAGTAGAGAGCGCACTTTATTGGTGGCATCAATTAATTTAAGTTATTCGCTACTTATGGCAAATAATGAAATTAGTCGTTATCAACATGGCCAAGAAGCCTTGATTGCAAAACTAAAAAGCGCGTTGTAATACTAAATCCATTACGTTCACTTTTCAGAATTGCTATTGTTTTTAATTAAATAATGGCAATTTTGGCGACTTTTTGTCACGTTGCATTATACTTAGCAGCATTTATAAGGTAAATTGCATATATATACATTGAGTTGCGTTATTTAGGACCACCTTTATTATGGCTGATGCCAGTATTGAATTTAAAGGGTCAAGTTTTACCCTATCAGTTTTACATTTAAAATCGTCTGAATTAGCTGATATTCGGGCTGATTTAACAAAAAAAGTCGCTCAAGCCCCTGACTTTTTTTATCTCGTACCCGTTGTGGTCAATATTGAACAACTTTCGTGTTCAATTGATTACCAAGCGGTAAAAGCATTAATTGAAGAATTCAACTTTACTTTTGTTGGTTTTACTGGCGCAGTAACAAAAGAACAACGTTTTCATATTCGAGAACTGGGCTTTTCTTTTGTTAATACAGCAAAGGCCAATGTACCACCAAAATCAACAATCGCACCAAATAGTGAAGTAAAAGAAACGGCAATAGAAGCACCAAAAGTTGTTGAGCATTTATATACTGATAAAGTTCACCGAGGACAAATCCGATCGGGCCAGCAAATTTATGCTAAAGATCAAAACTTAGTGATTATTGGTTCGGTATCTGCCGGTGCAGAAGTGATAGCAGATGGCAACATTCATGTATATGGTTCGTTACGCGGTAGAGCAATAGCCGGTGCAAAAGGTCATCATAAAGCACAAATATATTGCCAAAATCTTGAAGCTGAGTTGGTCTCAATCAATGGTAACTATTGGCTAAGTGAGTCAATGGAAGAACATTGGGGATCGCCAGCATTTATACATTTGACTGACACTGAATTAACGTCATCAAAACTTATTTAATTTTAATTTAAAAGGATATTCGGTCTATGGCACGGATAATAGTGGTTACATCAGGTAAAGGCGGTGTTGGTAAAACAACATCAAGTGCTGCCATTGGTCTTGGCTTAGCGTTAAAAGGCCATAAAGTTGTCTTGATAGATTTTGATATAGGCTTACGTAATCTTGATTTAATTATGGGCTGCGAACGTCGAGTAGTATATGATTTTGTTAATGTAATTAACGGTGAAGCTACGTTAAATCAAGCACTAATTAAAGATAAACGTGTAAGTAGTTTGTCAATTTTACCGGCTTCACAAACACGTGATAAAGATGCATTAAATAAAGAAAGTGTTGGGAAAGTACTAGAAGAACTTGGTAAAACCTTCGACTTTATTGTTTGTGATTCACCTGCGGGGATTGAAGCCGGTGCAATGATGGCACTTTATTATGCAGATGAAGCTATAGTTACAACAAACCCTGAAGTATCTTCAGTACGTGATTCAGATCGTATTTTAGGTATGCTTGCCAGTCGTTCACGTAGAGCGGAGCTTAACTTAGAGCCAATCAAAGAACATTTGTTATTAACTCGTTATTCACCTAAACGTGTAGAAGAAGGTGAAATGCTGAGTGTTGAAGATGTTAAAGATATCCTTTCAATCCCATTATTAGGTGTTATTCCAGAGTCACAAGCCGTACTTAAAGCCTCAAATGCCGGTGAGCCGGTAATTCTTGATACTGAAAGTGATGCAGGTCAAGCTTACCAAGACGTAATTGATCGCTTGTTAGGTGAAACTGTAGAATTTAGATTTTTAGTTGCCGAGAAGAAAGGCATATTTAGTCGTATGTTTGGAGGATAACATGGCACTATTAGATTACTTTTTACGTAAAAAAGAAAAACAGGTAACTACTGCTTCTAAAGCGAAAGAACGTCTACAAATTATTGTTGCGCATGAGCGCAATAGTCGTAATAAACAACCAGATTATTTACCACAGCTTACCGAAGATATCCTTCAAGTTTTACGTAAATATATTCAAGTATCTGACGAAACATTCTCGATAAACCTTGATAAAAAAGATGGCGATTTGAATGTGTTAGAGCTCAATATTGAATTACATGATGAGCTAAACAAAGACAATTAATTTTGTGTGTCTGTTTAATTGATTAAGAACAAATCATCAATTAAACAGACATAAAAATGTTATTAGTTTTCGTCTTCTTGAACTGGATTCCGGAACTCAAGCATCATGTTTCAAGTATAAAAAGATTCCGTATTAATACACTTACGGAATGACGAGATATACAACTCCCACCCTATAGCAGTTTTCGTCTTCCTGAACTGGATTCAGGATCTCAAGCGCTATATCAGTATAACTTGATAAACAGCATCGATATAAATGAATAAGAATATACAATACATGACGAGCTAAGGAGATAGTTTGCTTAAATCAATTCACCATGCTGCAATTATTTGCTCAAATTACGAAAAGTCTAAGCATTTTTATACAAGAATTCTTGGGTTAGAAGTTTTAGCTGAAAACTATAGAAAAGACCGTGACTCATTTAAACTCGACCTTCAACTTCCACAGGGAGGCAAAATAGAATTATTTTCATTTTTAAACGCTCCAGAACGACCTAGTTATCCTGAAGCACTAGGTTTAAGGCATTTAGCCTTTACTGTTGAATCAGTTGAGTCAGTACGCGATTATCTTTTATCACACCATATTGCTGTAGAAACCATTCGAATAGATGAATTCACAAATAGGAAATTTACATTCTTTCATGATCCTGATGGTCTTCCATTAGAATTATATGAGCAAGAAAATAACTCGATCATATAGGGTATGTTAATCCCGAAGGATAATTTTTATTGGAATAAGCAAGCATACCTTTGCTTTCATTTACATATAAAAACATTCATCTGCAATAGTAAATAACTGTGCTAATTAACTAAATTAGCGACCGAAAATTAATAAACGAATAATTGGTCAAACACAACAAAGCTTATGCTTAAGGCCATCAAACAAAGAATTTGCGAGTTGTACTATTCTCAATTCAAAACTTACTAAGTATTAAAGTACTTTGTGATTTAACAATTTGATGTTTTTAGCTTTTCTGGTAAATTGAATAAAGTCTGCGGAAGGATGTTACTAATAAACCAAATTGTAGTTGTTAATTGCAATTAGTTTTATACTTCTACTTATAACTTCCGTTAAGAAAATTGAAAGTATTCAGGTGGAATATCTAAGGTTATTAATTAAAAAGTTCAAATAAAAGGGAATTAATGAAAGTACTAATGCACTATACAACTTCTAGTCATGTATCTAGTATATTTCTTCGATCAGGAACTAAAACCTTTACGGAGAAAGAAAGAATTAAAAAGGTATCTGATTTTTACGACAAGTTTCATAGGTTACAGAATCATTTATATTTTATTGTTAGTTACTTCGACTTAGGTACAAGAACCCCTATTTACAGTGTCTCAAATATTCATTTTGATAAAAAGACAAGTAAGTTTAAGCATTCAAAAGTGTCAGCGAATACCAAAGAGTTAATTTGTGAAGAATTAGGACTCAATGGGGCCAATACATACGATAAAGAATCGTATTATAGAACCTTCACTATTGAAGGAAGTGAAACAGAGTTTGAAAATAACAAAAAAGATAGCAATTTAAATAAAATTAAAATGAAGTTTTTTACATGGGATGAATTACTTGATTGTAATGAGATTCTTTTTAACGAAATTAATGAAAAAATCTTTAATAAAGAAAACGTACTCAAAATTGCTAGTACTTATTCACCAGCGAATAAAGATACCGACGACCTAAAACAAAAAAAATACTTAGATGCATTAAAAGCTATTGGTTTTATATCTAAAACAGGAGTTAATACTTCCCGTACAACATTGCATGGCGATATAGGTGAGTTTCTAATGCATACTATGCTCAGCCAATTTTTGTCAGAACAATCTAGCGAAAAATATATTTACCCTAAACTTGTTTTTAAAACTTCACCGAAAATGCCTATATATGGTAATGATGGAACTATTTATTTAAAAGATAAAAAGGAAATATATTACTTAGAAGCTAAGTTTTACGGTGATTTAAATAAAGCAATTAATAAAGCTGTTGTTTCACTAAGCGAGCATAATGAGGTAACTCAAGAAGAATTAAGTCATAAAATTGAATTATTTCGAAATATCAGGACTGATATGTTAAATGAAGTAATTGAAATAGATGAGAATGTTTCAGAAAACTTGGTTTTGTTTTTAATTTGCGATAATTACACTGGATATAACGACATTCTGAACGTTGTTAAAGAAAATACTAAACTAAATGATTTAAAAGCTAAATTTAATATCGTCTTATTTGTTTTACCTATTATCAATAAGAGTGACTTCCTTAATCTCTTTAATACAAAAAGTAAAAACGTATGGGAGGAGTTAAATGCCTAATAAATTTGATCCAAATATGAATGAATTAAGAAGTTATTTTTTAAAGGGAATATATAGTGGACAAGTGATATCAGAAGCAGAATTAAGTATTACCGACTTATCAATTTACTCCCAGAATAGTACTTTCTTTTCCAGATTTAGCAATGCTATTAAACAGTCTTTATTAGACGAAAAAATTATTCTGACAAATGAACAAATTGAATGTTTAAATATATTAAATGACAATAATTTATTTCTAAGTGCCCCTACAAGCTTTGGCAAAACCTTTATTGCATTGGAGTTTATAGCAAGAAATAGACACATATTAGATAATATAATCTTTGTCGTTCCTACCATTTCTTTAATGAATGAGTTGCGTAAGAAATGTTTTAACTTTTTCAATGAGGAATACATATTAATTACATCTGATGCAGAACTCGATCAATATAATGATGTAACGAAAAAAATTATGATCGTAGTCCCTGAAAGAATTAGCAGTAAGAAATTCAAGGAATATATTAGCAAGACAAATATTGATTTACTTGTATATGATGAAATCTACAAGCTTAAATATGAAGCAAAACAACGAGAGACGAATAGTAGAATTATTAAAATGAATTCTATCTACAAGTACTTAATAAAAAAATCACGAAAAATATTATTGCTTGGGCCTTTTATAAAAGATGTAGATTTTTCTAGAAGTGATATTAAAATCGTTAAATTCATTACCAACTTAAACCTTGTTTATAACGAGATTGAACTTAAACCTAATAAATCAACTGCCAATTTTAAATTTTCTAATGATAAAAAATTTGTTTATTTTAAATCTCCTAGCAGTATTAGGTCTTTTATTAATAAAACTGACTTAATAAATGATGAAGACAATTTTAATAAGTTTGATGGCGATATCATTGATTGGATATCCGAGAACATTCATCCTGAATGGTATTATTCTATTTATTTAAAAAAAGGAATAGGTATCCATCATGGAAAAACGCCTTTGTTTCTTAGAAAGTATATAGAAAATGAATACTCAAAGCCCGATGGTTCGATACACACAATACTTTGCACAAGTACATTGATGGAGGGAATAAATACTCCAACTAATAAATTAATAATTTATGATCCTCCCCGTGGAACATTTGAACTGAATAACCTGATCGGAAGGGTTGGACGGCTAAACCCTAAATCTCCTCAAATAGGGAAAATTTATATTTATGATAAGGACGTACTTGATCTTTACAATCCTGCTCAATGGATTGATTTAAAAATACTATATGAAACAGACGAAGTAATTACAAATAGTCCTGAAGATGAAATTTTATACTTGGATAAATCTTCTAGTGACGGAGTACCAGAAAACACAATTCAAGAATTAAAAGAATCTTTAGCGGATAAATTCGGAATAGATCTATCTGAAGTTATAGATTCTGAAATTGAAATAAGTCTATTAATTGAATTTATAAATATATATGACGAAATAACAACCTATGAAAAAGAATGGGATGTTATTAGGGATATTAAATTTAAATTACTTAGGAGGGATGCGTCATTTGTAAGGGGGTTAGAAATTAAAAACTATTCATTTAACTATCAAGGCAGTCATATTTTTGATGCTGTTTATTCTTTAATGATTAACGGTGGGATATTGAAACCAGTAATTGATAAATTTGTTAATAAATATACCCCTAATGTTGATGATATAAATAAATTTATTGATACACTTTTTCAAATTGATGAGTTTATTAAATTTAAGATGATGAAAATTATCGGTATATATGAGTTATTCAATAGTAAAAACTTGTTTCATAAATCAAATAACAGAGCATTTATTCAAAGTGTTTACATGATAGAGAATTACTTTGATTCAACAGATGGTTATGAGCGTATTTTAAGTGACCTTGGAATACCACAAGAAGATATCGTAAAAATTGCAAGTGAGATAAGTAAATTTAAAGAAATAGTTGGAACCGAGAATAAACTAAAACAAACAGTGGGAAAAGAGTTTTTTAATAATCTATCTCCATTTAGTAGACGAATCATTCAATCTTTATAGCTAATTATCTGTCAACCTAATAAGGACTCAAGCATTGAATGATTTTTCACTAAGTTTTATTGTATTTAAAGGTGGCTATTTATGAAGTAAAGGCCATTAACTGGGCGATCTATTTTTATACAACAAACTAATTGATTATCTGTGTTTTAATTTCTATGGAAGTTGAATTATACCGCTATAAATGTGCTATATAATTTATTTTTATGTATCGAATGAGTTACGCCAAGCAACGTAACTCATTGATATATTTGGTCGGAGTAGCAAGATTCGAACTTGCGACCTCACGTCCCCCAGACGCACGCGCTACCAAGCTGCGCTATACCCCGATTTGTAAAGCAATGTTCTAATCAGTTAGCTAATACTTATGTTTCTAAAGAAATAATAATCTGGGGAGATCACCATAAGTACACTTGATTTACGCTGACTATAATAATCGTTTCTCAAACGAATGCAACGACATTTATTAGAACGGTTAATCAATAATAACTAACCGTCTAACGAATGAACAATTATTCATTCTCTTGTTCTAATTGCTTACTAAAACGTTTAATAAAGTGAACACCGTCAATCATTAAAGGAAAGTCTTTATTGACGGTAATAGGGGCATTTAATTTACTAGAATAACTATGAAAATTACCATTTCTATCAATAAAAACAGATTTATCTTTGTTAAATACCATCAAACCAGCCGCAGAAGTATTTGCAATAACACGGTCTTTATTTAATGTAATAAGATCTGAACCATTACTATATTTTTTATCTTCAGTATCACAGCCAAGCCAATTTTTCATGAGTGTAGATTGTAAATCCATATGGCTTGTTAACTTAGTAACAATATCCTTATTTACTTGCCTTTGGGCTTTTTTGTAAGGTGTTATCAGTAATGCAGGTTTAGTAATTAATTGGGTATCTTCTATTTGATTTCCAATTGAACTAATCCAAATAATATCTTTTTGCTGTTTTTGTTGCTGTGCTAATAATAAAGCATCAACAAAAAGCTCAAATTGATACTTACTGATACTGCTTTCAACATCGTTACTGATTGCACTTTTAAAGTAAATTATATGTAATCCTAACTTTTTGCTATTAAGTTTATCAGCGAAAATTAGGCTCGATATATCGTTAAGGTGACTCTTTTCGTCAAACAAAGAAACAAACCAAGGTGCGTTATGTTGATCAGTTATTGAGTTTACGTCAGATTTATCTATTAACGTAAAACTACTGGCTAAATTTTGCTTTTCAATGGCTTGAAATAGCAATGGCTTAGTGGATTGCTTTAAAATATCGTCTTGATAAATATTTGGTAAAGAATAAAACAATTTAAACCAGGCTTCATCATTTAGCGCCGAGTCTACATGGTTATTAAATTGGTAACTATTACCACTTGTTCTATTGCTAAAACGTTGTAGTTGCTCGGTATTTAACTGTGCATCAGTAAGTACTATAAATACCGACTGCTCTGCGTTAGTTATTTCACATTGCCCTGACGTTAAACTTGGGTAAGGTGGAATAGCACTGCTAAACGATAATGGGCTTGTTTTACGTTCTATATAATCGTCAACATCAAATAAACCGTACTTGGTAAGTAAAGTTTGAGCGGTTGCAGGGTAAGATAGAGGTAATACAGTATCTTGGCGTAATATATCGTAATCTAAGTTAGCATCAGCCCAAATATGAGTTAAATGACTAAAGAAGAATGATGCGACTAAGCCAAAAATAACAAAACGAGCAAAAATCGTTTTTTGTAATTTTTTCAAGTGCTTCCATGCATAATTACTAATAGTGAATTCAAAAGCTAAAATTAAAATAGCTAAAAAACCACTAACAGTATAAAAAATAACATTTTTCTGTGCTATTTCTTGAATCAAACTAAAAATTTGAGCACTGGAAGATGCATTTAAATGATAACCCAAACGGCTATAAATAAAACCATCAAGTAATAGCAACAGCAGTCCAAGGGTAAATATTATTGAAGCACTGGATCTAATCACTTTGGTATTGGGCCAAATAATGATCAATGGAAACAAAATTAACACAAAGCTAATAAAGGTTAGAAAAGCAATATGACTAACCCAAGTAGTAACAAGATACATCTGACCTAAAAATGTAGTCGGTGCAGTTTCACTGAAAAGGTAATAAGAGGAGAGGGCTATTGCTGCAAAAATATTAAAAAATGTGAACCAATGGCTCCAACTTATTAAATGTAACAGCTTTCTACTATAGGTTTTGGTATCAAAAGTGACCATTGAACTTTATTCTTCTTATCTGATGAAATTATAAAATGAATTATTCACTAGTTATCAATAAAACTAGTGAGTTTTTTGGATAGATTGATTCAATGCGCGAGTAAAATTGTCTACAATAGCACTTTGTTTGTCGGCAGGAATTTTACTAATAACATTAGTTATTGTATTTCCTAAACACATTAAGGCTAAATCGGTTGTTGCTGATTCATTTACAAGAACATCCATCAGTTCTTGGATAATTTTTTCTACACGTTCGTTTGAGTATTTCGATACAATGGGCATAATGACACTTAATTGCTGATGATTAATAATATTTTTGCAGTTTATCAAATGCCTGCACAATATACTAATATATCCCTAACATAGACCCTTACTTATGAGTTTAATAATTTCTAACATAGCACTACATTTTATTTCGAAAAAAGAAGAATCAAGCGAAGTTTTACTACGCTTAGGGCCTGAGAGTATAGAAATTGGGCCTAAAATAACCGCTTTTGTTGACGGTTTGCATAGTATTTATAATGCTAAAGGCAGTAAAGCTTATGGTAGTTTCTCTTCTATGCCTGCACCTGGTAGTTCTGCAAGCAGTACCGAAAGTGATATAGATAGTAGCGATACCGTCACTGCTCGTTTTGTTGATTTAATGGAAAGTTACTTAGGCGAGCGCCAAAACTTTTATACTTTTAGTACACAAGCGGCAAATACCTTAAAAAATGAAATAGAAAAATATGATCTAGACGAAACCGGTTATTTAGTTGTTTGTCATTATGAATATATGGGGGGACGTTACTTATTGGTTGCCGTGATTCCTGTATCTGAGCATTATAGTGTTGATGGTGAATTAAATATTTCAGCGGATCAACACCTTGATACTACTAAATTACAGTTAGCAGCGCGTATCGATTTATTTGATTATCAGCAAAATGCTAGCGGTAACCGATATATTTCCTTTATTAAAGGACGTGCCGGACGTAAGGTTTCTGATTTCTTTCTCGATTTTTTAGGTTGCGAAGAAGGCTTAAATTCAAAAGAGCAAACCCAAACATTAGTACAAGCAGTAGAAGACTATGTCGCTGTTAACCAACTTGATTCAAATGAAAAACAGCAAACACGTAAAGAGTTACTTAATTACTGTAAAGAGCAAAAAGCAAGTTCTCAAGATGTGTCTATGCAAGAAGTTGGCAAAGTCATTGGCCATACAGCAACTGATAGTGATGGTAATGAACAAAACTTTTATCAATTTTGTCAGCAACAATCTTATCCTATTGAAGAGTCTTTTCCTCATGACCAAACCGTTGTTAATAAAATAACGAAATATTCGGGTTATGGTAATGGCATTAGTTTAAGTTTTGAACGTAGTCACTTTGGTCAAGATGTCGTTTATAACCCTCATAATGATTCAATTACTATTTTTAAAGTGCCTCCTAATTTAAAGGAACAATTGCAAGCATTGTTAGCAAATAATGATGAAGAAATAATTGAAAATAATTAATTTACTAATACCAATCACCATAAAATAAGTTACGCGTAACCATGGTTTTTTTGTTAGCGCGTTGAAAATTAATAATTTATCAGTAATTTACTATTAAGTGAGTTACGTTAAAGAAAAGAGAGTTACCATGACAAATAAAGCACAAGCAAGTACAGAAAATACCCTTACTATCACCCGCCCTGACGACTGGCATGTACATTTACGCGATGGTTTGGTACTAAAAAATACCGTCGCAGATATTAGTCGCTATTTTGCTCGTGCCATTGTAATGCCAAATTTAGTGCCGCCGGTAACGGATACTAAACTAGCCAAAAGTTATCATGATCGCATTATGGCTGTTGCAGCTAATGACAATTTTAAACCATTAATGGTGTTATATTTAACCGATCAAACAAGCGCACAAGATATTATTGAAGCAAAAGAATCTGGTCTTGTATTTGCTGCTAAGCTTTATCCTGCAGGAGCAACAACTAACTCTTCTTCTGGGGTAACTGACATAGCTAAAATGGCAGATGTTTTTGCCGCAATGCAAAGTGTTGGTATGCCATTATTAATTCATGGTGAAGTTACCGATTGCAATATTGATATTTTTGACCGTGAACAAGTATTTATTGACACTATATTGTCACCACTCGTTGCTAACTACCCAAATTTAAAAGTAGTGCTAGAACATATCACCACAAAAAATGCTGTCGATTTTGTTAAATCAGCGAGTAACAATGTTGCGGCAACAATTACGGTTCATCATTTACTCTATAACCGTAATGACATGTTAGTAGGCGGCATTCGACCACATTATTTCTGCTTGCCAATTTTAAAGCGTAATATACATCAACAAGCACTTATCGAAGCAGCAACAAGTGGTAGTGCTAAGTTTTTCTTAGGTACAGATTCAGCACCACATGCACAGCATGCCAAAGAGTCGGCTTGTGGTTGTGCTGGTGTTTATTCAGCTCATGCAGCCATCGAGTTATATGCTGAAGTATTTGAACAAGAAAATGCTCTTGATAAATTAGAAGCATTTGCTAGTTTAAATGGACCAGAGTTTTATCAATTACCCATTAACACTGACAAAATAACCTTAGTTAAAAAATCGTGGAAAGTTCCTGCTACCATGAGTTTTGGTGACGACGTTGTTGTACCTGTACGTGCCGATGACGATATTTTGTGGCAAGTAAAAGACTAAGTTTTGCGTTGGTTAGTTGTTTACCTTTTGTAAATAACTAACGTAATAGCTAAACAATCTAATTAACAATTGAGAGCCAAAAGTAAATTAAGGAAAAAAATGCAATTATTTGTAGATGATTTAACCGTTATTGATTTTTCGTACCTGTGTAAACAGCGCGGTATTGTGGGTGAAAGCTGGATTGTTGACGTGTTACTCGATGGCTCATTAAATGAAATGAGCATGGTGCTTGATTTTGCCGTCGTTAAAAAGCAAATTAAAGCCATTATTGACGAAGCAGTAGATCATAAATTATTACTTCCGATGCAAGAGCAAGCAGTAACCTTAGCTGAATCACCTTATAATGAAGGTCATCAAACTGTTGATTTTGTGAGTGATATTGCCAGTTATTATTTACAATCACCTGCCTGTGCTTTTGCCGCAATTGATTGCTTAACCATAACAGTACCAGCAGTAATTGAGCATTTAAAAGCAATAATATTAGCGCAGTTACCTAATAATGTTGAAGGCTTAACGTTAGTATTACGTCCTGAAAATATCCCAACCGATTATTATCATTACACTCACGGTTTAAAGCTCCATGATGGTAATTGCCAACGTATTGCCCATGGTCATCGTTCTAAAATTCAAATATTAGTTGATGATAAAAGAGATGCACATTTAGAAGCTGCTTGGTGTAAACGCTGGCAAGATATTTACATTGCCAGTGAAGCCGATAGAATTTCTGTAGATGACATTCAATTATCAGCTCAAGCAATGAAGGACTTAACCCCTGATCATCAATATTTTAGTTATCATGCGCCACAAGGGCGATTTGATATTGCTGTTGATACTAAAATTCTTGATGTTGTTGATTGTGATTCAACAGTAGAATTACTGGCTGATTTTATTTTACGACAAGTAAAAGCAGAACACCCTGAACTCGCTAATAACACCATTAAAGTTATTGCGTATGAAGGGGTTGCTAAAGGAGCCATTGTTCATGGTTAGTTTGTTTATGATTAATAATACCTTTCGTTTAACGCTAATGGCATTAACTTTTGCTGGTGGCTATGTAACAAGTGCTACAACTCAAGCAGCGACTAATGTTTTGAGTGATAAAGCTGAAATAATTGAAAAAGTGAATACAAAAAATATCGCTTTATCAGGTGTTATTAAGCAGGGCGGTTTAATTGTTGGTAAAACATTACCAAGTGACACTGTTAAGCTAAATGGTAAAACATTAATGGTATCAGCTAATGGAGATTACACGTTTGGCTTTTCTCGTGATGATAAACAAAGCCATAAACTAGTCATCACTTCAATTAATGGTGATCGGGTAGAAAAAATATTAATACCTGAGCAACGTGAATATAACATTCAACGGATTGAAGGCATTAAAAAAAGCATTATGCAGCCAAACCCTAAAGCCGCTATACGCGCTAGAAAAGATAGTACACAAGTAAAAGCGGCTAGAAAAATTGCCAGCTCGCTTGATTATTTTGCTCAAGGCTTTATTCCTCCTATTGAAGGTACCATTACCGGTGTTTATGGTAGCCAACGTGTTTATAATGGCGTACCTAAAAATCCTCATTTTGGTCTAGACTATGCCGGTAATACGGGTGATCCAGTAAAAGCACCGGCTTCTGGCACTGTATTACTGTGGGTTCCTGATATGTTTTATTCGGGGGGGACTATGGTTATTGATCATGGTCAGGGCGTTAGCTCTACTTTTTTACATTTAAGTGATTCGTATGTTAAAAAAGGCGATAAAGTAACACAAGGACAAGTAGTTGCTGCCGTAGGCCAAAGTGGTCGAGCGACAGGACCTCACTTAGATTGGCGTATTAATTGGTTTGATGTGAGAATTGATCCTGCCTTAGTGCTGGAATTACAACCGTTGAAAACAGTACAACATTAATGAATCTTCACCAATACTTGTTGGCAATCCAGGAAGGAAAAATAATAAACTTCACACGTTTTTTAACCTTGCTACCTAAATTGCATCAGCAAAATTGGCGACATATTTTTAGTGTCAGCAAAGTAAAAGGCAATGGAAAGTTTCTGGTAACAGTTGTTGATAAAGCCTGTTTTGAACAGTTATTATCAGCAGCGACACCTAGTACGAATAGAACTGAAGCCGCAGTTAAAGGAAATTCACACCAACATAAAAGTTCAATGAGCTTCGTGTTGGTGTTTCCTGAAGCATTTAATCATCAATACTGGCAAGAAAAACCTAAATGTCCTCATGTTGTTGTGTGTAGTCATTCAGAATTAACATTGAGCTTTAAGCCCCAAAAAACCTTAGTAATAATTGAAAATCAAGAGAATTTCTTTCGATACAATGAGTTTTTAGCTGCTCTGTTAGATGAAACATCTTCAAATGTTAATTATGATCTACAGGCCCTTGATATTGCTTTTGGGCACGGTAATAGTATAACTAATGCATTACATGCGGATTTTTTCTGCCAATATCAAACAATATTATGCTGTTTTGATTATGATCTTGGTGGTTTAACCATGTTTTCGACTTTACGCAAACTATTTAAAGCACATACAATTAACACGGAACTGTTATTTATGCAGCCAAGTAACAATCAAGTTAACAACGAGAAATTTCTAAAAACCCACTTTAATAAAATCCCAGAAAAACCAGAGAGTTGGCAACAAGCAATTAAGTTAGCAGAACAACTTGATTTGGTTGATTTAGCTCATGCGTTCCAGCACACTAGAGCGTTTATGGAACAAGAAGTCTATTTGTCAGACCGAATTAGATAAATAGTATATAACTAATACACATTAGTTTAAAACGTCAGTAAAACTTGGTAATAACCTAATTAATGACCCATTAAAGGTCGAGTTCAGACAAAACTGAATTTGTCAGACAAAAAGAAAAAGGTAAGACATGTCGTCACAATACAAATTTGAAATTAAGCGTATGGTACTCGTTGACTCAGCGGGTTTTTGCTATGTAGAACTACCGGTAGATGAACATGCTATTTTACTCGCTGATGGTAATATTGGTAAATCGAGTATATTAAACTCACTACGATTATTTTTATTACCTGAAAACAATTTTAAGAATTCAAAAAACAAATTTGCATTCAGTACCCCTAAAAATGATGGTTTTTATGACAATGAAGAAAGTTATCATCATTATTTCCCAAGTAAATACAGTTTCTTAATTTTAGAAGTAAGTCATCAACATGCAGGCACTGAGTATAATCATTGCCAAATTCTACATCCAAGTACTGGCTATTTAAGTTACAGTCGAATTTTCACACCGCTAGCATTCGATCAAATTCGTCATTTATTTTGGCAGCTTGATGGAGATGAAGACGGTATTGGTTATCGTGCTAACAGTTTAAGTAGCAGCGAAGTTTTTAAACAACTGAAAAGTTTACATAAAGATACTGTATCAATCAAAGACACCACTAAGTTAAAAGAATTACTTTACGCGAACGAGCAACTAGTGCCCCAGAATATGCGTTACAGTGTGTTTCCACTTGCTGAGTGTGATGATGCGCGAATTGAATCGTTACGTACTTTAGTGCTCTTATTATTTGAAATGAATTCAGGTAGCGGTGGTGTAGCGAAAGCCGTTGCAAATATCATCGAAGCGGATAAAAAATTCACTAGTGATATTTTAGATTTTAATATTGATCAGTTTCTATCAAAGCACGACGAACTAAAACAACAAGAGTTAGAGCTAACCAAAATCTCTAACTTAGAAAACAAATACCAAGGCCTACAAGAAAACTTTCAGCAGTATTCTCGTTTTCAAATGGCAGACAAAGATTTTGCTAACTTTTATATCTCGCTTAATACCCAACTTAGTGAACTGAAAAAGCATTTACAACTAGCTGCTAATGTTGTCAGTGAGTCTAGCAGCGAGTTGAAAGACCAACAGGCATTAGTGCAAAGTATAAAAGTTAGTTTAAAAGCAGAGCAAATTGAAGAAAATAAACTCAATACTAAATACACACGTTTAACCAAAGCATTAGATAAAGCACAATTGCTTCTCGCTGGCTATCCAGATAAACCACTTCATACCGTTATTGAATGGTTTAATGACGATATTGCCACAATGAAAGAAGACTTAGCTGCACACCAAGATAGAACAGCAAGTATTAATCGTATTGCTAAACTTGAAGCAAGTATTAACCAGAATGAAAGTGAGCAACAACGTTTAATTACGCGTATTAATACCCAAGAATTTTCCTTAAGTAATCAATTGCCTAAACGTACTTGGCAAGTATACGCTGCAATAAATAAACGTTTAGCACTAGCAAACCCAGGTAAAAATTTAACTGAACTACAGTTAGCAGCTTTCAATCAGTTTGCAGAGTTGTTTGAAAATAAAAGTGATGCAGTCATTTTATTTGATGAAGTCTTTAATCAACAATCCCAACAACTTAACGATGATAGTAAACTTAGACTAACAGATGTAGAAGCTGACTTAAAAGCAGATAGACAATCGTTACAAGCATTACGACAATCTCAAAATAATAGTATCGCCAATGCTGGTGAGATCAAACGTCTAACCCGTGATATAAATCTTGCAGAAGAAGAGTTACTTACGCTTAAGCATCTTGAACATAATAATTTAAGCCTAGAAGAAGTAACGCAAGAGCTTGAGCAAGTACGAAGGAAAACAACAGAGCTAGCCGATGAACAAGGTAAAGCATCAACCACGCTAAGTCAGTTACAACAAACAGCAGAGCAAGCAAAACTTAATTGGCAAACTATTTCTAATCAAGTAAATAGTTTAGTGCAATTACAAAAACAAGCCGATAGCATAAAAACGCGTTATCCCCGTTGTGCTCAGGCTTTAGAAAAATCCATTACCTCAACACGCCAATTTACGTTAACAACAGCAGAGTTAGCAGATATTGAAGCGCAATTAGCGTCGTTAACTGAGCTGAATTTACAGTTACAAAAAGGTTTATGTAACTTTGTGTTAGAACAAATTATTGTTGATAAACAGGGGATTATGAACGAAGCACCAAGTTTCTCTGTTGTTAGAAAAACGTTTGAAGCATTAAGTGATGTTTATACTAATTTAGAAGCACGTCAAACCATGCTGAATGAGCAGATTTATGTGCATAATGAATCTGTACAAAGTTACATGAATTTATTACAACAAAACTTCGATTATATTAAAGATTTTGAAACCGGACTTAATCGAGATTTTTCACAAATCAGTATTAATGATCTAGACGGTATCAGCGTTGAAATTCATATCGATAAACGGTTCGAAAATCTAGTACAAGAATTACAACATGTTGACTTATATGCCGAACAATTAATTTCAGATAATTTTTATGCAAGATTACGTGCTTTTGCCAATTCAGGAATATTCGCAAGTAAAAGTAGTGGTTCAAATGTAAAGGCCGTTAGTCAGCGCTTAACTATGGATAAGATTATTGAAAACTTATCTTATAAAACCCGTAAAAGAAATCAAACACAGTGGCAAAGTAAACAACAATCCAATTCAACAACAGCATTAATCAACCTAAAGTTAGTACAAATATTACTTAAACGTCTACGTGCCAGTGGTTATGATTTATTACTGCCATTAGTGCTAGATGAAGTAGCGACAGTTGATGTTAAACAATTTGATTGGTTACTTGATGATATTAAATCGAGTGGCTTTACTTTATTCGCTGCATCAACGCATAGTGCTAGTTCACAACTTATTTATAAAATTGGTCGTTATCATGAAATAGGGGCCATGCGCACACAAAAGCCTTATTCCAAAGAGCGTACATTAGTTTATTGGGGCGGCGCAGAGTTATTTACATCGCTTGATGAAAGCTTGCTAAATGATAATGATCAATCAACAGAGTCGCAACTTGGTTTACTTGCTGGTATCGAAGCAGGGCAAACGGATATATTTGATTTGCAAAATGATGATGACCAAATAGCTGACAAACAAGTAAATAAAAGTAAAGTACTTGAAAATGATATTACTGAGAGCCAAACGATTACCAGTGAAGTAAAACAAGGGAATGAGGAAGCTTAAGTGGCTATCAGTAAAGCAATCAGCAACGAGAATAGCTCAACTCAAACCACCTTGGTATCAAGTGGGCAAAAGCACTCAGATAAAAAATTTAATACGATTGAAACGTTACGCATATTATTAGATCACCCAACAATCATGTTTAATGTTATTCGTACTATGGATAACAACAAAGTCCGTTTTATTACTGAGTCTCACTTAGCACTAGAAATTTTACAGTACTCTCAACAAGTAAGTCATATTGAAAGTCAGCGTATTACGCTTGCATTTGATACCGACAACTTATTGCAAAGTCACATATTGATGGATAAAGATATTTATCAAGGAACATGCCGCTTAAGTTTTCAAGAAGGGATTATTAGTATATTCCGTCTTTGTGAAAGCTCACTGTATCAAGAGTTGACTGATTCTAAACTGAAATCTCGACTCGCGTCACTTTGGCGCTTACAAGAGCGAGTTAATAATGCCGAGCTATCGTTTATTGATGATGATCCAGATTACTTAGAATTTGTAGACGACTTAGTTCAGCAGTTAAGTGAATTGTTAAGTTTGCTCAAACAAAATATTGACCGAATGCAAGGACTTGGAAAAGATCTTGAAGCAATGTCGAGTCAAGTATTTACAGAAGTAGTCAGTAACGATTCATCTACAACGAATAATCAATATTTAGGTAACGAACATAAAGAAAAAATGTTGGCGCAAATTACACATTTATTTGAGCGTCATATAAAACCAACACAAAACTTTTTGAATCACAGTACTCGCTTGGCCAAAGGTACTAATTTATTTGCCACGTTAGAGAGCTTTAAAAACGCCTTTTCAGGCAATAATAAACATGCCTTAAGTTCACAAGTATTACGTTATAGCATGAGTTTTAGTAACATTTTTCTCCCTATAACCGAAGTAGCTCACCAAGTAGATCAGTTTTTAAGGAAAACGCGTTCAGCGTTACTGCAAAGTAATGCTATGGAGCATTTTCATCAAAAATTACTGTCTGCTTATGACAAAACACTTGAGCGAAGTTTGAATAAAACCAAAATAGATAATAACCTTGTTAAAGAATTTGATTTTATTAATAGCCTAAAACGAGCAAGCAAATTAAAAGATTTTAGAGTAGGGCAGTCAACCAGTTATTTTAATAACTTATTCACTGAGTTATCACTGCGCCTTGAAGCCTTGAACCTTGATGGACATTTTAATTCAGACAATGAAAACTTCAATTTAACTGCGGTTATTGATGATAGCGAGTCACTTGTTCTTAAGCGATCTCTTGCGATGTTTGAACATTTAAATACTATTAAATTAAGAGAAAGCAATGACTTAACAGCAATGCTACATTGTCGTCTAAGTGATAGTTTTGACGATTATCGACTGGTAGACCTTATTGGTGCATGCCAATTAATGCAAGAGCAACAAGCTAACTTCACGTTAAGAACGGTAAACCAAAAAGCCTACTTACGACATAACGATGAAATTTATATTTACCGCCGTAAAAAAGTAATTGCTAATCAGCCTAAGTGCAATGAAAAAGAGATCACGAAATAATGAGTAATGACAAAGACATAACAACAGAAGCCGACGACGTGAATACTACTAATAGTGGCTATAAGCCTAAGTTAGATGCTGGTGAAAATAGTAGTCAAAACACCAATGACAACACGCAAGTACCTAATGATGTAGGTAGTAGTGTAAGTGGTGATGAAAATGATGACCAAGAATCAGCTCAAAACAATTTATCACCATCAAATCAACAAATCATTAATAGCTTTGAGCAAGTTAATGCGCAACATAGCGCAGCAATTTTTCGTCAATTCAACCAAGGAAAAGTCATTACTAAGCTAGTGTATGACGATATAAATGCTAAAAATATCGATAACCCATTATTTACCTGTTTATTTAATTCATCTCAACATTTTGAATCCTTATACCAGCATTTAGGTTATGAACTTTGTTTACATAGCGCAGGGGATTTTTATTATGTTCGTGAATTACGTGCCGATAGTAGTGATGAAGCAGACGATAATGCCTTAAAAGTACAAGCTATTTTACTGCAGTTAGGCCGTTATTATAGTCAAACAGGACGTGAACTTGAGCAATTATGCCAAGCTCAATTTGGTTTTAATGAGAACGATTTATTAACATTGTCAAAAGACGATGAGTCATTAGCTATACTTAAAGCCATTAAAATAGACAACTGGCCTAAAGCGATAGACTTTATAACGATTCGAAATTTTGCCTACAAAACAGGGGGCAATAGTTGGTTTATTAGCTCTGCAGGTAAAGCGTTCTTATTTAACTTAGTTGAACAATATAGCCAGTTTGAGCAAGATCACTAAAGCTAACATGTTGAAATTCTATTTCAGCTATTTTTTACAATGGATAAATATGACTAACAAAGTTGATTTTTCTAGGCGATATTAACTTAGTTAGACATTTACAAATAAACTTACAATGGAACTGTGATGTACAAAGGAAAGCTAAAAAATTGGCAAGGTGTTAAAGGTTTTGGATTTATTCAATCAGATGAGCTTAAACACGATGTTTTTATTCATATTTCAACCTTAAAAGCCATGAGTCGAGAGCCCAAGGTTGGTGATTTCATCTATTTTGAAGTAGAACAACAAGCAAACGGTAAATTTAACGCTGTTAATTGCCGTATTGAAGGTGTAGCAACAAAATCAAGGCTAACAAAGAAATCTCGTATTAGAAAAAATTCCCCAAGACGCAAGAATAAACTTGTTTTACTGCTTATGTTACTCGTAATTGGTTTTTTTACATATGAACGATTAGTATCAAATGTTCCAAGACTACAAACACCAAATAATCAAATAATCAAATACCAAGTAGCTCAGTATTAAGCAATGAGTTAAAGAATGAATTAAAGAGTGAACTATCTAACAAAGGTTCACAGTTTTCATGTGATGGTAGGCAGTATTGCAGCCAAATGAATTCCCGCGCTGAAGCTGAGTTTTTTACCAGATATTGTCCTAATACAAAAATGGATGGCGACAATGACGGTATTCCTTGTGAAAACGATTCACGATTTTAAATACTATATACATAGTGGTTAATAGTATATTTACCTTAGTAATGAAGCAGCATCAAAGTGCATTATCTTTTTATTAAAAAGAAAATATAGGATCTAGTTGTTAACTTGCAAACAGTAAAATGTCATTAAGCTAAAATTCAACAAAATGATTTCCCAGTGAAGAGTGGATCCGATCCAGTGCTTAATTTGGATTAACAATAAGTGCTCAAGACCCCTCTCTATAAAAACACCCTCGCTAAATCCGATACTATTTAATACTGGACATAACGTATATTTAGTTAACTAGTAGCTTTGTAGCTAATTTTGTCATTAAGTTGTTAATTCTTAAACCTAACGCTATGTGAAATCTGATTCTATTTGGCTGTTACTACCAGTTAGAATTTACAGACCGTCACCGTATTGATCGTCTATACTTTTGATTACAGCTTAGAAGTTTTTCATTTCACCAAATTTATCTTTGACGAGTTAAATATTATTTGCTGATGACAAAAATGCTTACTCAATGTCATTAGCATTTCTTTCTGATAAGCCAATTATTCAAGTTGATAAATATTACTTCCAGATATCGAAATTTCTTATCCTCAAATTAGCTACATAGATAATGATCTAACTTTAATATGAAGTTATTTCTCAACAATAATTATCCATAATGACAAATATTAAAACTTGTTGATAAAAATATTAACTTTTTGTTAAACCAACTCTATAAACCTTAAATGTCATAAGCTTGTCATAAAGCACCGATAATATTCCGCCGATTTTCATTGCTATTAGGTTAACTAAAATGAATAAAGCGCTGTCCAATGTCCCGTTATTTTTCAATTCCGATGTTAAAGAGCCTTCTGCTAAATCTGCAACCATCCATACGCTAAAAACAAAGTCAGCTAAAACACAGACCATTGATACTTTATTTCGTGATCACTGGTTAGATGTTTGTCGATTGTTACATAAGTGCTATGGCTCAGGCCCTCCAGAGCCAGAAGATGTTGCCCAAGAAGCATTTAGCCGTTTTGCACAAATGAATAATCCCGAGCAAATACATGATCCCAAAGCATATATCATAAAAATAGCTATCAACATTACGCTTAAATCTATTGGTCATTTATGCAAAGCGCGAGAATTTATTACCGAACAACTGCAAATTGATGAAGACCAAGTTGACACATTTTGCCCTGAACGTATTTTACAGAGTGAACAACGTATTCACGTTATTCAAAAAGCTACTGAACAACTCACTGATAAACAACGCGATATATTAATGCGCGCCAGAATCAAAGGTCAAACATACGCACAAATTGCTGCAGATACAGGCTGGAGTCTTGCTGATATTTGCCGTCAATTAAATACAGCAATGTCTGTTTTAGAAGCGATTGACGAAGAATCATCTAGCAACAATAACGATAAGTTAGTTAAAAATACTAGTAGTAATTCACTTGCAAGCGCCCTACCCGACGAGTACAAATCATGACAGTTCAACACAACGAAAATCAAGCTAACACGGTAAAAGATCAAGCAAGAGAATGGCTTATCTATTTATATTCTGGTGAAACTACACAAAAAAAACGTGATGAATTTGTAATATGGGTAAATAAAAATGATGTGAATAGACAAGCATTTAGCCAGTCATACAAAGTTTGGCAAACCATAGGAGCGACAGATTCATCGGTAGAATGGCTAGCACAATATGCGATACGAAAACCTGCTTCGTTACCGACAAAAAAATCAAAATCTATACTCACTAAATCAGCGTTATGGCTAAGTGGTATTGCCGCGAGTGCTTTATTTTTAGTTGTTAACAATTCTTTTCAAGCACCTAAAACCATGAAAGTTACAGCATCTGAAATAGTGTTTACTTCACCTATAGGTGAAAACAAAACGGTTACATTAAGTGATGGTACCGCGGTTACGTTAGCTGGAAATTCCAGTATTTTGGTGGATATAAATCAACATGAAAGGCGTATATCACTGCGTAAAGGTAGTGCTTATTTCGACGTAACTCATGATTCAGAACGTGTTTTTTCAGTATCAGCTCAGCATACTGAAGTTCGGGTTCGTGGTACAGCATTTGAAGTTGAATATAGTACTAACAATGAGTTAAAAATTTCAGTACAACGTGGGCTTGTCGATGTAGCTGATTTACCTGAGTATGGTAGTAAAGATGAAAAAGTGGTTCAGTTGCATCCAAACCAACAATTACGTGCTGATATTCATGGCGCATTTGTTAATGGTGTTACTCATTTTGACCCGGAAACAGAATTTTCTTGGCTAAATTCACGATTAATTTACGATAATATACCGCTTAAAAATGTCATTGTAGATATTAATCGTTACGTTACAAAACCAATTATTATATCAGATGAAAGCATCAATCATCTGCCTATCACCGCATCATTTAATTTTGATCAAATTGACTCTGTTCTATCAGGATTAGTTGCCGCTTATCCTATTAAGTTAACAGAAGAAGTAAATCGTACTGTAATAACAAAAATCAATGCTAAGCCATAGTAAATAAGTGTTCTGGACGTTTTTCATAAGCTTCAATTTATGAAGCTTTTGTTAAACATCAACATTTACTGAAAAAAAATTCTTCTTGATGACTCTTGTAACGAACCTCTATTAATTAACCGGAAGATACATTATGAAAACATTACTCAGTAGCTCTATTAAGTTTGCACTTTTTAGTGGCGCACTTGCTTCTTTAACGCCTCAACATGTATTTGCACAACAAGCTGAAATAAATATTTCCATTCAACCTTTAGGTCAAGCCCTTAATCAGCTTTCTCAACAAACGGGAACCGTGATTATTGCACCAAGTCGCTTAGTTAGTGATAAACAAGCCGTTGCTGCAACAGGTAAACTAACAGTTATTGAAGCCGTTGACCAATTATTACTCGACAGTGGATTAATAGCCCAAGAACAACCAAGTGGTGCCATCATCATAAAAAAAGCAGACTTAAGCCCTACTTCACCTAATAAACGTGCTGCTAACTATCAAGCCCCAATGGATGAAATTGTGGTGACTGGCCTTAAACGCGAGAGCAGTTTACAAGATACGCCCGTAGCAATTTCAGTACTAGGTGGCGATGAATTAAAAGCTCAAGGTGTCACTGATTTCACCGACCTAATCGATAGTTTATCAGGCATATCGATCAATTCAGCTTTTGGTGGCCCTGAAAACAGCTTTATCACTATTCGTGGTATTGGCGGTGCTGATGATTATAAACCTAATGGTAATCCATCAGTTGCTCTGCATGTTGATGGTATTTACCAAACTTCTAATGCTTATTTAAGTATGCCACTTTTTGATTTAGAACGTATTGAAGTACTTAAAGGACCGCAAGGCACTTTATATGGTCGCAATACTACAGCAGGTACAATTAACGCAATTACGCGTGCCCCAGGTGATACCTTAAACGGTTATGCAGATATTGAATATGGCTCATACGACTTTGTTTCTGGTAGCGCTGCTGTTGGTGGCCCAGTATCAGATAATTTAGGTGTACGGGTTGCAGTATTAATGAAGCAAGGTGGTGGCTTTATGGATGGTCAAGGCGCGGGTGATTTTGCTGGGTTCGTACCTGAAGGTACTGAAGGAATTATACCTGCGGTGACAGATCCCGGTGAACGTGATGGTTTTGGTGATGCTGATTTATTTGCTTTTCGAGGCACTGCTGAATATGAATTTGATAATATAACATCGTTAACCTTACACTATTTTGTTAGCCAAAACCGTGGCGATACTCGCCAATATGATCGTATTGCATTCGATGATGATACTTCTGCTCTTAATGCAGGTGAAAACGATAATCCTTATGAATTCTATGCCAGTGAATATTACTCACACGAAATAGACGTAAGTGGATTTTCAGGTGATTTCAGCCGCCAATTAGATAAAGATTTAAATTTAGATGTGTTATTCGCTCTACAAAGTAGTGACCGTAATGTTAGTGGAAATGGTGATGGTACTTCTTTCCCGCGCTATCAATACAATTTTGATGATAGTTTAAATCAAACATCGTTAGAAATACGATTAAGTGATAGTACTGGCGGCGAATTTGATTGGATAGCAGGTGCCTTTTTTATCAACGATTCTGTCGACTTTACCAGTAACTGGACCAGTTATGCTGTATTGTCTCAGTACAGCTCTCCTTATAATCAGCGTCGTAACAGTGTTGCTACTTTTGGTAATCTTGACTGGAATGTATCTAACGATTTAGTGCTTAGTGCAGGACTACGCTACACCAAAGATAGCGCTAAATTTCGTGGCGAAAACATTGATGCAGATCCTTGGGGATTATCGATATTTGAAGATACTTTTAACACTGATGCTAACTTCTCTTGGGATCGACAATTTGACGACAGCAACGTGTCAGGAAAATTAGTTGTGCAATATTTTGTTAACAACAACTTTAACGTATTTGCTTCTGTCAGTACGGCTTATCGTGGTGGTGGCTTCGACGGTACTTCTATTTTTTCAGAAGAAGAAACGCAGCCTTTTGAATCAGAAGAAGTATTTGCTTACGAGGCAGGAGCACGTTATGTAAATGACACAGTCAATTTTACCTTAGATGTATTTTCTTATGACTTTGAAGAGTTACAGGCGACAGCTCGTTTATCAAATGATACAAACGGTAGAACAAACGTAGGTAAAGCTACCGTTCGTGGTGCCGAAGCCTCACTAGCGGTTACTTTGTTTGAACAAGATAGTCATCGAGTTACCTTCAATACTGCAGGTACTTATTTAGATACTGAGATTACTGAATTTAATTCAAATCGTGTGAACGATGTTATCAGCACCATTGGCGATCCACTTCCTGGCTCACCCAAATGGAGCCAAACGGCCGCACTTAATTATGAAACGTCATTCGCTAATAATACTCAGTTAAATGCGCGTATTAATTATAGCTACCACGGTGAGGAGTCTAATCGTTTAAATGCGGGTGATGGAAACACCACGCCTTCGTACAGCTTACTTGGATTACGTGTGGATGTAACATTGAACAATGGTTTAAATTTATATGCTTATGGCCGCAATATTACTGATGAAGTTTACTTTCTTGAACTCAATAGTGGCTCTCGCTTAGTTGGTGCACCAGCAACTTATGGTGGTGGTATTAGCTACGCATTTTAACCACCAATATAAATAACGTGCCCATAATGGGTGCGTTATTTTCTTACCATAAAGCGTCTCATATTGTTGTGACGCTTTTCTATTAAGTGTTAGTACATTTTCAGGTGACTTTATGACTTCATCAACTTGTTTTTTTTGCTTAGCTCTACTCTTACTTATATCAAATGCCGCATTGGCTAATACGGCGCAAGTCTCTAAATCAGAAACCCCTTATCAATTGGCCTCTTCATGGCCAGATCGTATTATTGCCACAGCGACAGAAGATCCGGCGACAAGTATATCAATTACTTGGCGAACTAATAATATTACCGATAGTACTTATGGACAAATAGTTAAAGCAAATTCAGATGCCAGGTTTGATATGCGTGCCAGTACCGTTAACGCAATCACCAGTATTGTCTCTTTAAAACAAGGTAAAAATAATCAAGGGGAATTTAAGTACCCTGCCAATAATAAATTGCCCGATGTTAATTATCATGCAATTACCTTTAAAAACTTATCTCCAGATACCCTATATAACTACCGTGTTAGTGGTAGCAAAGGTAAATGGTCACCTTGGCAACAAATTAAAACTTCGTCGCTAACAATGAATAAAGATGTCGAATTTCTTTATTTTGGTGATGCACAAAACGGCATTTACTCTCATTGGCCCATGGTTTTACGACGGGCATGGAAAAGCGCAGCCAATGCTGAATTTGCCATTTACGCTGGGGACTTAGTAAACGAAGGAGCGAATGACAAGCAGTGGTCAAACTGGCTTAATGCTGGACGCTTTATACATGGCATGCTCCCTGCGGTATTAGTTGCCGGAAACCACGAATATGATTGGCAAATACAAGCTAATGAAAATACAAATACCAGTATAAAAACGAGTACAGAGGCGAGCACTCAAAAAAATTGGGCGCTTTCAACACTTTGGCAAGATCAATTCACATTGCCTCCTGCACCTACTTTACCTAATGCATTACAAGAAACTGTTTACGTATCACATTACCCCGATTTAGATGTTTTTGTACTTAACTCTGAAGCTCAAGGTGACGTTGCCTTGTTACAAGCACAAGCTGAATGGCTTGATGATCAACTACAACATAGCACCGCACAATGGCGAATTGTCACTATGCATCATCCAGTATTTTCATCTTGTGGTGTACCATTAAATACCCCAGGACAAGACGAGCCAGAAGTAAGAGCGGCTTTCTTACCTGTTTTATTAAAACATAATGTCGACTTAGTGTTACAAGGTCACGATCACACGTATGCGCGTGGCAGTATAGGTACAAAAGAAGATATTGCCGTATTGGCCAGACATTCGTCACCTAAAAAAGTTAAATCGGTATTTGTGACATCAGTTGCAGGCCCTAAAACCTATCCTCAAAAACCGACACGGTGGCAAGAATATAGTCATTATGGTGTAACTCTTGAACGTATAGGCGAGAATACTCCTACTTATCAGGTAATTAAAAAAACGAATAATAAGATAATATATCAATCGTTTACCACTGAAGGAAAGTTGTATGATGGTTTTACCTTAACCAAGGCATTAAGTGGTCAAAAGATCTTACAGGTCATTAACGATTTACCCGAACAGCGTACTTTTGACAACACCGGTAATTATAAAAGCCATCATGATTTAGCAGAGTAACTAAGGCAAGCAAGCTATTATTTATCCAATATATGAGTGACCGCATCAGCCAGCCATATCAAGGCTGGCCCTTTAGCCTTTTGTTTGGTCATCACACGTTCAATTTGCATAGGCCACGGCTTATGATCGAAGCTTAAATTCATGCGTACCATTTCACCTCTTTTTTCGTATTGTTCTGCCATATAAGCAGGAATATAACTCCACCCTAACCCTGCTTTTACCATTGTATTAACAGCATTAAAGTTACTTCCCCACCAAGTATGCGAAGATATATTTGGGCTTTGCGGCAAGGTTTTTTCATCAAGCCCTCTTGTCAATAATTGACGGTGGGCTGATAAGTCTGAAACGGTGACTATATTCATACTCGCTAGTGGGTGTGATGGACTCACAACGCCATAAAACGGCAAACTCCCTATGTAACATAAATCCACTTCTTTCGGGAAACCGATATTCGCAAACATTAGTCCTATATCAGCTCGTTCAGTATTCACCAAGGTTAATACATCGGGTGTTGAAACAGCATAAAGCTCCAAATTAGTACCAGGAAACTTCGTTGAAAAATCATTTAAAATATCGGTAACTACCGGAAGTAAGGCATCATCTAGCGCTATTTTAACCTCTGTTTCATGAAATAAACTTAATGCATTGTTTACTGAGTCAAGCTCATAAGTCTGTCGCAAAATTGCTTGAGCAAACGGTAATAATCTTTCCCCATGTGATGTTAAAGTTGGTTTACGGCTAGTACGATCAAACAATCGGGTATTAAGTTCTATTTCAAGGTTGGCAATCCCTTGACTCACTGCAGATTGAACCTTGCCTAACTTACGCGCGCATGCTGAAAATGAACCAAATTTTGCTGTTTCTACAAACATTCTCAACTGTTCTAAATTATACATATCACTTTTCCTGATAGTAACTAACTATATTCTTTCATAATGAATGATTATTATAACAACATCAATACAAAGCAACGAAAGGAAATTTAGCATGAACGTGCAAAGTATTAGTACAACAGAGCGTATTTTACACAGCGTATTATTTGAAGCGATTGCATTAATATTTATGATATATGCCGCAATGAATTTTATCGATGTAGATACAAAATCAGCCACAGGATTAGCTATGGGCCTGTCATTAATTGCGATGTTCTGGAATTATTTTTACAACTTAGTATTCGATCATATTTTCGGAGATGATCGCATCAATCGTACAATTAAAATGCGTATAGGTCATGGACTCGGCTTTGAATTAGGACTAACTTTCGTCACGCTCCCATTAATAATGTGGGTACTACAGTTAGACTTTTGGATTGTTGCCGCGATGGAAACAACCCTTATTCTATTCTTCTTGTTATACGCGATTATTTATAACTGGTGTTATGATCTAGCTCGTGTACGTATTATCAGTGCATTGTAGATTTTAACAATACACTGATAATACTAACTAAAATAGACTGACAATAAACTATCTTTAGCGAAGGTACACCATACTATTACTGGGTACCTTTGCTAGTTAAGTCATTAGAAAATAGTACACAGCAATACCACTCAATTACATCTCATGCAGCCATGCACTTATAATACGTTTCAATGCATCATAAAAAATCCTAAAGTAATGCTAATTACATTTACTGCATGTGTTTGTTAATTATTTTAATTAATTCAAAAATTAGCAATTTCAGTCAATATTTTTTCATGGCAACGTGTAATATCTACTTAAGATTAATAAATCTAAACTACATAGAGAATTAATTGCTAAGGCAATAAATAATGGGATAAGTCTTATCAAATGAGTAATTACGAACAAAATATTATTAGGGTATGTGATTATATAAATCAGAATCTTGATGATGACTTAACATTAGATCGATTAAGTGCAGTTTCAGGTTTTTCTAAGTTTCACTTTCATCGTGTTTTTTCAGCTTTCACTGGACTTAATTTAATTAAGTTTATTCAGATGTCACGCTTAAAGCGCGCGTCTTTTAGATTGGTATTTAAAGCTGACATTAAAATTATCGACATTGCTTTTGAAGCTGGGTTTGAAAGTGCCGAGGCCTTTTCAAGAGCCTTTAAGCGCGAGCTTGGACAAAGTCCATCTGAGTTTAGAAAATCTCCTAAATGGCTTAACTGGCATGAGAAAACAGAGACGTTAACCCTACCGTTAACTGAAAATACGGACGATAAAATGCATGTGAACATTGTTGATTTTAAAGAACAAAAAGTTGCGGCATTGGCACATTATGGTGATCCTAAACTTCATTACCAAACATCGATGAAGTTTGTTGCTTGGCGCAAAGCCAGCAAGTTATCACCAATAAAAACCAGTAATACTTACGGCATACCATATTCTGATCCTAATGTAGTAAAAGCAGAAGACTTTCATTTTGATCTTTGCGGCGCAGTTACAGTAGACATTCCCGAGAATGAGTTTGGTGTAGTAAATCAAATTATTCCTGCAGGACGCTGTGCCGTTATTCGTGATATTGGTAATCGTGATGATTTAAGTAAAGGCGTTTATTATTTATATAAACAATGGTTACCAACAAGTGGTGAACAATGCAGAGATTTTCCTGTGTTTTTTCATTATGTAAATTTTGTTCATGACGTGTCTGAACATGAAGTGATCACTGATATTTATTTACCAATTAAATAGTTTTTTATTTATGATCTTTTCACTGACGAGCTTTATCCCATTAGGAGTTAAATAACAATGCCCCACGCTAACAACATGTTTCTTGTCGGTTCACTACCGTCTGTGTTTATGAAAACCGCTGCACCTATCGTATTAATGATGTTAGTTAATGGGTCGTTTTCATTAGTTGATGCCTATTTTCTTGGTGAGTTTGTTGGTGCTCATGCTCTTGCCGCTGTTACTTCAGTATTTCCTGCTTTTATGTTACTTGTCGCTTTATCAAGTTGGGTGTCTGCGGGTTTTTCAAGTGTAATGGCAAGGTTATTAGGTGCTAATAAAAAGAATGAAGCTATATCCGCTTATGGTCAAGCGATTACGCTGTCTATGTGTGTTTGCATGGCGCTAATTGTACTTTTTTTAGTGGGCGGTGAGCACTTGGTGTTGTTTGTTAATAATGGCTCTGTAAGCTTATCTAGTATGAGTTATGATTACTTATCACCCATGATATTTTTCTCGCCGTTATTATTTATTCTTACTATTAATAGCGATAGTTTACGCTGTGAAGGACAGATGTCTTTTATGGCGGTTGTGCCTTTATTATCAGTATTCTTCAATATTGTGTTTAACTATATTTTTATTGCGATACTTGGCTGGGGAGTTATTGGTTCTGTTTATGGTACGTTATTAGCGCAGACCTTATCCCTGTTTGCCGTGTACTTATTTCGTCGTTACAGTAAAACCGCGTTAAAAGTTGCTATTGTGCGTTTCACTACAAACCGTAAGTTATGGTCAGACTTTTTAGCGTTAGGCGCGCCGACCAGCTTGTCTTATGTTGGTGTGGCACTTTCTTCTGCTTTTATTTTATACAACTTACAAATTTGGAGTGACGCGAATTATAGTATGACTGTTGCTGCTTATGGCATTATTACGCGAATTATGACCTTTATTTTTCTGCCCTTGTTAGGTTTAAGTATGGCGTTTCAAACGATTTTAGGTAATAACATTGGCGCAAAAGAATGGTTAAGATCAAACAGTGCAATTAAAATAGCCATTATCATCGCTTTTATTTATTGTGTATTTTGTCAGTTTGTTATTTTACTGCTTAAAAATCAGTTGGGCGGTGTGTTTGTTAACGATATCAATGTCACTACAGAAGTGTCGCGTATTTTACCTATTATGTCATCAGCCTTATTTTTATTAGGCCCATTAATGATGGTGGGTGTTGTGTTCCAAGCCATGGGCGATGCCAAAAGAGCTGCTATTTTACGGCTGGCAAAAGTATACATTTTCACCCTACCGTTGATATTTATTTTGCCACTATTGTTTGCAGAACAAGGCATTTGGTTAGCAGGACCAAGCGCAGAAATTTTAGCGCTGTTACTGACCATTACTGTTTTATATAAACGTAGGCAAAAATCAGGTAATCCATTTGGCTTGTTTTTTATAAGAAATAAGAAGCAGACAAAATATGAAAGCTGATCTCAACCAAGGTGTTTATTTAATTGTCGATGATAACAAGGGCTGGTTGTTGATGATTGATCTGCCCCCGATAAAACAAGGATGGCAATCGCAAAAACCTCGGCAGCTGAGCGCTTCCATGAAACAATTTAAGATTTTGGCCTGAAGAATGTAACAGGTTATATTGTTGTCTCAGTAAGTTATTCAAAGTTTACTGCAAGCGATAGACTTTATGAAACACATTTTACGAGACAAACTTTAACGTCTTTAGCATTTAAGCTAAAGACGTTATTTACTAAACCATTTTTGATAAGGCTGATAGCGGTCGTATAATATGTTAAATATTAAGGTGTATACCAGTATAAAGATTAGAAAACCTGCTTCTAAAATTAATGCGGCTATCCACGTTATATTTAAATACCAAGCTATTACTGGCAGTGTTATTGCGATCATACCCAGTTCAAAACCAACTGCGTGAATACAACGTGCAGCTAAACCTCTTGCTGAACGATTTATCCCCATAAAATTATCGAATATTATGTTGTAAATATAGTTCCAAAATACCGCAAATAAAGATAGTCCAATTGCCACAACTATCATTTTTTCTGCCTTAAAACCACCAATGATAACTGACGTAGGTATCAAAATAGAAAGTACTATCATTTCAAAAAGAATGGCTTGAAAGATCCGTTCAATTGTTTCCATTGTTCATCCATGCTTAATACCAATCTCACTAGCTATGTGATTATTTCTCCTTGCTAAAATCACCAACGACATCGTTATTTATTTAATAATTAGAACAACGAGTTATTGAAATAAATGTCTTTTATTTAGTGATTTTTTCTACGTATAAAATTGTTCACTTAATTAATGAAACTGGTATAAATATAAATATTCTGCCATTATTATCATTTATTTTTAAGCAATAAAATAGTTAGTTACTATCATATTAAGTGATACCACTATGGTTCTTGTAGGTCGCTATTTTCAAGTTTTACTGATAAATACCGAAAATATTAGGTACAACCTTAATTATCTTTTCTGATTCCAGTATGCACTAGCATAAAGTGTTGACTTATCATACTCACAATTATTGATTAAATGGCTTTTTAATTGTTTTACAACACTTGCTTCAGCAGCGATAAATATAGCAGTATCATTCAAATGATTACTTTGTGATTTAAGCCCATCTAAAAAATCTTCAGTTAACTTGTTTGGCGTTACCAACCAATGAATGTTTATTCCTTTAGGAGTTATTAATGTTTGCTTGTCTTGCTTATCAGGAATTTGTATATAAGCATGTCCAATGGCATTTTCAGGTAATTTATCCAAAGTTGCAGCAATGGCAGGTAAGGCTGTGATGTCACCAAAAAAAAGATGTTGCTTAGCATTGATATCAAGGTGCTTTACATCTCCTGGCCCTGCTATGCCAAGATAATCCCCTGCTTTGGCTTCAAGCGCCCAATTAGTAGCTAAACCTTGATGATCATTTACCGCAAAATCAATGGTTAGTGCTAAATTCTGCTTATCAAAAGATCTAACTGTATAAGAGCGCATAAATTTCTTAAAGCCGAAATGTAAGCCCAATTTAGGTTTTTTGCTACTTGAATTAGGATTAGGGAAAATAGCTTTAACATGAGCACTTTCTTTGTCTTCAGGGAAATCACTCAGTGATTCACCAGTTAAGGTAATTCTTTTCATATGTGGGGATAAATCATCTACCGATAATACTTGTGTCATACGCATTGCAGGTCCCATAATATCTTCCTATTTTTATCTATTAATTTATTAATCAATTGTTTAAGCAGGTACTTTTGCTATGTACCCTTCAAATTTTGGTTTTATGAACAAAGTCATTACCAGTGACAGCGTAAGCCCAACAGGTAATGCAAAAAGTAAACTATTAAAAAATAACTGTGAAAACTGAGCTGAAGACTCGTAGCTGCCATTTTTTACCGTAAGAACTACTGCTATAATCGACTCCATTATTATCGCCATTGAAATACCTTGAAAAAGATTCTTTTGTAAAGATGACCAAGCAAGACAGTATCGATTTATAAGCTTATTCATACCGATAAATAGAACGCCACCAACGGGGAGCAAAACAACCAACGCAAAAATAAATGAATTAACCCATGTATTAATAAAAGGTTGAGCAGGTGAAAGATTGACCAATGTCATAATCGCCGTAATAGTCCCAACCATAAAAAGCATGATTAAAAACATAACAAATAGGTTTTTCAATTTAAGTTGCATAACAGTACCCAATAAAATATAGTTGATAATGTCTACTATATTTTATTTTGGTTGATAATGTCAACTAATTTTTGATCTATACTGAATTTATCCGGGAGAGCCCATGGAATTAAGTGAAGCAATTTTTGGTTTAGTACACGCTGTGCGCAATAATATGAAGCAAGAAATAAAGCTATTATCAATTGATTTAGCGCCAATGCACCTGAAGTCGTTAAAAGTGATATCAATAATTGATAATTGCACAGGACAAAAATTAGCTGATTTCATGGGGCGAGATAAAGCCCAAATTAATAGATTAATTAAAGAGTTAGTTAGCCAAGAATTGATTACTAAAATTGATAATGAAAATGATAAACGTAGCCATCTATTAAAGTTATCTATTAAGGGAGATAAAATAATTGAGTTATTTAAAATCGCCGAAAAACGAGTATTCAATAAAATGGCAAACGACATTTCGCCAGAAAAAATTGATGATTTTATCCAGTTAACCCAAATACTGCAAAGTAACCTTAATCCTAAGAGCATTGAATAGGAATTAAAAGTTAACATTGAAGAGATAATAATATTGAGTATTAGAAATGTTTGCTTGAGGCTTTACAGCTAATACTAATTTTTCTTTTTTTGAGTTCGAAATTGTTTTGGTGTCATCCCAACGTATTTATTAAAGGTTTTTGTGAATGCACGCTCTGATTCATATCCCACAGATAATGCAATATCATCAATAAAAAGCGAGGTATTAGCAATCATCTCCTTAGACTTTTGAATACGTAAATTAGATAAATAACTAAATACAGTTTGTCCAACAAGTGATGAAAAACGTTTAGCAAATGCTGCTCTCGACATTCCCACGTTTTCAGCTAAGGTTTCAATCGTCCAAGGTTGTTCGAATGAACTATGTATTCGTTCTAGCGCTTTTGTAATACGTTTATCACGCAGCGCATGAAAAAATGAATGTTCTTCTTGTCGTCCAAAGTTGATTCTTATTAACTCAACTAATACAACTTCAGTTAACTTATTTACAATGATCTCGTTACCCGGACTTTGTGACATATATTCAGAGCTTAATTGATTAAATGTGCTTTTGAGCCATGTATGTTTCTCAATTTCCTCTTCACGCACAATGGTTACTTGCTCAAATATATTACTCAGAGGGCTTAATACGTCATGCTGAAATGAACAGTCTCCACATAATAATAATGTTGTATTCTCATACAAAAGTGCCTGACTCATAGGCGGTTCACTAGACAGCATATGATCAATTCCAGGTCCTAAAAATATTAAGTCACCTGCACCCAACTGCTCTACTCTATCCCCAATAGTCACCCAACATGCACCACGCTTAATTAAATGAAAACTTGCTGTGGTTTTATTTTTGAATTCTTTTGTCCAGGGTGATTCTATTTGGCTACAAAAGTAGACGCTACCTCTGACTCGTAATGAAGTCAAAATATCGCTGAGTATTTCCATAAGTTTCTCTAAATACATCATTAAAAAATTAATTTTAGACGATTAGTGTACAAAGTAAAGACTTTCGCACGTTGTTGGGATTTTAATAACCGTCATAATAGACTCATCAAAACGACATAGCAAAACAACTACAGAGGTATCTGATGAGTAAAATAGAAATTTATAGCAAAGGCTACTGCCCATATTGTAAACAAGCAAAAGCTACCTTAGCTAGCCTAGGCCTTCAATATCAAGAGTATGAAGTAACAAACAGTAAAGCACTTCAATTAGAAATGCGAGAACGAAGCCAACGAACCACTGTTCCGCAAATTTTTATTGATAACCAGCACATTGGCGGTGCCGATGATTTTCATAAAGCGCTAAGAAGTGGTGCGCTAAACAAATTTTTACAGCAACACTAAAATAATTATTAAATAAAAAAACTAATACGTAGATATTAAAAAAGGAATAAATAATGAACACAGCAACTATACATCACAACACACAAGGTCGCGCAGAAAATATTACAAAAATCGGTGAAAATACAATACGATTTTCAATAGCTTTGGTACTTATTTGGATTGGTGCAATGAAGTTTAGTGCCTACGAAGCGGGTGTGATTGAAGGGTTAATAGCGTCAAGCCCACTTACATCATGGCTTTATAGCATATTTAGTTTACAAGGTGCTTCTAATTTTATTGGCACTGTTGAAATTGCCACAGCTGTCGCGCTTTTATTAACACCATTAAATCGTATCGTTGGTATTGTGGGCAGTTTAGGTGCAATCGCAACATTTGCAGTAACGTCAAGTCTATTATTAACAGCACCCGTTTGGGAAGCTTCTTTGGGCGGTTTTCCAGCACTAAATGTAGTACCTGGGCAGTTTTTGGTTAAAGATTTAGTTTTATTAGCTGCATCTGTTTGGTTACTAGGTAAAGCACTAAGTGTGAAAAAGTAAATTACTATTTTGATTCAACTCTAACATAATAGTTTTTATTAAAAGCCAGCGACTAATCGTTGGCTTTTTGTGCTCTACATCCGGTCCTAAATATGAATAAGCCTACTATATCCCTTGGTAAGCCTTCATAACTTCTTCTGAAATAATTTGAATGCCCTGCTTTACTTGTAGTTCAGGTTGAACATAAGAAACACGTAAACATTCACGTTTATGAGACCATTCATCATCAATTCCAACAAAAAAATCATCACCTGGTACGACTAAAACACCACGTATTTTAAGGCGTTGGTACAACTCATGACTTGTTATTGGTAAGTCTTTAAACCATAACCAAAGAAAAATTGCACCTTCAGGCTTATGTATTCGATACGGCAGGTTTCCAAGATATTGACGAAACCAGTTAGCCGCTTTGTTAGCGCGCTCTTGATAAAAAGGTTTAATGTAATCTTGCGTGATAGAAACAATTTCACCGGTTTTAAATAACTCTTTAGCTAATGCTGGGCCAAGTGAACCACAAGATAAGTTAACAATGGTATTAACGTTGGTATAGTTTTCAATAACCTCTTCATTGGCAATAACAATTCCTGTACGTAAACCAGGTAAACCCATTTTTGAAAGGCTAAGGGTTAAAATTGTATTTTGATTCCAGTGAGGTGTTGCTTCGGTAAAAATGATATTTGGAAAAGGGAGACCATAAGCACCATCAATAATCAGTGGTATATTCTTTTCTTTAGCTAATTCATCTAAATGATTGATTTCTTCATCAGTAAGTACATTTCCTGTTGGGTTAGCAGGTCTAGAAACACACATTGCCGCGGTTTTGTCAGACAATGCTAACGTTGAAAAGTCTACATGGTATTTAAATAAGTTATCATCTAACAGTTCAATTGATGGTCTAGTTGCTGTAAAGAAGTTTTCATTTACGCCAATATCTTTATACCCTATATATTCTGGAGACAAAGGTAAATGAATGGAATGGTAATCGCCATTTGGCATAGAGCCAGCAAACATATTATATAAAATGAAAAAAGCTGATTGGCTACCATTAGAAATTGCAATGTTATTGTGGTTAAGATCCCAACCAAATTGTTTTTTCAAAAAACTAGCCACTGCGACACGAAACTCTTTGTCTCCTTGTGGAGACTGATAAACGCCTAATATACTTTGTCTTTTTATAGGATCAGCTAAAAGTGATTCTAATTTTTGTTGGAATACTTTTTCAACTTCAGGTAACTGACCTGGATTTCCTCCTCCCATAAATATCATATTGGGATTTTCATCAAGGGCATTGCCTATATCATCCATTAATCCGACTATGCCGGATTTTTGGGTAAATTTTTGTCCAAATTTAGAGAGTTTCACAAGTAAAAAGTTCCTATTAATACAGTAACGATATAAATCAAATAATTAATTAAACTGAATGATGGTAACAAGTATGACTGACCCTGAATAGCTATCCAATAATGCTTGTTAAAAACGAACGAGTATACCCTTGAATTAACTTGCAAGTTGAGCGGTAAAATTATACCAATAACGATTAATCCACCTTTCTTTTCTTACCACTTTCAGCTCTTTTCTTATTCTCTGACTGTACATAAATTGTATCGGTTGTGCCCATACTGGCATGGCCTAAATCTTCTGATAGATCTTTCAGTGCTCTACCACGCTCAATTTCCATACTCGCGCCAGTGTGTCTAAGCCAATGCGTGGTTGCTTCTTTAAGTTTTACCGCTCGGTCTTCACCTTCAGCTTGTTTCATTCGTGTAAAGGCATGATCGAATATATCTTGTACTAACCGTCGTAAATGCCTTGTTGTCATGCCACCTTGGCCACGTATTTTTTCAACTAAAACATTATTATCACCGCTGGTAGGTAAGCCAGAAAGACCTCTATATAAACGATACCGTTGTAAAAAGGGAATAAAATCAGAGGGAACGGTTATATCACGCAACTTTCTTCCTTTACCAAATACTTTTAACCACCAGTTTTCGTCTTCATCTTGCCAGAAATGTCCCATTGTTGGAGACCAATTATCTCGCTCTGATAACTCTGAAATTCTCAAAAACAAAGTCTTTAAGCTAGCGATTACAAATAAATTTCGCTCATATATTGGATCTTCATCAGCAAGTTCAATAGCAGTATCTAATAAGTATTGCCACTGTAAACTTGAGAGTCGTTTAATTTCTTTAACTTGGGTGTCAAAGATGAAATGCTTACAATCTTTTTTAGCAATCTGCGCTGGGTTGCCATAACAAAACTCTTCACCCATTAAGTAATTATAAAATACAATAACGGCTGTGAATGTTGAGGTTAAGGTTTGTTGTGACGGACGATATTTCTTTTTATCAATTTCCTTTATTGTCTGGCTTTTAGCCGCTTGTATTTTAAATGGTCGCCATATTTCATTAATAGTAAAGTAACTATTTTGTAGCTTAAAACGCTCTTGATTACTGGTGCCAATCCAATTTATTGCTGGCTTCCAACAAAAATCTGCATAAGTAAGAATATCTGATTTACGTAATTCATCTATCGGTGTTTTATTTTCTAAAAATGACCATAATAAAAATTTTTCAACTTCATTTCTAAACCTATCAAAGGTATGTGCTGATTTATTTCTACCGGTGTATTTTAGAAACTCCTTGCCCCATTCCCAATGAACTTTACACCAAGATGGTAGTGTATTGATAAAGTCATCTAATTCTGGATAGTTTTCAAACGTAAAATCGCACAATTCGATATAAGTGGGAAATAATGGTACAGGTATTGTTTTAGACATGAATACATAATGAGAGGAAACTTTGATATATTCTAATTAGCCTCAGCTATTATGTCCAATACTAAAGAGAAATAATGAGTTCAAATAGGTTGTTGGATGCCTTGCTAATTCATTAATATAACTGAATTTTTACAAGGCAATATTAGAAAGTGGTTAAGGCGGTAAAGCAATAAACTGAAGGCCTTTTACCTTATAAGCATTAACTTTAAATATCGAGATCACTACACCATTGACTCGCTTTTAAAAACTCAGCTTGTACAACGTCTTTGTCTAATGAGTACTGATTTAAAATATTCGTTAAGGTTTTATCAATAGTTACCTGTTCGTGACCTAAAATATAACTCGTTGTTAAATCGAGTAACTGGCCCAATAAACCTTCATGCTTCACTAAAGCCCTTTCAATTGGCTCTGCTAAAGGCATCGTTTTTACAATTTCAGAAATAGGCATAGATAACATTACTTCAATAGAGCTAAGTAATCCGGTGATAAAAGCAAAGTCACTAACCGGTTTAAAGGTATCATTATTACTTAATGAGTACATCATTTTCGCGGTTATCAATGCTTGTTTACATACTTCATCGGTCGTGTCAGATGTTAGATTAGACAACGCAAGAATAGAAACAAAGTGCCTTAGTTTTTCTTCGCCTAAATAAGCCGCCGCTTGTTTCAATGATGTTATTTTAACGCGAGTACCTGTAGCAACATTATTAACTAATTTCAATAAACCAACGGTTAAGTTTACATCGTGACTAATAATCTCTGCTACGCTGTCATAGTTAAGTGGTGAATTAAAGGTTTCACTTAACAAATGTAGCATTTGAGTTTTTATTGGTGCAAGTGTTTGCCCTTTAATAATTTCAGGCTCGTGATAAAAATAACCTTGAAAATAATCAAAGCCCACTTCAGCAAGTGTTTGTTGTTGATTTCTTGTTTCTACTTTCTCTGCCGCAATGGCAATATTAAATGCTCTCATGCGAGTAACAGCAGGTAATAAACGTTTAGTATTGATTTTTTCAATATCAACTTTAACAATATTAATGTATGGAAAAAGTACATCCCAATGCAGTGCTAAATCATATTGCGTTAGTGCAATCATATAACCTTCGTCATGATAAAACTTGATTATTTTTAGTAGCTTGTTAGTTGGTTTTTCATGACCTACTAGCTCTATTACTATAGAGTCTTTATCAAACATTAAGGGGAATTTATGAATTAGGCAGTTTTCGGTGAAATTAATAAATGACAGCTTGCCCATACTAATTGTTTTAATATCACCATGAATATGATTTTGAATAATCAACTTAGAGCTGGCAATATCATGATCAACTTCGGGGAATTTATTATCAGGACTGTCTCTAAACAATAGCTCATAACCAATAGTTTCTGAAGTATCGTTAAAAATTGCTTGTCTCGCGATATAAGTATTTTTCATTGCACTACATTATTATTGTCTTTTCCTTGATCTCAAGACTAACATTACTACATGAAATTGCTAGTAAAAATAACATACTATTAACTTTTTATTTATTTTTCATAATAAGTGGCATTAGCACTTCCTTATTACCATCAATCGTTGATATTTTTTTGAGATTTAACAATTCACTCATAAAGGAAAAAACATGTATGTTTTCAAATGGTTCCACCTCAATTCCTTTTGCGATATTCGCGCCTGAAGCGATGAATATTCCAGCTAAACTTTTTTGGTTTTTTGGATCATAACCATGAGCACCAGTAATTGTTAATTTTTTGTTATATTTCTCCTTAACAAAGGTTGCAGGAGGAATTGCTTCAATAATAATGTCTGGCACAAGCGTAATATCTTTAGCTAAATGCCAATGCTCAGGATAACTTCCTTTAGCGTACAATTGATAAAGACTAGACTGCTGCTGTACTAATTTTAGTTTTAAGTTCTCAATTACTTGTAACTGTTCTGCTGGCTGCTTTAATTTTAACGGGTTAAAATAAAGAAATTGTTGGGTATCGTTACTTGCAACAATAATAGCGCCCGATTTAATAAGTTTAATCGTTTCTTGATCAAACACCATTGATGGTTTTATCGCTTTATTCTTGTCAACTTGTATCATGCCATGATCTGACACAATAATAAGATTTACCTCTTGGTCTATATCATTTGCTAATGTTGAAACGAACTCTCCCAGCAGCTTATCAATGTCAGCAATAGCCTTCGCAACCTGCTTCGACCTAGGGCCATAATGATGCCCTGCACTATCGACTGTTGAGAAGTAACTGGCAATAAAATGAGGTCGCTCTGCTTGCGGTAGCTCTAACCACTTAATTATTTGTGTAAACCGCGCTTTATTTGAATCTTTTTTATTGAACGGAACATTATAGGTCGGTGTTTTTCCAATAACTTCTGATTCCGGCCAAAAATATACAGCGGCTTTAATATCTTGTTGCATTGCAACGTACCAAAAAGGCTCGGCTGTTAACCATGCAGGGTTATTTTTTCCCGCACCTTTTACGTATTTCTCACCTAATGTAGGATTGTAAAAATTATTATTACTAATGCCATGGTTGATAGGGTAAGAGCCGGTAATAATCGACAAGTGATTAGGAAATGTCTTACTCGGATATACAGGAAGCAGTTCGGCAACAGTACCAGACTTAGCTAAAGCAAGCAGATTGGCTGGTTTATGTTGTTCAAGGTATTCATATGAAAAACCATCAATTGATAACAAAATTACAGTAGGTTTTTCAGATTTACTGTAAACTGAGCAGGAAAGTAGTAATGCTACTAAGCAAGAAAGAAAACGCATTCGGTTATTTCCTATGTAATTTAGTTATCAATTTAATTAACGAAAAAAGCCTAAAACAGGTCTTTAATATTCGCTAAGTCTGATTTGTTTTTAGCAATTTCTTCTGGTGTTAAACCAGATAATTCATGCGGGAAGACTAACCATTCGTCAGATTCATAAACAAAGTAATCAGGCGTAATATCTACTTGTTTATTATTAGGCTTATACCAAGGGCAAGCAATTCGCACATCCGTTGGCATATTATTTCTCATTGTTAATTTCAATTTTGCAATAAGCGCTTTAATACTACGACCAGAATCAAAAACATCATCTACAATTAACAAGGCATCATCTGCATTGGCATTTTCAATAATATAATGTAAACCGTGAACCGTAATATCTTTACTTTGTTTATTAATACCGTAATAAGAAGAGGTACGCACAGCAATATGATCCGTATCGATTTTTTTATAATCAAAGTATTCTTGAACAGCGATACCAATTGGAGCACCACCACGCCAAATACCAACAATAAATTGTGGTCTAAAGCCATCTTCATATACTTTTGCTGCTAATCGGAATGAATCTTCTAGTAACTCTTGTGCCGTAATATATTTCTTATCCATCAATAATAACCCTAACTTTTAATTTTGAGTATTATAACGCGATTATTCAGGTTTTAAAATTATTTGTCTAATTAGTCAGGTTTTTATTTTACTCTTAATATTTGGCACTTATCGCGTAATGGAAAATAATTTATACATATAGATTGTTACATCGTTATTACACGGTTATTTCATTAACTATTTTACTAAATTTAAACCTAACAATTCATCCATATAGTTATTTAACTGCTGTCATTATCAATGGGTAAATTCATAAAAAGGATAAATTAATTATGTATCACAGCAGAAAAAATCAATAAGAGCGCACTTGTAGCACCTATTAGATAATCATATTTGCAGCCATGACTAACAATAATCCTGCGAATATTTTCTTGATCGTTGAAACAGGTAAATAATGAGTAGATTTGGCACCTAATGGGGCCGTAAACCAAGAAGTACAAACAATACCTAATAGGGCCGGTAAATAAACAAAGCCAGCAAAACCATCTGCTAAATTAAAATGAATACTACCTGAGCTGATATAACCAATAGAGCCAAATAAGGCGATCACAATGCCACAAGCAGAAGCACAACCGATCGCTTTTTTCATATCAATAGAGAAAAAGGTTAACAACGGCACTAAAAGCGCCCCGCCACCAATGCCTATCATGGCTGATAATGCGCCAGTAATCGTAGTAAAAAAGGTTAACAAGCCTTTATTGGGCATTTGGCGTTCTGTCGTAGACTCAGCTTTAGTGCTGCTGTAAAACATCTTTATCGCAATAAGTACCACACTTACAGCAAACACGATACGAACAATTTTTTCTGGCAATAATGCAGCCATAAAGCCACTAATAAGCGCACCAAGAGCTACACCTGTCATTATCCAAGGGGCTAAGTGCCATGGAACATTACCATTTTTATGATGAGCAATTGCTGATGAAGTCGATGTAAATAATATCGATGCCAAAGAAGTCGCTACCGCAACAATAACCACTTGCTCAGGTGGTATTATTTCAAAATGTAGTAAAAAAACACTCAAAATCGGAACAATAACTAACCCACCGCCAATACCTAATAGTCCAGCTAAAAAACCAACAACACTGCCTAATAACGCGCAGTATGTAATTAACAATAATAAATCACTCATTCAGTTCACTTTTTAATATAATCAAAGGGTTATTTCGCTACATAAAATGTAGTTATGTTTGCAGTAGGCGAAATAATATAACTGACAACACCTAAAACATTCAATTATATAGGCCATGAATTTTTCTCATAGGGCATGTGAAATAAATGCGCTTTTCATCACTTACTAATCCACGTATAAATTACCCAGCGCTTAACACTGATTGATATTTCAAATGACTATTAATTAGTTAACAAGGCAGCAAACGCTACAAACTTTGAAGACAACAGATCTTGATAATTTCTCACTGATTAAAGCAGAAAGTAAATTAACAAGTCTAGCAACAGCGAACATAAATTAGGTTTTAAATTAGACAATTGGATACTAGATCACAATGAATAACGACTTCACATTTACTATTAAAAGCATTTGTCTTGATGAAGACTATCAACCATCAGACAATACCCGTATCACCACTAATTTTGCTAACTTAGCAAGAGGAAGCTACCGTCAAGCAAACTTGCGCAATGCTTTAAAAATGATTGACAATAGTTTTAATGCGTTAGCACATTGGGATAACCCAAAAGCTGATCGTTACTCGGTTAAACTTGAAATTGTGTCAGTTAATGTTGATATTGAAGGCAGCGGTCAAACCTTCCCTTCTATTGAAGTCTTAAAAACAAATATTGTTGATCATAAAACTAATAAACGTATTGAAGGCATTGTAGGAAATAACTTTTCGTCATATGTTCGCGACTATGACTTTAGCGTTTTACTGCAAGAACATAATAAAAATCAAACCAAATTTAGCATTCCAGAAAATTTTGGTGTTTTACATGGTAAGTTATTTCAATCTTTTATTAATTCAGAAGCTTACAACGATAACTTTACTAAAAAACCTGTAATCTGTATCAGTGTTTCTGATAATAAAACGTATCACCAAACTGAAAATCAGCATCCCGTATTAGGTGTTGAATATCAACCCAATGAAACATCATTAACTGAGCAATATTTCAAAAAAATGGGCTTGCAGGTACGTTATTTTATGCCGCCAAATAGTGTTGCACCATTAGCTTTTTACTTCTTTGGTGACTTACTTAATGATTACACCAGTCTTGAGCTTATAAGCACAATCAGCACTATGGGTACTTTCCAAAAAATTTATCGACCTGAAATTTACAATGCAAATGCGGTTGCAGGAAAGTCGTATCAACCAGATTTAAAGAACCTAGACCATTCCTTAACGCAAATTGTTTACGATCGAGAAGAACGTAGCCAGTTAGCTAGTGAACAAGGAAAATTTGCTGAAGAACACTTTATCAAACCTTATCAAACGGTGCTTGAGCAATGGTCTGCTAACGTTAACTATGCTTAAAAATATAGTTAATCATTACGTTGATATATACATTAAGCAAAAATTGAACAGCTAAGTTAAATACTTAGCTTAATAACACACATATAAGACATTATTTATTATGAAAGCCCTTTTTAACAAAACCATTTTACCTACTTCAACGGCAGGCAGCTTACCTAAACCAGCTTGGCTCGCAGAGCCTGAAAAACTTTGGTCACCTTGGAAATTACAAGGTAACGAATTAGCCGAAGGCAAGCACGATGCATTACGCTTATCGTTATTAGATCAACAACAAGCAGGCATTGATATTGTTAGCGATGGTGAACAAACCCGCCAACATTTTGTTACTACCTTTATTGAACACCTTAATGGCGTTGATTTTGAGCAACGCAAAACGGTTAAAATTCGCGATCGCTATGACGCGAGTGTACCAACAGTGGTAGGCCCAGTTTCTCGTCAAAAGTCTGTTTTTGTTGAAGACGCTAAGTTTTTACGTAAGCAAACCAATCAACCAATTAAATGGGCGTTGCCAGGTCCTATGACCATGATAGACACCCTTTATGATGATCATTATAAAAGTCGTGAAAAACTTGCTTGGGAATTCGCCATTATTCTTAATCAAGAAGCCAAAGAATTAGAAGCAGCGGGTGTTGATATAATTCAATTTGATGAACCTGCATTTAATGTATTTTTTGATGAAGTTAATGCTTGGGGAATCGCCTGCTTAGAACGCGCCATTGAAGGACTTAAATGTGAAACAGCTGTGCATATTTGCTACGGCTACGGCATAAAAGCTAATACCGATTGGAAAAAAACCTTGGGATCTGAGTGGCGACAGTATGAAGAAGCTTTTCCTAAGCTGCAAAAATCTAAAATTGATATTATCTCACTCGAATGTCACAACTCTCATGTGCCAATGGATCTACTTGAACTTATTCGTGGTAAAAAGGTGATGGTAGGTGCAATTGATGTTACTAGCCATACTATTGAAACACCAGAAGAAGTTGCCGACACCTTACGCAAAGCGTTGCAATTTGTAGACGCGGATAAGCTATATCCTTGTACTAACTGTGGTATGACTCCCCTACCGCACCATATCGCTAGCGGCAAATTAAAAGCGTTAAGTGCAGGTGCTGAGATCATTCGTAAAGAGCTAGCTGCTTAGCCTATGCCTTACCCTTACTTTATTAAATTGCAGCGGCTTCTGGCCGCTGGAAACTAAAGAACATAGTTACAAATTCTATGTTCTATGTTCTTTAGTCTATTTTCTTGAAATTCTCTTTAGTAAGCTCAAAAGGCGCTAAATATCCTTCTTCAATAATGACATCAACTCAAAATTCTTAACCCATTAATCAATTTATTTTATCCTTAAAAGGATATCTGCTTAGCGCTGTAAGTTAAGTAGAAGGTAAAATGCCTTCGTTCACACATCAACAAGTCGGGTTTGTTTTTAACTTATTGATCTACTGATTACAATCAAGTAATCTTTTTAAAAATACAATAATGGATGATTGATACTTTCTTGTAGAAAGAAGGTATGTCACCTCATAGTAAGTTGTTATGCTTATAAAAGGAGTTAGTGTTGATTTCAGGTTATAAAATTAGTTCTGAAATAAGTGATATGGATATTTCAGTGATTCATGGGTACATTACTAGATCTTATTGGGCTGAAAATATTCCATTGAATACCATGGAGACGGCAATTAATAATTCATTATGTTTTGGTGTGTTTACTGATTCAGGAAATCAAGTAGCTTTTGCTCGAATGATTACAGACACTGCAACATTTGCGTACTTAGCTGATGTTTTTGTTTTAGAGGAACATCGCGGCAAAGGTATTAGTAAATGGATAATGAAAAATATTATTGAACACCCAAAATTGCAAGGTATTCGTCGTATGGCTCTTGCGACAAGTGATGCACATGGATTGTATGAACAATTTGGTTTTAAAGCATTAAGCTCCCCAAAATCATTCATGGAATTACATCACCCGGAAGTTTACAAATAAGCATAACAAGTCGTTAAGTGTCCAGGGAGGCGAGATGATTGAAACAACTTGCCATTGTGGGCATATTACACAGCGAATCAAGTAGTAAATATCAGATATTTTGATAGAATAAAAAGTAATAAAAATAGGACACCCATACTTTCTTGAATAAATAAGAACTCCTGACTATGTTTATAAAGTAAACACATAAGGAGTTTGATTATGACCCAATCTCGCCGTCAGCAAGTTTCATTACAAGACACCCGTTACTATCACCTAATCTCTCGTTGTGTGCGCCGCGCTTACTTGTGTGGTGAGGATGCTTATAGCAAACAAAGCTTTGAACATCGTCGTCAATGGATGGTTGATAGAATTCGTTTCTTAACCAACATATTTGCTATTGATGTGGCAGCTTATGCCGTGATGTCGAACCATTACCATCTTGTGGTCTATGTGGATGAAGAAGCCGCTTTAGGTTGGAGTAACAAAGACGTGTGTCAACGTTGGCTAGCCCTTTATAATAATCATCCGCTAGTTGAGCGTTGGCAACAAGGTACTAACAGTGGCGAAGCTGAAACTGAAGCGGCATTAGCGATTATCGCTAAGTGGCGGCAGCGTCTAAGTGATTTATCTTGGTTAATGCGTAACTTAAATGAATACATCGCCCGTAAAGCAAATCAAGAAGATAACTGTAAAGGTCGATTTTGGGAAGGTCGCTTTAAATCTCAAGCTCTACTAGATGAGAAAGCAGTGCTAGCTTGTATGGCTTATGTTGATTTAAACCCCGTTAGAGCTAAGATGGTCAATAGTGTGCAACAGTCACAATTCACGTCAGTCTATGAACGTATCCATGATAAAGCGAGTGAAGTAGATAAGAAGCAACAATTACCCTTCTCTCATAAACCACTGCTTGGCTTTATTGGTAATGAACATAAGCACGCAGTGAAAGGCATTACTTTTTCGCTGTTAAATTACCTAACGTTGGTGCAAGAAACAGGTAAAGTAATTAGAGCAGATAAAGCCGGTCATCTTGATGCTCAAGCATTGCCAATACTGAATCAATTAGGGTTATCTAATTCACAATGGCTTGAGTTAGCACAACGGTTTGGTAAGCAATACCATCAAGCGGTTGGCACGATTGATGAACTCAGCGCTTTTGCCATGCATACGAATAAAAAATGGATAAGTGGACACCGACAGCAAGCAACTATATTTCGGTAGTCTCACCTCGGTTAACCCACCAGTAGATTGTTAATTGCTATCTTTTTTTGTGCTGCCTGAAATTCAGTAAAATGACTCTGCAAAGTATGATTTAAGAAAATAAACCTATAATGATTGTTAAGTTATGTTTTGTATGATTAAAATAACAGAAAGAATACAAAAATTAACTTAGGTAATCAAACCTTGGGTGTCCGATAATTTCATCTTGATAATTTCTGGCGTTAGCAGCCAAAGGGTAGTTATGCATATACCAGATAAATGGAACATGGGTTCTTTAGATAAGATTCACCAATTTATTAGTGAATTTGGCTTTGCTACGATTATTTCTAATGATCTAGAAGCTTCACACCTCCCTTTAATATCCTTTCCTAATGAAGGTAGTAATGGTGTACTTTATGGACATTTTTCTAAAACCAACAGTCATTTTAAATCAATAAACAATTCAAAAGTTTTAGTGATCTTTTCTGGTCCACACGCTTACATATCACCAACCTCTTATGATAAAAAACCAGCTGTACCTACATGGAATTATAGTGCGGTTCATGTATCAGGAATAATTGAATTCACGGATGATGAAACTACATCTAGTATGCTTGAAGCCTTAGTGAGTAAATACGAACCTCAATTACAATCTAATAATGTTATCCCCGATGAATTTAAAGATAAACTCAGCAAAGGTATCACTGGTTTTAAAATAACTATTTCACAATTAGAAGGTAAGGAAAAATTGGGACAACATCGAAGTATTGAAGATCAGCTCGGTGTAACTGCTACTTTGGCTAAATCAGACAAAACAGATGAAATCGAACTATTAAAATATATGAAAAGTAGGAATATTGGTATTGGCAGCTAACAAGCCAATGAAGCGGGACTAAAACAGTTTGCTCGGTTCCGATGCCCTACACATTTTAGTAAACAATTATCAGCCCTTTAAATGGACGTTAGGTTTATACATGCTGTCAATTAAAGTAAATTATATTTGGTCGGAGTATATCAATGTGATAACTGAATTTGCTCCAATTAATTTATATAAAGAAAAACATGGGAAATTCCCCTCAAGCAAAATAAAAATAAGTTTGTGGGACAAGATAGTTGCTCACTTATTCGGTTCATTAATATTTGCCATAAAAGTCAGGAAAGTTGGGCTATGTACTTTCAAATTTTGTGCTAATGGCTTTGAGCGTAAATCGAATTTAGGAGATAAGTTTATTCCTTGGGATAAAGTTTTACACATTCACCAATTAACAGACGCTTATCTAATGGAATTGGAGCAAGGATTTATTCCTTTACCTTATAGATGCTTTGAGAATCACCATACTGAATTTAAAAATCTTATTTCAAATAAGTTTGTTTAATGAAATTAACAAGAACAGTCGTTCAAATTATTTTTAGATGCCAACAAGCTTTATCCTTTTACTACCTAATTGCCTATTGCCCTACCCTCATTTCTATAAGAAAGAAGGCAAAAAGCCTGCTTTACACATCAACCAGTAGGTCTGGTTTTTTTAACTTATTGATCTACTGGTAACAATCAAGTAATCTTTTTAAAAATACAATAATGGATGATTGATACTCTCTTGTAGAAAGAAGGTATGTCACCTCATAGTAAGTTGTTATGCTTATAAAAGGAGTTAGTGTTGATTTCAGGTTATAAAATTAGTTCTGAAACAAGTGATATGGATATTTCAGTGATTCATGGGTACATTGCTAGATCTTATTGGGCTGAAAATATTCCATTGAATACCATGGAGACGGCAATTAATAATTCATTATGTTTTGGTGTGTTTACTGATTCAGGAAATCAAGTAGCTTTTGCTCGAATGATTACAGACACTGCGACATTTGCGTACTTAGCTGATGTTTTTGTTTTAGAGGAACATCGCGGTAAAGGTATTAGTAAATGGATAATGAAAAATATTATTGAACACCCAAAATTGCAAGGTATTCGTCGTATGGCTCTTGCGACAAGTGATGCACATGGATTGTATGAACAATTTGGTTTTAAAGCATTAAGCTCCCCAAAATCATTCATGGAATTACATCAGCCGGAAGTGTACAAATAAGCATAACAAGTCGTTAAGTGTCCAAGTAGGCGAGAAGATCGAAGCAATTTGCCATTGTGGAAATATAGCAATAACTACAAATAAACTACCGGAATCAGTAACAAGTTGTAATTGCTCCCTATCTTATCGTATTGCAGCTTTGTGGGCATATTACACAGCGAATCAAGTAGTAAATATCAGATATTTTGATGGTGCGAATACATTTAAATATGTCGAGCAATAAAGCACTTAACAACTTTATCAAACCTCGTTTATAAAGACATTAAATGCCTTAACTGATCAATTAAACTTTTTATCAATTTGATGCATATTAAACAATTATTTTTTAAGGACAATAATGAAGTATTTCATTTCCATTTTTTTCACTACAATATTATTCATTTCGGTTAGTGTAAATGCAGTTCCTGCGAAAAAAGTACTGATTATTGCATCAAACATGATTGATATGGGGGATGCTGAAAAGCATGATGCGCGAAATAACTTATGGGAAGTAGCGCCGCCTTACCATATTTTTGTGAGTCATGGTTTCGAGGTTGACTTTGTTTCACCTAATGGAGGAAAAGTTGAATTCATGATGGATCCTCTAGGTATCAGTAGTTACACCATTAAATATGAAGGTTTCATGGACAAAGCAAACAACACTTTTACCCCAAGGAGAATTGAACCGAGTAATTATTGGGGAGTTTATATTGGTGGTGGTTACGGCCCTTTATTTGATGTTGCTAATAATAAAGAGTTACAGTCAATTATTGCAAAAATATATGAATCAGGTGGTATTATTGGTGGCGGCGGACATGGCGCGGGTGCTTTTGCTAATGTTGTTTTATCTACGGGGGAGTTTCTTGTCAAGGGTAAGAAAGTTGCTGGTTTTCCAAACTCAACAGAAAGATCTAAATCATGGGCAAAACAAGGATCTCTATTACCATTTCTTGTTGAAAGTCAGTTAAATAAAAATGGTGCAATTGCACAAAATAAACATACTTTAAAAGACAAACACGAAGTTGTTATCGATCAGCGAATTGTTTCAACAATGTTTTTACCTTCGGCAGCTATTGTTGCAAAAGAAATGATAATATTAAACAAGTAGCAATGGCACTTAACAATATTTTTTCAGGTTGGAGTATCCAAATGGCTCAAGGCAACAATAAGAAATTACTAACCAAAAGGGTTCGTAAAGGTGATAAGGGCTATCCCATAGCAACGATAGCTTTTTATGGACCAAACAATAATCTTGCAACAAAAGCAGTATGCGCAATCATAATACAAGAAGACGCGGAAACAGATCCGATGAAAAAGTGGTTTTCTTCATCAGACTTGAGAAAGTCAGAACTGGTTATGAGTGAAATTTTGAATTTTATTGATGAAAACGGAGCAAAATCCGTAAGTATGATCCAGGAAGTAATAGGTTGCCCTCACGAAGAAGGGATCGATTATCCAGAAGGTAACTATTGTCCTGAATGCAACTATTGGAAAGGCCGTGATAGATTTAGTGGCGAGATGGTACATTAAAAGTTTAATACTAAATTAAACAAGGACAAAAATGGAGCTCCCATTGAAGTTTAGTTTTAAATCAAAGTTATTAATTAGTGCCGGTTTTATTGCCGCTACTTCTGCGATATGGCACCTACTCTGTATCTGGGGTGGTCCTAGTTGGTTTACTTTCGCGCGAGCACCTCAACAAATTATTTATTCCGCACAGCAAGGAACTTTACTTGCCCTAATTGGTACAGTCGTAGTCGCTGGATTAATGTTTTCATGCACTCTTTTTGCTTTTTCCGCAGTTGGCTTAATTCGCAAAATACCTTTAGTTACACCAGCGTTAATTACTATTGCTTTTCTTTGCACATTACGTGGTTTAATCGCTATACCTACATTTACTAATCCTACAGGCTTAGATCTTTGGCAAGTTATTGCTAGTACAGTTTGGTTTTATGTTGGTATTTGTTTTATCGCCGGTAGTATAGAACAATATAGGCTTGGTAAATCAGACATATAACAATAACTTCCAAATGGTGTCTTTGTAAAAACGGCCCAAATTCACGGTTAGTGGGAAAGTGGTGGTTCATTACTAGCTACACTCATTCAATGTAACAAATTTTAAGTATTTTAAACGTTATTTATATATCGTAATCGGAGCTTATATGAAGGTAATCATAATATACTGTTTGGTGTTTTTCTCATTCTTAATCCAAGCATCAGATAATAATTCTGACTTTAAATGTACGGTAAAGCAGGCCCAGCATGTTGCTGAAAACGGTAAATTAGATGAAGTTAAAAGTTGGGATGTCTTCCTAGAAAAGAACTTTATGGTTGATCGTCAAACTGGAATAATAGTAGGTCAACAATTTAAGAATAACATTGCTTCAATAAAACCTTTGGTTTATGACCATTTCGTAAATGGATACTCTGTTATAGCTGCCACTAATACTCAAGTAGTTAGCTACCTTCAAATAACTACAATTGATGATTCTCCCAAAAAGGTATTTATTTATATTATGAATAATGTTGTACTTTCAGGTGTATGTGTATCTTTTTAAAATACACATAATAATTAGTTAAAACAGGACAAATAACAATTGGCTTTTACTCTTGTTTTTGATTATTTTAAGGTCGTTATATTTATTTCAAATTAGGAAGTTGTCGTGAGTGGTAATTTTAAGTTAGATATTTTTATTGTTTGTTTAATGTTTATACCCATAATTATTCAATTTATACCTGTAGTTTCAAAGCTATTAATTAGCTCAAATAAGCAGTTTCGTTTTTCATTGCTTTCATTTCCACCCTCTCTATATATTATTTTTCTATCGGGCTTAGGTGGTAATTTACTAGGTCAAATTGTTGTGGGTTTGGCTTTTGTAATCTTTTTTGTTAGTTACTCTGCTGCTTTATCTTATTTATTTCAAGCAAATAAGCAATAAATATAATCAACTTTCAAATGAGGTTAATGGCGTTTGTGAAGATAATAAATGGAGATTACAATGAATTCTGATAAATATGATTTTAAGCTAGAAAGCCCATTAGTTGAAGAGTTTTTAAATTTAAGAAATAAAGTTGGTTGGGGAGAATTAGAATTTAATTTGGCTCAAACGAGCTTAAATAATTCCTTGTTTCACGTCACGGTCCGTGATAAATCGGTACTTATTGGTATGGGTCGTATAGTTGGCGATGGCGCAATGTATTTTTATATTCAAGATGTGATTGTTGATCCAAGTTATCAAGGTACAGGTGTTGGCTCTATTTTAATGGATCAGATAGAAAATTATTTATCCGTAGCAGCTCAAAAAGGCTCTACTGTCGGATTGTTAGCTGCAAAAGGAAAAGAGGATTTTTATATCCGTTATGATTATATGTTACGACCAAGCAATACCTTAGGCAGTGGTATGTGTAAGTTTGTGTAAATGAGTTTTATACTAATCTCACTAACTATGTGATCATTTCTACTTGCTAAAATCCCCCACTACATCGTTATTTAATAATTAGGACAACTAGTTATTGAAATAGATGCCTTATATTTGGCAATTCTTTCTATGTATAAAATTGTTCACTTAATTAATAAAATTGGTATTAATAAGAGCATCAAAGGTAAATTACAATCAAGAAAATAATTATGCATAAGTTAATCTCCATTATAGCGGTCGCTTTTTTAATGTTTATCACGTGGATAATATATTTAGCTAATACAGCACAAAACAGCATTTTTTTTGAGCTGGTTGCTAGTATTCCTTATGGCGACAAACTAGGACATTTCTGCTTATTTGGTTTACTAACATTAGGGGTTAACTTTGTTTTTAAACTTAAGTCATATACATTAATTTCATTGAACATTTATGTTGGTTCAACCGTGGTTTTCTTCTTCGTGTTACTTGAAGAATTAAGTCAGTACTTTATACCTAGCAGGACACTAGACATTACGGATTTACTGGCTGATATTCTAGGTATTATTACTTTTAGCCTTGTAACAAAGTTTATTAGTAAACACCTCGAATAGAAAATTAACCAGAAAAATTATAGTTGGCTATTATTTAATTTTTCAAACATTATAGTTAACGGTAATTTTCGCTTATGAAAGCGTTATATACACAAGGAGTATCAAGCATTGTTTAATAAATTAATTCCTGTTTCGCTGATCGTTTTATTATCAGCTTGTGGTGCAACTCAGCCACCACCTTATCAAAAAGATAGAGCGCCTGAAGATAGAGATCAATATAGTGGTGCGCAAGGTATGTCGCAATATCAAAAAGATCAAGGCTACCTAGTTAAAAAAGAGTTATCTGATAAATGTACTACAGCTAAAATTGACTTAGCAATTGCAGAAGCAGATAAAAATACTAGCGACATTGAAAAACAAAATGCACTAATTAGCAGCTCGTGTATATAACGAGTAATATATTGTTTGTTAGGTATGCGTTATATAGAAATCACAAGCAAGGATAGATGATGAGTCGAACTAAAGTTTTCAAAACTTTAAGTTTTGTTATCGGGTTAGCAATGTTACTAGCAAGTATCATGGTGTTTTTGGGCTTCTCCCCTTTTTCGGATACAAGTAATATTGGAATAACGGGATCTTCTTTAGTTGGTGCATATTTTATATTTTATGCACTAACAGGAAAAACAGATATATTAAATTACTTTAAAACAAATCAAGTTTAGTCATTACCTATTAAAAATAGTTAAAACAAGACTAACAACTGCTGGATTTTGATCCGGTGTTGTTTATTTCAGCAAACTATCTTTCGTCCATTAATCTGTAGTTAGTTACAGTGAGTGTAAAATGTCATTTCAAAATAAATTAGAATCTGCACAAAAAGAGCTTAATGAAGCCAATATATGGAAATCTAATCATACCCCTCCGATTGTTGTATTGTTAAGGAAACTTGGCTTTAATATTCGTCCCTTCCATTATTGTTCATTCAAAAGTAATTTTATTACAGCCTCGTTATGGTTTGGTATTATTTGGGGGATTATTATGTGGTTTACCTCATGGGAAAATGACCACATGCCTATTCAAATTGCTATATTTACAAGTTTACTTGCAGGTGTAGTCTTTGGATTATTCATGGCGCTATATTACAAACGTAGTGCAAAGAAAAACAACTTGAGTGATTGGCATACATTGTAGCTAACAACCCGCAAAACGAAAAAATAGCGCCCCGTTAAAGTTGTAGTTTCTTAGAATGTGGCGGTGAGATTGAAATTTGAACTCTACTCGAAAATGCAGCGCTACAAACCACGGGGTTGTATTTAACAAACTTTAGACGAAAAAAAACGCGACTCGTTAAAGTTGCGGTTTCTTAGAATGTGGCGGTGAGATATGTACTCTACTCGAAGGTGCTACGCTACAAACCCCAATAATGCTTTATCAAGGCCTAAAAGCAAAAAGCCCATCAATCTTTCGATTAACGGGCTTTTCTAAATGTGGCGGTGAGATAGAGATTTGAACTCTAGAAGGGCTACAAACCCTTGCCGGTTTTCAAGACCGGTGCTTTCGACCACTCAGCCATCTCACCAATAATTTTAACAATCATCTTGCTAAAAAGTCGAGGCGTATATTAAGCACTATCCATATCATTGTAAAGGATTAATTCACATTTTATTAAAATAAATTACTTTATAAAGTCTAAATGCGCTTGGTAGAAGTCTCCTAAGATTGGAACTCTTATTGTATGGCCTTGTACCACATGATAAACAGCATATACCCAAACAAGTAAAACAACGATATTTAACAACCAACCGATAAGTGGAATTAATGCGAGTAATGCCCCTGTAATGATAAGCCCTAAAGATTGTCGTAAATGAAAACTAATAAAATTTGATTTATGGCTGCCATGTAAAACAATAGCCGCTAACCAACCTATTAAAGTAAAATAACTTAATATTGCAAAAGCTTTCGCCATGGTAGGAACATCTTCATTAGAAGATGCATAGTAATTATTGGTGTTAGAGGTAACCTGTTGCTTAGATTTTTCCATTGATTGATACTGCATAAATTGACACTCCGTCTTTATTATCGTAATCATTATCTACTAACTTATTACATACTCTCCTATTCAATATAGACATCTCGTCTTGACTTAACAATCATTTCATTAGAACAATATAGCATATCGTTCCTAATCGATTAAAAATTCAACAAAATTATTTTTTAATCCGTTCTTGCGATTTTTGCCTTACTGATTTTTGTTCATAAAGAAAGTTACCACTTTGTTTAATCATTATTGCTGCTTCGATGTTATAAGCGCCAATCTTATCGTTTGTTTATTTCATTAACGTAATAAAATCATTGTATATTCATGCAATTATTAAGACAATTCAGACATAAAAAAAGTCTACTTGAAGTAAGTAGACTTTTTATTATCTAGCAATAGTTTTAATCACTTTTCAGTTTACAATGGCTTATTCGATCAACCGTTAATTAAACATTAATTACACAGAGCGTCTAGTAATAACAGCATCACTTAACTGCGCTAATAACGTTTCGGTATCATCCCAACCAATACAAGCATCTGTGATACTTTGACCATAAACCTCAGCTTTACCATTAACTAGTTTTTGGTTACCTTCAACTAAATGACTTTCAACCATAACCCCAAACACATTGTGATTACCTTGGCTAATTTGCTCACTTACATCAGTTGATACTAACATTTGGTTTTCAAATTTCTTATTTGAATTAGCATGACTAAAATCAATCATTATTTTAGTGTTCAAACCACAACTATCTAACTCTTCTGTAACTTCTTTCACACTTTGTGCATCGTAATTAGTGCTTTTGCCGCCACGTAAAATAATATGACAATCACTATTACCTGTCGTTTCAACAATTGCCGCATGACCAAATTTTGTAACAGATAAAAAGTGATGTGAAGCTGCCGCTGAGCCAATTGCATCAATAGCAATTCGAATAGTACCGTCGGTACCATTTTTAAAACCTACTGGACATGAAAGACCAGATGCGAGTTCACGATGCACTTGTGATTCGGTAGTACGAGCACCAATTGCTCCCCAACACATTAAATCTGCCATATACTGCGGCGTGATCATATCTAAAAATTCACCTGCTGTAGGTAAACCTAATTCGTTAATATCAAGCAATAGTTTTCTACCTAAACGTAAACCATCATTTAGTTTGAAACTATTATCCATGTATGGGTCATTGATTAAGCCTTTCCAACCAACCGTTGTTCTTGGCTTTTCAAAATAAACACGCATCACTATTTCTAGACTATCTTGATACTTTTCGCGTAATTTCACTAATCGGTGCGCGTATTCTAATGCTGCTTTTGGGTCGTGAATAGAGCAAGGTCCAATAACAACAAGTAAACGATCATCTTTGTTGTTAAAAATGTTGTGAATTGCAGCTCGGCCAGAAACAACCGACTTAATTGCTTTCTCTGACGCTGGAAATCGCTCTAGTAATGCGATAGGAGGTAATAAGTCTTTGATTTTATTGATGCGCACATCGTCAGTTTGATACATAATATTTTCTCTTTGCTCTATGCTAATTTAATTAGCAACTTAATTCGTCTTATTTACGTCTAGACATCCAAATGAATAATCTAGAAGACAATTTAACAGTGTTAAGCGTGTAATACCAGTATATTCCCATGAAGAAAGCGATAAAATTCGCTATAATCATAATTTGAAATTCTAATATAAGAGGTAGATATATAATGATAAATCAGACTTTACCATTACTTGACCTTCACAGGCATTTAGACGGCAACATTCGCCCTGCTACCATTTGGCAATTAGCAACTAAAAACAATATTGTTTTACCTGCAACACAGCTGAGCGATTTTATCCCTCATGTGCAAATACAAGGTAGTGAATCAGACCTCTTGGCGTTTTTAAAAAAACTAGATTGGGGGGTTGCGGTACTCAAGAGCCTTGATGACGTAAAGCGTATTGCCTTTGAAAATGTAGAAGATGCCTTTAATGCCGGGTTGCATTACGCTGAATTACGTTTTTCGCCTTACTATATGTCGATGAATCATAATTTACCCATTGCTGATGTGGTTGCTGCAGTTGTTGATGGTGTTAACACTGGCATGAAAACTTTTAATGTTAAGATTAACTTAATTGGTATTTTAAGCCGTACATTTGGTGTTAAACAATGCCAACTTGAATTAGATGCTTTACTTACTCATAAAAACGATCTGGTTGCTATTGATTTAGCCGGAGATGAATATAATTTTCCGGGTGATTTATTTGTCGACCATTTTAAGCAAGTGCGTGATGCAGGTCTTAGCGTTACTGTGCATGCAGGTGAAGCAGGAGGGGCAAAAAGTGTATGGCAGGCCATTAATGATTTAGGTGCAACCCGTATTGGTCATGGCGTTGCTACCATAGAAGATGAAAAATTAATGTCTTATATGGTTAACCATAATATTGCTATTGAATCTTGTTTAACATCGAATTACCAAACAGGAACCGTGAAGGATTTAACCACACATCCCTTAAAGGAATTTCTAGCACACGGTATTAAAGCTTGTTTAAATACTGATGATCCTGCGGTTCAAGGTATAGAAATTAAACATGAATATACCGTGGCGAAAAATGTATTAAAGCTCAATGATAACGATATTACTCAACTGCAAAAAAATGCAATTGATGTTTGTTTTTTATCAGACAGTGATAAAAAACAATTAGTATCAGCAATGTAGAAAGAAGTTTGATTTTTATTATCAAATTGATAAAATTATAGCGGTAAACAACAAGATCAGTAAAACACCCTTGATAGCTGTTTTTTAATTATTTAACCTGTATAAAGGTTTATAAATTTCAGGCTAAAAACTTACTGTTTAACTTACTTTTTTAACTTACTTCCTTACTTTAGGGATTAACTTAAAAAATGAATTTAGTAATCAACTTAAAGAATTAACAAGGGATTTCCATGAGTACTCCACATATTTCAGCTAACTTAGGCGACTTCGCCGAAACTGTATTAATGCCAGGCGACCCGCTTAGAGCTAAATTTATCGCTGAAAACTTTTTAGACGACGCAAAATGCGTAACAAGTGTACGTAACATGTTCGGTTACACAGGTACCTATAAAGGTAAACGTATTTCTGTTATGGGCTCAGGAATGGGCATACCTTCTATTTCAATTTATGCAACTGAGCTATACAAAGACTTTGGTGTTGAAAACATTATTCGTATTGGTTCATGTGGCGCGGTTCGTGACGATATTAAAATTCGTGACGTAATTGTTGGTATGGGCGCAAGTACCGATTCGAATGTTAATCGTATGCGTTTTAATCAATGTGATTTTGCAGCACTTGCTGACTTTTCATTACTACATAAAGTAGTCAATACGGCTGAGCGTCTTGACAAAAAAGTACATGTTGGTAACGTTTTTACCGCTGACTTATTTTATACGCCTCAACCTGAAATGTTTGCTTTAATGGAAAAACACGGCGTGTTAGCGGTAGAAATGGAAGCGGCTGGATTATATGGTGTTGCTGCTGAATTAGGTAAAAAAGCGTTAGCAGTATTTACCGTATCTGATCATATTAAAACTGGTGAGCAAACAACCGCAGATGAACGAGAAAATACCTTCAAAGATATGATGGAATTAACACTAGAAAGTATTCTGTAACGTGCTTTTCCTATAGCCATACAAAATAATACAAATGGTATAAATAGTATAAAACACGACAATCGCTTACGTTAAATGTTAACGCAAGCGATTTTAATCTAACAGTGTTTTAGCGGTTTGTATTATTTGTTGCGATATTTTTTTATTCACCCCTTTCACTAGCACCCAACTATGCCAATAAAGTGTCCTGTTCAGCTCTTTTCCTGGGCATAAATTAACTAATTCCCCCGTTTCAAGTTCATTTTTAATTTGTAAATACGGTACTAAGCAATAAGCAACCCCCTGCTTTGCTAATATCACAAAGGCCTCGGATGACCGAACGGTATGGCAATAATACTCACTGGCTTCTAAACCAAAATTATCAACAATATAACGTATATGCATAGCATCTTTATGATCATAACTAATGGCTGGCGCCATTTTTAACGATGATTGAGTAACACCGTGTTTAAAATATTTTTCTTTAAACCCTTTCGAGCAAACAAGGCAATAATTCATTGAGCCTAGTTCAAATGAACGATATCCCTTTAATGGATTTTTAATAATACTAACCGCGCCAATCGCTTCACCTGAACGAAGCCTATCTAACGTTCTATCTTCGGGTTCAATTAATAAGTTTAACTCAATCAAGTTTTCTTGTAGTACCGGAGTTAGTGCTTTTAAAAACCACGTAGCGATACTGTCAGCATTAACAGCAAGGGAAACTTTCATTGCCTTAACAGCGTTATCCGGCATTAATTCAGGTAAAAGTTCATTTTCTAATTGCTTCACTTTTTTAAAGTGGCTTAACAATTGTTCACCTACCGTGGTTAATTCTATCGGTTGCCTGCGAATAAGTACTGGCTGACCAATATTCTCTTCAAGCAATTTAATACGTTGGGATATTGCCGATTGAGAAATAAATAGCTGTGCTGCTGCTAAATCAAAACTTTGCGTTTCTATAATGGCAGCCAATGCCGTTAATAACTTATAGTCCATATTAATTTTACTTATGATAAATAAATTTTATTAATTATATTAATTTCATAAATAAGTGCAAACTCTATTTTTTAGACATTAACCAAATAGCTTAAGGAACGAATATGCTCATTTTGACTGCAATCAAAGGGTTTACACTGACATTGAGTATGATAATCCCAATAGGAAGTCAAAATTCTATGTTGATTTCTCAAGGCATTAATAAAAATCACCATATTACTACGGCTGGCTTATTTATACTTTACGATGCGTTGATGATAACTGTTGGTGTTTTAGGTGGTAGTTTAATTTTATCGGCCAATGCATTGCTATTTACGCTACTTACCTGGGGAGGAATTTTATTTTTACTCTGTTATGGCGCAATGTCTTTTAAGCAAGCGTTTGATGGAATAAAGTCAGACAATAGCAATGTTAAAATAAAAAGATCATTAAAGATTGTTATATTAACAAGTTTAATTGTGACTTTTTTAAATCCTCATGCTTACATTGATACTGTGATGGTAATTGGTAGTGTGGGAGGACAATATACCGGCCAAGAAAAAATATATTTCCTCATTGGTGCTATTACGGGATCGACCCTTTGGTTTTCTACATTAGCATTAACAGCCTCAAAACTTTCGGTTCAATTGAGTAAACCGAAAGTTAAGAGTGTTATTGATTTTTTAATTGGTGCGGTTATGTGGTTTATTGCTTGGTCATTATTTATGAGTTGGACTCTGAAGTAACTCAGTCAGAAAGCTTGTACCATACTCCATGGCTTCTACATCAAAAAGCGCTGCTAATGTTTGACCTAAATCGGCAAAGCTGGCGCGCTTTCCTAAGTCTATAGATGGCATTGACTGTTGATAACTCAATAACGGCACAAATTCACGTGTATGATCACTGCCTGGCCACGTTGGATCACAACCATGGTCGGCAGTTAAAAATAAAATATCATCTTTACCCATGTGCTTATATATTTCAGGTAAACGTTTATCGAAGTTTTCTAATGCTTGAGCATAACCAACAGGGTCACGGCGATGCCCAAAATCTTGATCGAAATTAACTAAATTAGTAAAGATCAGACTATTATCTTTTGAAGACTTGATATGCGCTATTGTGGCATCTACTAGCGCATCAATGCCATTTGCTTTTGTTTTTTGTGTTATGCCTTGATGAGCAAAAATATCAGCAATTTTACCAACACTAACTACTTCTCCACCTGCTTGCACAATTTTTTCTAATACTGTGGTTGAGGGTGGTAATACTGAATAATCACGTCTATTACCTGTACGAGCAAAGCTATTACTTTCACCAACGAATGGTCTAGCAATCACGCGGCCAATATTTAAATCACTGTTTGATAATATTTCACGAACTTGTTCACAATATTGATAAAGTTTATCTAAACCAAAATGCTCTTCATGAGCTGCTACTTGGAAAACACTGTCAGCTGAGGTATAGCAGATAGGTAAACCCGTTTGAACATGCATATCACCAAGCTTATTAATAATATCAGTACCTGATGCATGACAATTACCTAATATTCCACTACAGCCCGTTTTATTATTAATTTCAGCAATTAAATCTGTCGAAAAAGATGACTCATGATCTGAAAAGTAAGTCCAATCAAACAATACAGGCACTCCAGCCATTTCCCAATGACCACTTGGCGTATCCTTACCGGTACTTAATTCAGCCATATAACCAAAAGCACCTTTATTAGGTTTAATATAAAAATCATTAAAATCTATCGACGACTTCGCTAAATCATCTTTATATTCTTGCCAAATTTTATCACTGCTCGCTTGCCGACTTAATTCATGTAAGCCTAATTCACCTAGGTTTGGCAATTGTATAACTTTATTTTTTGTTTTAAAGTAAGCTTTAGCTATGTTGATAAACGTATTAGCATTAACATCACCAAAACTTTCTGCATCATCTGCATAGCCGACCCCAAAACTATCAAGCACTAAAATTATTGCCTTTGCCATTGAATTTACACCTTTTGTTAAAAAAACATGACCAATTAGTCAAGTTGTGTTAATTTAAAGCTTTTATTATAATTAGCCAAGTTTTTTCTAACCTTTTTTCTTATTGCCTTGTGATTTACTTAGATTGTTCTAAATTAAGTTTATAATAGCAATAACTTGACCTTTTCTACGGACTTATTAATGATACAACCACGTAAAACGACTGTAATCGCCATCGCAGGTGCTTCAGCATCAGGAAAGTCCCTTTTTGCTAAAACAATATATCAAGAGTTATTACCTGAATTAGGTCCTGACGGCATTTCTATTTTAAAAGAAGATGCTTATTATCGGGATCAATCAGATTTAACGATGGATGAGAGAGCGCAAACTAACTACGATCATCCTAGAGCCTTTGAACATGAATTACTCAGTGAACATTTAACATCTTTAATAGCGCAGAAAACAATAGACTGCCCTGTTTATTGTTATAAAACGCATACACGTACAACCAATACCTTATCAATAAAACCAACTAAAATCATATTAGTTGAAGGTATTCTACTTTTATCAAACCCTCAGCTTCGAGACTGTTTTGATATAAAAGTGTACATGGATACACCACTTGATATTTGCCTTATTCGCCGTATTAAAAGAGATACCGAAGAACGTGAACGTAGTTTAGAGTCTATCACTAACCAATATTTAACCACAGTACGCCCTATGTACTACCAATTTATTGAACCGTCTAAAGCTTGGGCTGATTTGGTAATTACACGCGGTGGTAAAAATAGAATGGCAATTGAAGTATTAAAAGCTAAAATTCGACAGTTATCTTTAAAAAGTACTCAATAGAATTACTCATAGCATTTAACAATAATAATTAACAAGATAACTTGAGGTTACAATGGATCTAACGGTACTACGTAGTTTAATTGGTATTGGTGTGTTGCTCGCCATTGCTGTATTTATTTCTAAGCAAAGAAAATCTATCAATATTCGTACAGTTGTTTGGGCTTTTGCTCTTCAAGTTGGGCTAGGTGCATTTGTACTTTATATTCCATTTGGAAAAGACGTTTTAGCATCAATTTCAGGTGGCGTTCAACAAGTGATAGATAGTGCCAATGTGGGTATTGCCTTTTTATTTGGTGGTTTAGGCACAGATGCTATGTTTTCTAATGGCGTTGGTTTTGTTTTTGCCATTCGTGTGCTACCAGTGATTATCTTTTTCTCGTCATTAATAGCCGTGTTATATTATCTTGGCATAATGCAGTGGGTTGTTAGAATTATTGGTGGTGGCTTACAAAAGTTACTAAAAACCAGTAAACCTGAATCATTGTCAGCTACCGCAAATATTTTTGTTGGTCAAACAGAAGCGCCATTAGTAATACGCCCTTATATAGCGAATATGACACAATCTGAGCTGTTTGCCATAATGGTAGGTGGTTTAGCTTCTGTTGCCGGCTCTGTTTTAGCAGGTTATGCAGGCTTAGGTGTTGACTTAAAATACTTGATCGCCGCTTCTTTTATGGCTGCACCTGGTGGCTTATTAATGGCTAAAATTATTCTTCCAGAAACAGAACATGAAAAAATAGCTAATGAAAGTATCGTTATTGAAGAAAGTGCTGACAAACCGGTAAATGTTATTGATGCAGCAGCATCAGGTGCTGCATCGGGTTTAAAGCTAGCCGTTAACGTTGGCGCAATGCTATTAGCCTTTATTGCTATTATTGCTTTACTCAATACAATTGTTGGCGGAACAGCTAGCTTATTTGGTTTTGAAGGCATTACAATTGAATGGTTATTAGGGTATTTATTTGCGCCTATCGCTTTCATTATTGGTGTTCCAACCTCTGAAATGCTTCAAGCAGGTAGTTTTATTGGGCAGAAAGTCGTAGTAAATGAGTTTTTTGCTTATGTAAACTTTATTGAGATAAAAGACACGTTGAGCGTTCCTACGCAAGCAATTATTACATTTGCCCTGTGTGGATTCGCTAACTTATCGTCTATCGCTATCTTGCTTGGTGGTATTGGCTCTATGGCGCCAAATAGACGACCTGACATAGCAAGACTAGGCATGAAAGCCATGCTAGCAGCAACACTCGCTAATTTAATGAGTGCAGCAATTGCGGGCTTATTTTTATCCCTTTAAGAGTAAAAGCCATTATTGCTAATTCATAAATTATACCTAACTAACGATACATTGTTAGTTAGGTATTGATCCATATAAACTTAATTATCAAATTTTAACTATGACGACTCAAACAAATACCGACACACAAAAAGAAATTGCCAAACAAGCCATTAGTTTAATGGATTTAACCAGTTTAACGGATCAGGAAACACCCGCTGATATTGAAAATTTATGCTTACAGGCTAAGTCTGCAGGAGGTAATACAGCTGCTATTTGTATTTTTCCACGCTTTATTCCTTTAGCTAAAAAATTATTAGCTAATCAGGGTACACCTAATATAAAAATAGCAACGGTGACAAACTTTCCTCACGGTAATGATGATGTAGCAATTGCTGTTGCAGAAACAAAAGCTGCTGTTGCCTATGGCGCTGATGAAGTTGATGTGGTTTTTCCTTACCAAGCATTAATTAATGGTGATACTGAGATAGGCTTAAAGCTAGTAGCAGCATGTAAAAAAGCTTGTCCAAACGATGTATTGTTAAAAGTTATCATTGAAACGGGTGAATTAAAAACACCTGAATTGATTAAATTAGCAAGTGAAATATCAATACGTGCTGGTGCTGACTTTATTAAAACCTCTACAGGTAAAGTTAACGTAAATGCGACACCACAAGCTGCTGAAATAATGCTTAGTGTTATTAATGCGACAAATAATGCAAGCACAGATACCGGTTTTAAAGCCGCAGGTGGTGTTAGAGACGTTAACGATGCTCAAGTATACTTAGACATAGCAAGCAACATTTTAGGTGAGCATTGGGTTAGCACAAAGCATTTTAGATTTGGTGCCAGTAGTTTATTAAATAACTTACTCACAACGCTTGAGTTAAACAATCAAGAAGCTAATAGCAACACTAGCACTTCTGCAAGTTACTAAGCATAAGGGCTAGATAATGGCACAACTTTACTTTTATTACTCATCAATGAATGCGGGCAAATCGACGCATTTATTACAATCGTCATACAACTACAATGAACGTGGATTAAAAACCGTTCTTTATACCGCGCAAATTGATGATAGGTATGCAAAAGGAAAAGTCACTTCTCGATTGGGTATTAATTCAGATGCTCATTTATTTGTACAAGAAACTGACCTATTAACAGAAATTACTGCGATTAAAAACGAAACTAAAATCGCCTGCGTATTAATTGATGAAGCACAATTTTTAACCAAAACCCAAGTTAAGCAATTAACTGACATTGTTGATAACTTAAATATTCCGGTATTAGCTTATGGTATTCGTACAGATTTCTTAGGCCAAACGTTCACTGGTAGTGCTGCATTATTGGCTTGGGCAGACAAGTTAGTTGAGTTAAAAACTATCTGCCATTGTGGCCGTAAAGCAAACTTTGTCATTCGATTAAACAGTGATGGCAAAGCTGCTACAGGAGGCGAACAAGTGGAAGTTGGTGGTAATGAACGATATCAAGCGGTATGCCGTGAACACTTTAAAGAATATGTCCCACTAGCTTAAATGAACGACATATCTCAATGATGTTTCACTATCTGCACTGCCAAAAGGGTAACACGTAACCAGTATAAGTTCTTTTATATCAACAACTTCATTGTTACCCTCATTTTTATAGTTACTTTTATTCAACAGCACCAATTGCTCTGTAGCCAGATCTAAAATAGTAATTTTATTCACCTTAAATATGCTAGCATTGCCCGTTTTTAACGTTAAGGTTATGCTATCGTTTACGCTCAATTCTTCTAAAATACGAAAGTGAGTATCATTGTGCGCTGAGATCACCATAACATTTGATTGGCCTGGTTCAACGCCAGAATCTGCCCTTTGATTAAGGCCCGGACCAAATGCTAACGCTTGTCCTGAATCATTATTTAACACAATGTGCGACAAGTTAAAACGATCAAAAGTAAGTTTAGCGACGGGATAAAAATCAGCCCATGGCCAGGGCTTATTTTCCTCAATCGTTTTATTTTTTGATTTAGACGCTTCATGATCATCATCAACACTTATCAATTGCTTTTGCCAAGTTGACGCTAATAAGACTTGTGCAAAATGCGCTTTTATCATCATGTAACTTGCCATTGCAAAACTAGCTGACGCTATTATCAAAAGCAGTATGACCAATGACGATATAATTTTATCCCTCTTACGCGTAAAATTTGTCATCATTTATTTGGCGCTTAATTCGTTTGAATGACGAACATAACGCTTATGTAAGCGTAGCGACTTATTTAGTAACTGCATTAGTATGGCGATCGTCATAAATAATAAAGCAAAATATAAATAGCCCGCTATGCCTAAGCTAGTATTCGCCAATGGAATTATTTGTGTTGAGCCTGTTGGCATTAAATTTTTTATCGCTTTTGATTTTAATGGTGCACCTTGTTTTCGTGTTATTTCCTCTTCAATAGCGATAAAGCTCGTATACGGTGAAAGTAAATGATGCTGTAATGCTAAGTTGGTAATTTCAGCCTTAACTATCTCTTTTTGCTCAAGAGAACTTCGACGTTGTAGGTCAATTAAATGGTCAATTTTTTCTTTAGCCCACCACTGTGCAACGCCAATATTTAATTGTTTAACATCAAATGAACTTTCAGCTGAATTCAAGTTAACGCCCGCCTCTTTAACGTTAGTGATATCTATTTTTTCTTGCCAAGTCATAGCCGCTAATTGACCCGATACGTTAATATATGCATCTACTTTTGATTTTCCTAAACTATCCTTTTTGTTTGCTTGTTCGTTTAATTCATTTTTCAACCAACGAGCGCTGATCATTAAAGGCTGTCCTGCATATAAATCAGGAATATTTTTTGGAAAGGTCTCTACCGATTTCATTGGCCAACTCAATTCAACTTTTTGCATTAACGGCTTGCTAATTTGATTAAACAATTGCGTCATTTCATGGCTTACTTCATTGATACTTCCAATATAACGATAGGTGCCACGGCCTATTTTTGCTGCTTGTGACATAAAATAACTATTAGGGGCCGAGCCAATACCAATAGTATGTAAACGTGAACTAGCTAACTTACGTTCAATTAAATTAAATAACTCTGTTTCATTACCGACACTACCGTCAGTAATAAATACAATTTGTTTATATGGGTGATCTTTATTTGATGCTGTTAAAGCTTGTTCAATGGCCGGATACATATTAGTACCACCGCCCGCCTCTAGTTGTGATAGCCAATATTTAGCTTGTGCTACATTATCTGCATTCGCAAGCTTACTGACCTTGAATAAACTTTGTGTGCGATCTTCAAAGGCAATGATGTTAAAGGTATCATTTGAGTTTAATAAATCCAATGCTGTAATCAAAGATTGCTTTGCTTGTCTAATTGCCACGCCGCCCATAGAACCAGACGTATCTATAATATAAATAACATCTTTATCAATCGCTTGTGCATAATCATTACTAGGTGGCATTAACATTAATAAACCATATTGGTATTTATTATTAGTAACATCTGTTTCTGATTGTATAAAGAAAGCAGCTTTCGGTACATTACCCTGTTCGAGCTGCCATTCTAAAACAAAGTCTTGATCGAGCTTGGTGTTTTTATCTGCAAGAGATATTAACAGTTTTTCATTTAATGGCGTTTTTGCTATTTGATGGTACAAACTAGTAACATTCGTTAGTGGTAAACCACCATTTAAATCAACTGACAAGGTGACAGTTTGATTTTGGCTAGTATTTTCACCGGTGTTATCTCTTGTTTGAATAGGCGTAATTTCACTGGCATCGGTAACTCTGTCGTTATTCATTGCCCAGCCATGTGAATTGATGCTGGTTGTATTTATTACTTTTAATTCATCACTGGTATTACTCGCGTTTATTAGCTCTTTGCGATTAATTGCGTGTGATGAAGGGATATAACGAGGCGTTAAGGTTAGCGGAATTCTTAATGAAAAGGTCTCATTATTTAATTTTATTGATTGAAAATAGTGTAAATTTATTTTTATCGATTCCCCTGGCGCTATGTTGGCCACTTTTGTGGTAAATAAATTTGGCCGCTGCTGTGACACCAACCCTACTCTTTTACCTGCTGTTTTCGCTTTTGTATAAAGCTTTTGCGCTTGTTGTTTTTCTTTAATCTTCCCTACTATACGCCTTTCACCTATTACCATGATCATTGAAGAAACAGAGGCATCATCAACCAATGGAAAAACATAAACAGCTTCAACATAGTCATTACTTGCGTTTTTAAAGGTTTGCGTAAAATTTACCTTTGCCAGTAAACCGTTAATGGTTACTTGATAATCACTTTGTTGAATTAATGCTGAAGAGTATTTTTCATTATTTTTAAAATACAAAGTACCTGAGCTAATCGATTGATATGGAATATTGTCCATTGATAATTCATTCGCACTCACTTTTGTCAGCACTAGTAAATAACTAAGGCTCATTATGGCAAGCAAGATAGGAGAAAATACGATACTAAGTAGTGAAATACGTAAAGTATAAGGTATTAAGGTGTAATGGGATGACGTTGAAATGGTCCCATTAATAGTTGTGCTTTTTTTCATGATAAAACTCTATAGAAAGTAAAGTTTTATCATGAAGTGAAATTATGTTTTTACAGGGTAGGAATTATGGCTAACTTATGGCAAATTATGATTACTTCACCATCACTATAATTAACCAGAATTTACTTAAGGTAAATTGGCAGCTTGCGAGTAATGTTAACTGAGCAAAGAATGACCTTCTGGTAATTGTTTAGCAATCCATAATGCTAGTTTATGTTTCATATTTGGTTGATCTTCATTATCAACGGCCAGTGGTTGAATTAAATTATCATTTACTAATAAACGGTATAAACTTTCAATTTTATCTTTAGATGAATTAGTTGCAGAAAAGCTTTTATATCCTCGATTAACTGCATATTTTTCACCTATGACTAGGGCTTTTTTTAATAATTCAGCTTCGTTCTTTAATTTCTTCATTTTACTCATTCTTTAATAAAAACTTGGCTTAAAGATGCTTCAAATAACGAAGTAAGTCAATTATCTATTACAATTTAAGCACATTTAACCACTATTTCGTTAACATAGGTTAAAACTCATACTCTATTGCAACCCGCAGTACATGACCTTTGCTTCGACTATCAAGTCCGGTAATAAATCCTACTTCCCACTTTAGCTGCTTTTGTGCATTGAAACGTTGTAATCCCATATATGCGGGGCCGATTCCTAAATAGTCTTCACCTAAGTATAGTTCTATTGCTGGTTGAAATTGTTCAATATAGCGATAACGGTACTTAAGGCGAAACTCAGTCTCAAGTTCACTTTTCAGCGTTTTTCCCCATTCGTAAATCACAAAGGCATTTAACGTCAGGCTAGTACGACCAAACTCTTTTTCAACAATAATACCTGAAGTAACTTCCCAGTTTTTTTGCTCTGTTTCTTTTTCAACCTCAAACAACAATCCCCAATCAGCCCAATATTCTCCTTGCTCTGTTAGCATCCAACGTGCTTCAAGTTCATAAGACACCAAATCAAAGTCATTATTACTATATCGCTCACCAACAAGATAAAACTCTAGCATCAAGTTTTCACTTACTGATTGACCATAAGCTAGGCGCTGCGCCAATTTATTGTTGTTGCTTTCTCTATGTGAGAATAAACGCCATTCAACTTCTCTTTCATTCGGTAAGACATAAGGATGGTAAACTTTATCAACGACAACCCCGTCAGCATAAACAATAGAAGAGGTAACTAAAGAAATACTCAAGAATATCAGAGCCCAATAGCGATTGATTAATGACATGCTTATCATGATTTTCTACCATAAAAAGATAATGAAATATAAGGTAACTTGAGCAGCATTACCGGAAGAATTAAAGCCATAATATAGGAAACTAACTGTAAAAGTGATGGTGTTGTTTCATAGCCAAATAAAACAGTTAATAACTGCCCTAATCCTGAATCTTCAGCAATGAACTTGGCACTATCCCAAATAGGCTGGCTACTTGAAAATATATCAACCTGTTGCAAAAACATTATTGCGTGCATTAATTGCCCTAACCCATAAAACAATAAAAAATAACAAGAGCTGTGGTTATATATTTTTTTATCCAGATACCTTAATAAGAAATAGAATAATATCGATATGCTTAAGCAAATCCCGCCACCGAGTGTTATCCCGATCAGCACCGTTTCGTCTTGTTGTGCTTGTGTCCAATAAGACACTAAATAAATTATAAAATGGGCGCCATTAAAAACGCTAATAATAAAAAATATCAACATCGCTAAGTATTTTTTAACACTGGTGTAGTCATTTTTATGACTTAAAATAAATAGGCACACAGTTGATAAATACACAATAATAGCGCCGAATGATAAAAAAAATTCAGTTCCTTTGCCATCAAGTATTATCGATAAATTTTCTAAATGACTACTTAAAATAACAGACATAATTACGGTTAAAATAACGCCGATAAAAACTTTCTTAGCATTGACAATATCAAGATAATTTATCGCAAAGTACCTTAATAATAATGAGGTAATAATGAACACAGGTAGCGCATTATTTAAAAACAAAAGTACGGTATTAATTAGCATCTTGTTTTCCTTTTTCTAGCTTTTGCTGACTACTTTCTACAACAATTACTTTTCCTCGAGCACTGTGAGGATGATATTCACCAAAAAAACTATATTCGCCAACAGGAAGCGGACCAATAAAAATACTTGCTTGTTTATTGGGAAAAATAACTTTTTCACGATTAAGATCGAAGCTGTCAAACTCTTCAATATTTTCGTCATGATTGTCTATAACCAATTTAATTTTTTTATTTGCCGGAATAACGATAACGGCAGGATAAAACAAATGGTTTTTTATCTTGATATGATACTCAGACTTTTGCGCCTGTACATGTAAAGTAAGGAGCAGTAAAAGGCTAACTAAAACAATACGTAAATAACGAATTAATTGAATGTTATCCATGAGTGTCTATTTCTTCATTTGCTGTGGCGGGAAATATTACTTCAACTTTGAGCCCTTTTAATAATGTAGAACGTGATAACTGTATGTTAGTGCCATGTAAATCAGCAATATGTTTTACAATTGCTAAGCCCAAACCACAACCAAAGATGTCTGAATCATGTTGATCTCCACCAACGCGATAAAAACGATCAAACACACGCTGATATTCTGTTTCATCGATTCCTTGGCCAGAATCTTCAACACAAAGCGTTATCGTTTTATTTCTACCTTGCGTTACGCTAATAAGAATTTCGCCTTCTATCGGCGTGTATTTATTCGCATTAGAAATTAAGTTAGTGGCAAGTAAATGAACTGAAAATTCATGAGCAGATAAGAAGATATCATCACTTTCTAACGTAATTACTTGGTCTTTATGTAAAATATCGTTATACAGCTCTGCTATCACTTGTTTAAGTAGCACGTTGATATTAAAAGCACTGCTTACGTTACTTATTTGAGCAGGGTTAGTTCGATTTAAGTTTAATATTTGATCTATAACATGCCCCATTCTATCTACACTATTATTTAACGCGTGTATGGAGCTAAAATTTTCAATATCAGTAGATGTTAACTGTTGATTTCTATTACTTATTGAACGTTCAGCTAAATCTTGAATCAGGTTATGTGTATCTATCTTTAAAACACTTAATGGTGTTTTTAATTCATGCGCAGCATCAGAGGCAAAGTGTCGTTCACGTTGAAAAGCAGCATCGAGGCGAGCAAACAATTCATTTAATGTTGCTACAATATCAGCCAATTCATTATTATCGACTTCTACATTTAAAGGGCTAAAGTCGTTACTTTTTCTTCTACTAAGCTCAAAACTAAGCTTATGTAATGGTTTCAAACCTTGTGTAATAATAATAAATATTAATAGTGACAATACTGCAATAGCAACTATCATCGGCGTTACGGCTGCTAGAATTAGTGTTTGGGTTAAAGAAAATTGTGCTTTAAGTGGTTGAGCAACAATCACAACCATATTATCATTAGGCGCTAAAAATAGTGATGACAACGCTACAGCACGCCAACGTTGATCTAAAAAATTCACCTCAAAAAATTCAGCTCCTTGGTGGGAGCTTAATGCGATATTAGTAATTAGATGATCGGGTGCATTATTACTTTTTAATATTAATCGTTTGTTTTTCCATACTTGAAAAGCAAAAGCACTTTGCTGGACTACTTGTAACGGTTTATCTCTATTAATATTTGCATTTTGCATACTATTCATTGCAGTTAATGTTTGTGCAAGGCTTAATAGTTGTTGATCAAACCCCGCCTCAGCTTGAGACATACTTTGCTTATAACCTTGAATTGCAGCGATAAATGTTATTAATGTTAATACTGAAAAAAGTGTTAAAACTAAATAACGTCGAATACTCATAATTACCCTTTGGTATTTATTATGTAACCAACACCACGAACATTTTTAATAAACTTTTCCGGTAAGTATTTTCTTAATTTATGAATATGCACTTCTACCGCATTACTGAGTACTTCTTCTCCCCAATGATATAGTTTTGATTCTATTTTCTCACGCGATAAAATTCTACCTGCATTTTCCATTAGCGCTTTTAGTACCATGTATTCTTTCTTAGAAAATGTGATTTCGTGCTCTTTACCTGTAACTTGATCACACACAAATACTTTATGTGCATGGGTATCTAATTTAACCTCATCAATACAAATAAAAGCTGTATTAGCCGTGCCTAATCGTCGTTCAATAACACGTAGACGTGCCATTAACTCTTTAATTTCAAAAGGTTTAGTTAAGTAATCATCGGCACCATAATCTAAGCCTTTCACTTTACTTTCAATAGAGTCTCGTGCGGTTAGAATAATAACGGGTAAAGCTGATTTTTTTTCACGTAATTGTTTTAAGATCTCAAGGCCATCTATATCTGGTAATCCTAAATCTAGAATCATCATATCTTGATCATCACAGGCTAACGCGCTTAATGCTAATTTTCCCTGCTGAAGATGATTAACAACAAACCCTTCTGTTTGAAGCGACTTTTGCAGTGCTGTTGCAAGCGGAATGTCATCTTCAACTAACAATATGCGCATATTATCTCCTTGACCAGAATTTTATTTCTTGTTCGGTTAAAAATTGTTCCGCATTACTCCCTTGCAGTAGTGCTAATGTTGCTAATATGCCAGCTTGAATACACTGTGGTGCAACAGCGGTAATTGAACGCGGAGCATTCGCAATAGGCCAACCTGTTTTAGCATTAAGAATATGCCCATAACGAATATTATCTTTTATCAAAAACCGTTTAGCATCCCCACTGGTAGCAAGCGCACCTGACTTGAGTGAAATAATCATATCCGCATTTTGATTAATATGACTATCAACGTCAGGATGCTCGATGGCAACTTGCCATGTTTCATTGTTATAGCGTGGACCAGAAACGGCCAAATCTCCACCTAAATTAACTAAAACTGGTTGCTCTGTTAACTGTTTTGCTAAAATAATACTACGATCAACGGCGTATTCTTTGCCTATGCCACCAAAATCAATTTCCATCCCTCTAGCTAAGGTTATTTGTTGGCGATCAAAGTGTATTTTATGCCAACCAACATAGGGTAAAACAGTATTGATTGATGTTTGCGAGGGAAACTTTGCATAATGCTCATTGCGACCTTGAAAGCGCCAAACCTTTCTTAAAACACCTGAACTGATATCAAACAAGCCATCACTCAATTGATAACATTGATCGGCAAAAACTAACAATTGATAAGTTTCTTCATCAATAGCAATAGGTTTTCCAGCATTGTTATTAATTAATGTACAAAGACTATCTTGATTATAACGGTTATATTTATCTTCAATCCGCCAAACCTCTTTGGTCACTCTATTACCAATAATTAATGCTAATGCTTTGTCTGTTGTTTGTATAATAACTTCACAAGGACTCGCCATAGCATTAAATTGAATACTATAGCTGTCTTTGTTCGTTATGAAGTTAGTGGCTCTGCTCTTAGTCAAAAAATTCTCTATTTAAAACCCCTTGTTCCGACATAAAACAAAGGAAAACCTATATCGTTAGAAAGAGTAAGTTACTTGCGCAATAACCGCATCAACACTCGGATAAAGATCAACACTTTTTAATACGCCAATCTCATCAAAACCTGCATCGGTTGGTCTTTGACTATAATACTCAATTCTAAAAGATAATTCATGGCCATTATTAACCAACATGCCATATTTTAAACCAACAGTATAAGCTGTCATTTCTCCTATGCGGTAATCGGCACTAGCAAAAGCAGGTATTGACTCATTGTCGATTAAAAATGGTTGATAAAAATCAGCGGCACTTTGTTGATAAAACCTAAAATGTGGTTGTAAATAGCTTTCTTTACCAAAGCTATCACCTAAGGGTATTCTAAAACGAGAGTCGATGGTATGAGACTTTATTTTCCAGTCATCCCACATATAGCGATAAGACACATCCAATACTGTTGTATCAAAATGATATAAGGATTGAGCAAATACACTTTGTTTCACGCGAGAATCAGGACGTGATTCATAAATATAATCTTGTGCTTCGCCATTATTATTGACGACAGACAATACTTTAAATGGGTCTGTTAAATAGCCATCTACCGTTGAATAGGAATAATTAAATTGCATCAACATTCTACGGTTAATTACCTGCGTAAAACCAAGTAAAATATCGACAGTCGTTTTATCGTCCTCACTCCCTATTCGTGTAGCTGAAAAATCATCATCCCAACTGTCAGCATTACTATCACCAATAAGCATAGATGAAAAAGCTTGCGGCAACCCGCCTTCTGGTGAGAAAGTATCCTTAAAATAACTAAAACCTGCTGAAAAAGTTGAGTTTTTACGATCAAAATCTACAGCGATATTACCGTTGATACCTAATGACAAGTAATCATATTCTTTAGAAAGGTGTAACCCGCCACTTGCTGTATAGTCAGGTGCTATAGGTTGTGTCCATTGTGCGTTAAGTTGCACACGCGTATCTCTAAACGTATCATCAAGTGGTGTTTCTGCTGGCGCTATTTGATATTGTCCATTACCTGATGGTCGAGTAAATGTTTGCACTGTGGCTTGCGCTACCGCACCATTAGCAGAAGCACCAGTTAAAGTATCGATGGTTAATTTTAGATTTAAAATTTCTTCAGTATCAAATGTTTTTTGTGCATTAAAAATAGCTTCACCGGCACTTACTCTATCAGCTTCGCTATAGTATAAAATGGCAGTATCAAACTTCCATTCATCTGGCTCTGTCTCAAACGTATTTGATTCAGCATGAGCTAAACTGTTTGTACCCAGCAACGTTGCAGCAGCAATAGTTAACACAGCTTTAATGTTTGGTTTTTCGGTTATATTTTTCATATGTTTTCTTCAGATGTGATTACAGACTATTGATTTTATTTAACGTACATAAAACTCACGATTTTCTATACTAAGTAGTAAAATAATGATGTAAGGTTAGTTACAGCCACATCCACCGCCACCAACGCCTTTACCACCACTTGATGCCTCTTTACTGAAATAGATATGATCATCAAGCGCAGAGTCAACAGGCGATGCATTTAATAGCATCTCTTTCTTCGCTAATAAATCTCGTTCCCACGGTTCAACACCCAAACCTAAGCTGGAACAGCCTGATGTAACCGTCAACATTGAAGCGATTAATACTATATTTTTTATTGTAGACATCATTATTTAACCTCTTCTTCAGTTAAGAATTGTTCAATTTCTTGTTGATATTGTTTAATTTTATTAGTAAAAAATCCGGTGTGTCGTGATTTTATTGTTCCATCTCGGCCAATAAGCATACTGCTCGGCATCCCTTGAATATTAAAATGTTTTGCTAGCTTACCTTTAGGATCATAAATAACAGGAAAACTCGCAGGCATTTCTATTAGAAACTTTTCAGCTAATGCTTTATTCGCGTCTAGGTTGATACTAACGACCGTAAAACCTTGTTGCTTATATTTGTCTTGTATTGTATTCATCCAGGGGAAAGATTTACGACAAGGAACACACCATGATGCCCAAAAATCGATATAAATCACTTTACCTTTATGTTCAAGCAACGTTTGCTCTAACAAAGTTTTACTACTAGCTACGGGGGTTTGGTTGCTTTGTGCATTGGTAGTAAATGTAACAGTTACTAATACAATAAAGCCTATAATGAATTGCACTGGTTTAATTAAGTTTTTCAAGTATCACCTGGTTTAAAGTTTCGATTAATAATTCATTAAACCATAGCTTAAGTCTCTTTTCTTAACGAATACTTAAACAAATTTAATGAACCTAATTTTATTGATATGATTTTTTGATATAGAGCTGCTATTTATCAATTGAATAAATAAATTGGCTAATTTTTTGCTTTTTTGCTGTTTAAATTAGTTTTATTTAATTTTATTTCATTATTTTATACATTTAGGTTGCTTTTTACTGCTGAGCTGTCAAAGTATCAGTTACTAATTAGTGTAACAGCACTAATTACTCACAATTCGATTCAACAATAATTAAAGGAGTAGCGCTTCAATGTGTTCGATCTTTGGTATATTAGATATAAAAACAGGTGCTGATGCACTTCGTCCTCAAGCTTTAGAATATTCTCGCCTATTACGTCACCGTGGACCAGATTGGTCAGGCATTTACAGTAATGACCATGCAATACTCGTGCATGAACGTTTATCAATTGTTGATACTGAACATGGTGCTCAACCTTTATACAACAATGACAAAACTAATGTTTTAGCGGTAAATGGTGAGATTTATAATCATAAAGCTCTGGCAGAAAACCTAACTGTTGATTACGAATTTCAAACAGCCTCTGACTGTGAAGTGATTTTACCTTTATATGAAGAATTCGGTGCTGAATTTGTAGATAAACTACAAGGCATGTTCGCGTTTTGTTTATATAATTCAAAAGACAACAGCTACCTAATTGCACGTGACCATATTGGTATTATTCCTTTATATACAGGTTATGATGCTGAAGGTAACTTCTATGTTGCTTCAGAAATGAAAGCATTAATGCCTATTTGTAAAACAGTATCTGAATTCCCTCCTGGGCATATTTTAGATAGCCGTGTTGGCAAATTACAAAAATATTACAAACGTAACTGGCAAGATTACGCGGCAATTAAAGACAATACGACTAGCAAAACTAAAATTCGTGAAGCATTAGAAGAGTCGGTTAAAAGTCATTTAATGACGGATGTACCATATGGTGTTTTATTGTCTGGTGGTTTAGATTCATCATTAATTTCTGCTATTACACAAAAGTTTGCTGCTCGTAGAATAGAAGACAATGACTTAGCTGAAGCTTGGTGGCCAAAAGTTCACTCATTTGCTTGTGGTTTAGCTGGCTCTCCTGATTTAGTCGCCGCACAAACAGTTGCTGATAGTATTGGTACTACCCATCATAGCGTTATCTTTACCGAGCAAGAAGGTATTGATGCACTTAAAGAAGTTATCTACCATTTAGAAACTTACGATGTAACCACTATTCGTGCTTCTACCCCTATGTATTTAATGGCTCGTAAAATTAAAGCCATGGGTATTAAAATGGTACTTTCTGGTGAAGGTGCTGATGAAATATTTGGTGGTTACCTATATTTCCATAAAGCGCCAAATGCTCAAGAATTCCATGAAGAGTTATTACGTAAACTTGATAGATTACACAAGTTTGACTGTTTACGTGCTAACAAATCAATGTCTGCTTGGGGTATTGAAGCTCGTGTACCATTCTTAGATAAAAACTTTATGGATGTTGCAATGCGCATTAACCCTGCAGATAAAATGTGTGGTAACGGTGTGATGGAAAAAGCTATTTTACGTGAATCTTTTGAAGGTTATTTACCAAAAGAAATCTTATGGCGTCAAAAAGAACAATTTTCTGACGGTGTAGGTTATTCATGGATTGATGGTTTAAGAGCACACGTTGAAACATTAGTAACAGATCAACAACTTGAGAATGCTCATATCAGATTCCCGGTAAATACACCTGATACTAAAGAAGGTTACTACTACCGCACTATTTTTGAAGAAAAATATCCACTAGCAACTGCTGCTGATTGTGTGATTGGTGGTAAATCTGTTGCTTGTAGTACAGAAGAAGCACTAGCTTGGGATGAAAGCTTTAAAAACAATGCTGATCCATCGGGTCGTGCAGTATTGAGTGTTCATAATGAAAGTTATTAATACATAAAAAGTGACCTTAAGACTTTTAGTGGGCCGATCGTTTTTCTTACGTTTACCCACTAAAAGTAATCCCTGCCCATTGTTAGCCATTTATTTTTATAGAAAACATAACCATCAAAAAATTATTATTATCAATAGTTTTTATCAATAGCTTGTCGACACTTTTCATTAACTGTTAATTAACCAATAACGACTTGATTTCGTCCATCAGGTTTTGCTTGATAAAGTAACGCATCGGCATTTTTAATATAAAAATCAAGGTTATTATTAGTTTTACTCGTTATTGATGCTCCAACACTAAAAGTGATATCCCAATCGAGAGCAGAATGCTCACTTTTGATATCGATACAATAATTAGCAAAATTTTCATTTAAACGTTTAAAAATATTATCTATAACGGATTTATTAGTTGTATGTAAAATAAATAACCACTCTTCACCACCATAACGACCAAACTTATCATGGTCTCTTAATGTTTTTCTGGCAGCATTGGCAAAAGCTATCAGCACTAAATCACCTACATCATGGCCTAAAGTATCATTAATCTTTTTAAAGTAATCTAAATCAACAATGGCAATAGTTAACTCGTTATCAAATAAACTGTTTTCGGCCATTAACATAATACCTCGTCTATTTGGGCAACTAGTGAGGTAATCAGTGTTTGCAATCGTATGATATTTTTTACGTTGACTCACTTGTCTATTAATCAAAAATAATGAAACAAGTATCAAAATTACGGCAATAACCGTACTTAAACGCCAAATTATTTTTTGTTGATATTCTTCCTTAGCTTTAAATTCACTCATAGCATTAACTTGGGCTAAGCGAAGTATTTCAGCTTCCTTTTCTTTTACTTCAAATTTAACTTGTAGTGTTCTAATATTATTTTCACTTGTAGCTTCTAGATGTTTTTTCGTGAAGATAAGCTCTTGCTCAATGGCGTCAAAAGCCTGTTCATCTAAACCGAGTTGTCGTTTTAATTTATAACGTTTACCTAAAAAATTTGATTTATAAATACTTCGACTAAACTTATCCAATAAAGCAAAAACTTCATCATTTATCTCATTTGCTTTTTCTATTAGTCCTTGTTTAATATAAATATCACTTAGTAAAATCATTGAGGCTAAATGCATATCATGTACCCCAGCTTCACTGGCAAGGGTAATATTGTCATATACATCGTTTAATATTTCATCATACTTGCCTTGTGAAAATTCAATGTTTGAAATGATATATTGAGAAAAAGCAATACCTGTATGCATATTCACTGACTTAAAATACTGCAATGCCTTTTTCAGGTACACTAACGCTCCTTCATTATCGCCCCTATCTTGCAGTATAGTGCCCATACTCCAATAGGCTTTTGAGGTTAAATGCTCATCATTCGTTTTTTCGTAAGCTATAATCGCTTGTTTTGAGAAACTTAACGCTTTGTCATTTTCATCTGAAAAATTATAAGCGTCACTTATTTTACGTAGAAAAAAGCCTTGCGATGAAAAGTCATCATAAGTTATTGCTAGTTCTAATCCTTTTACAGATACCTCAAGCGTTTTTTTAAGCTTATCTACAGAAGTATAGTAATAAGACAAGGCACGAAAAATAATAACCTTTTCTTTATCATTGGAAAGTAATACCTGTTCTTCTAATTGCTTAGCTAATGCTTTAGCTGCTGTAGGATCTTCATGTCGAGAAAGGTACTTCAATTTAGCTTCAAGTAATAGTAAATATAAATCCCGCTGCTTCTTAATTCCTTCATTTTCTATATAGGCATTAATATGGTGATTAAGGGTTTCATATTGTTCTTGTCTAAAAAGTAATTCACTATATAAAACAGCTGCTTCAAGGTGTATATCATCCCAAGATTTATTTTTACTCATTTCAAATATAGTTTGGAATTCTTTTTCATTCTTGAGGTAATCAAGCTTATTCGCTCTTAGATTGTTGATAAAGCTCTTAGCAGTTTTATAATCGATTGACTGAACTGCTGATTCAATGGGGCTAGTCTTAGCTAACAGTTTGTTATTAAGAAAAATGAAGAGAATAAAAATTAGACACTTTGCAAACACAATATAATAATTATGTGAGTTGTTAATTCTATTTAACATATAATCCTGTATAAATTTTGGTTTTCTTTATGTCGATGCACCTACAAATAAAAACATTGTTGTATAAATATTATTGAATTCAACTACTTTGTATTCCTCATTAATATTTGATCATAATGTATCAGCTCTCTATTGGTTAGGCAATAATAGAGAGCTAATAATAAAAAACACTTATTGAATAAACTTAACGTTTTGTTTTACAAGCCAATTTATAATAGTGATTATTATTAAATTCAAAATTATTAATAACGTTTAATGGTGTTTTTTTCGTATGTGCTTTATATGAACGCGTATTAATTTTATTAATAAACGTAACCATTATTGGATAACGTTTAGACATTTCACTTAGCGAAAAGTTAAATATTTTTTCAAACACACCTTGCCCACGTACGATTTTATCAACACAAACCGGGCCGTATTGATAAGAATTTGTTTTGGTAATAGCTTGTTTATGACAAGTTGAGTCATATAAGTTTTCAATCATAAATTGGAACATTGGCCATTGTGACCAATAATCCCAAGATGCAGCCATAGCATAAGCAACCACTTTATTATTTACACAAGCAATAAAAAGTCCCTTTTCATCTTGAATTAAACTAGTTAAATGCGCTTTAGTGAATGCTGTTGTTATAAAGCCATCAGTCTTGTCTTCCTCACTAATTGAGTCAATTTGATATTTATAATGCAGTGTCAAAATTTCTTCTATATTATCTAGCGTTGCTACTTTTAATTCAATATTCATATTTAAAAAACCTAAGATCACTTACGTGTGATTAATAATTATAAGTTTGTTTTACAGTGATACTATATTGTCTTTCTCACTACAGTACTATTAATGTCCGTTGCTGATACCTTCAACACTAAAAATAATATCTATATTCAAATTTTACTTCATTAAAATGTTTCGCATCATGAATTTTAGAATCTACTTTGTGAAAACTAGCTGATAAACGCAAGCTACTCGAATCACTTATTTGTATATTTTGTTGAAAACTAATTCGGCTACGTTTCGTTTGATCAAATAAAAATTGATAATGCTCTGCTTCTAATAAAAAACTTGTTTTAGGCCAATAATATATAAACCCGGCATGTAAGCCAGGGGCAATATTAGTGTACGCTTCAAGCTTGCGATTAAACTCTAATCGCCCTGTTGCCATTAAAAAAACATAACTGTTGTTAAGTGGTCGGTAACTAACCCCTCTACCAGCGGTACCTTGTGTTACAAGAACTTCCTCTTTACTTGTCCATTGTTGTTCAACACTTATATTTGCTTGCCAAGACCAAGGCGAAACAAATTCATTACGCTCAGACAAGGAAATAATATTCAGTAATTCCGCTTTATCAAGCTTAATATCATCGTTTTCATATACTCTAAAGCTAACATTCACCATATTTAATGACATACCATCATAGTAACCATCTAACGGATCAATTAAGTCGTGATAACTTCCTCGGTATTTAAATTCTGCAAAATTGTTCTTTTCATCTTGGCCAACACTTACAGAAACCATTGTTGTTTTATGGCCTTGATCTGGGCTGGTTGGCGTCGCTATAACGATATCTAGATCCGTTGGATTTTTATTTAAATACCGTAATAGTTCAAAACTTCGACGAGTAATATCAACATCACGTCCGTTAAAGGTATTTTTATAACGTAAATAACGATAAGTACTATCGACAACAAGTTGCTGCTTTTCGGTGGGTAAGTTTGTAAAACGAGTCTCTAATAAAACATTAATATCTTCACTTAACGCTAAAACAAGTTTTCGCTCTTTAGCTGATAACAACGTTAAATGAGCTTCAAGCTCAGTTAAAATCGAAGGTCTGTAGTATTTGTCAGCTATTAAATTCGCATCATCGACTACCCTTATCGTATCTAGAGGCATTGCCGTAACAGGGAAATTGTTAGTTAAATAAAGCCCAGGTCTTGCAACATCAAGTAACTCTAATAACCGGAATGAACAATTTTCATCGAAAAAATAGTACTCAAAGTTAATGCCCTGTAACTCCCATATATGAGAGAGCATTTTATCAATTTCATCTTCAGTTAAGTTCAGCTTATATTCCCACAAGTCTCTATTTTCTAACCGACTGTATTCTTTAATTTTTTCAAAATAAGGGTTGGCAGCAAAACTTCCTGGATAACCACCAGTAAGACCTTTTGCCGCATAAAGAAAACCATTTTCATTTTCAGGTACTGTTGCACCAAAATTTAATGCATAAGATAAATATGTCGAATTATTATCAACTTCTTCTGTATCAAACCGCAAAAAAGTATGACCATACATTGAAGAAGGACTGTTCAGTTGCGCAGAAGCAAAAACCAGTACAACTGATTTAGTGTTTAAACGATTTCTCCAGTTGAGATACTCAGTACAGTCACCTGAAATAACTTCATTAGATAATTCGGGAATATTGTTAAGTAAAAAAGCGGTTCTAGCTGGGTACCTACATTGAATAGCACTATCAGTTTTTAAGGCATTTAACGTTGCCAATAATTCGTTTTGCGGGTTTTTATAGCCATCAGCTGCGATAAAAAATTTACTATCATCAACATAGCTTTCTATTTGACTACTATTTTTTTCTGTACTTATATGCAGTAATGCTCGCCACTCTGTAGTTTGAGATAATGCTAAAGTATCCACTGAATTATCGGCAGAAACCTTTAATGACAATAAGATGATAAAAGGAACGGTGAGAACACGGAAAATAAGATTCATAAAATTTCAAAATAAAAACACTAAATTAACTAGGATAAGTAATGTAATAAAAAAGGCTACCTTAAGTAGCCTTTTAAAAGATATTTAATAAATACTACACTGTGTATTTAGCTAATATCTCATCATTTTTCATTAATGAAAACATAGAACTAACAACATGTTCAGTAGTTGCATTTTCAGAAGGGAATAATGTATCGAAGTTATTATGAAGAGTAGCTTCAAAATGCGCGCGTTCAGCTTCTGAAACACCTAAAGACACAGCTACTGCTGTTAATGCTTCACCATTACCACGTGCAACATCTTCACTAAACTCGTCCATAATCATGCTAACATCAATCATTTCCTTGCCACCGTACGTTAACGTACCATCAGTAGAACAACCATTAGTACCAAAAGTCATACCAAAAGTATTGTTACCTGTTGAACCGTTAGTTGTCGCTGCAAGTACATGACTTGGCGTACCACTTTGACCAGCAAATAACATGTTACCCCAACCACAAGTTTGGCTACCAGGTGCATCAGCTAAAGCAGATGTAGATACTAACATTGCAGATGCAATCAATAATTTTTTCATAATTAATCCCTATAATTTAGATATTTATCTAATATTCAACTGATATTAGAGTGCGCATTCTAATGTATGTTCTGAACAAATTCACCTTTATTCGTACAAAAATTTAAATTTAGAATAAAAAATTTTATATTAGTACTCTAGCTATCATCATTGGTGTGATATATCAGCTACAAACCATTAACTATGTCTTTAATTAATGGCGGACCTTGATAAATAAAGCCAGTATAAACTTGTACTAAACTTGCACCAGCTGCCAATTTTTCATTGGCATCATTGCTAGAGGCGATACCACCAACACCAATAATAGGCAGTTTATCATTTAAAGCTTCCGCTAAAATACGAATAACGGTAGTACTTTTATCTTTAACTGGTGAGCCACTTAAACCGCCCTGCTCAGTGCCATGCTCAAGTTGTTCAACGCCTTCTCGTGATAAAGTAGTGTTAGTTGCAATAACACCATCAATACCATTGTCCATTAATGATCTCGCTATCGATTTCACTTCATCTTCCGTCAAATCTGGCGCTATTTTAACGGCGAGAGGGATATATTTTCCATATTGATTAGCTAAATTTGCTTGCTCGGCTTTTAATGCTGACAATAATTCATTTAAGGCATCACCATATTGTAACGCTCTTAAACCTGGTGTATTGGGTGAAGATATATTTACCGTGATATATGAGGCAAAATTATACACTTTACGCATACAATGAATGTAATCATCTTTAGCATTTTCTTCTGGAGTGTCTTTATTTTTACCTATATTTATCCCTAAAATACCGTCAAAATTAGCAGCCCGCACTTGTGATACTAAATAATCAACCCCCTTATTATTAAAGCCCATACGATTAATAATGGCATTAGCTTCAGGTAGTCTAAATATTCTCGGTTTATCATTACCTGGCTGTGGTTTTGGTGTGACTGTACCAACTTCAATAAAACCAAACCCCATTGCAGCGAAAGCATTAATACATTCTGCATTTTTATCTAATCCAGCCGCCAAGCCCAATGGATTAGGGAAGTCTATCCCCATAACGTGAACCGGTTTTTCATTAATACGTTGTTTATAAAATGAATTTAAAGGGGTTGAACCGGTGCTTTTCAACCCTTTAATTGTCAATTCATGAATAGTTTCCGCATCAAATTTAAATAAAAATTTACGAATAGCAGGATAGAACATAGAACCTAGAACCTCAAAGTAGTTATGCGTAGGAGCAGAAATAAAAAATCCCCGCTGAACTTAAACATTAATAAGTTAGGCGAGGATTTTATCAGTTAACACGCTATTTATACATTGCTTTTAACGCTAATAATTTAACTTTTTGATCTTAACTTTCGTTAGATCTAGATTTAATTTTATTTAACTAACCTTTGACAATTTAAGCTTAATAACATTAATTCACGTAAAGCCACAGAGAACTTAGCAAATTCATGGGTTTGACCTACTTTAAAGTCAGCTAAGATATTTTTCCATCTATCTAATGGCTGAGCATTAGTGTTAACCCATGCTTCGAGCATATTATCTAAATCTTTCGCTGTAGCACTACAATCACATCGTAATACAACCGCCGTTAATGAACGTTGTTGCCAATCTAGCTCTTCTCTAAATGATGCTCTAGCTAGTGCCTGCCAATGATTACCAACAGGTTGGCGTGTGATTTGATCTAAGAACCAATGTAGATCTAATCGAACACCTAGTTTAAAGTATAAACTAGCAACAAGCTCGACGTCTCGCCCATCTTCGTCAGCAATTTCGGCTATGTCTAAGGCTGAAAAAATCGTACTTAATTGAGAAATTCGAATAGCAATTTCTTTAGGTACGTTAGCTTCAACTAAATCATTTTCAACACGTTTTAACTGCTCTAATTCACTTTCAATAATAAAACTATTTAATTTCTTAGACATAATAGCAAAGGTAGGTTTATACAACGCTATTGACTGCTCAATACTTAATGCCTTATTACGATGACGTAAGAACCAACGAGTTGCTCGTCTTACTGTACGTCGATACTGGAATAACATTTCCGTTTGGATTGAAGTAGAAATTTTATTGTTTAACACTTCTATTTTTTTCCAAAACTCTTCAAGTTCAAATATGGCGCACGAAATAGTGTAGCTATTCGCTATTTCAGTAACCGTTGCACCCGTTTCTTCTTGCATGCGGTTAACAAAATTAAAGCCCATATCGTTGCCCATTTTATTCGCCAGTTTAGTAGCAATAATTTCAGCACGCAGTGGATGTTGCTGCATTTGTTCTTGGTACTTTTTATGTAACTGCTCTGGAAATGCATTAATTAATAACTGGTCGTAATATGAATTATCAGTGACATCTGGGTGAATAAGGTCTTCTTTTAGCACCATTTTACTATACGCAAGTAATACTGATAATTCAGGACGAGTTAACCCTTTGTCTTTAGAAACTCTGTCTGCAATTTCTTCATCATCAGGAATAAACTCTAAGGCTCGATTAAGTTTACCGGTACGCTCTAATTCATGAATAAAGCGAACTTGCTCTTTTAATTGATTAACACCACGCATAGCGGTAATTGATAATGAGTGTGTTTGACGATAACAATCTTCAATTACTAAGTTGCCAACAGCATCAGTCATATCATAAAGCAACTTATTACGTTGCTTAACAGTTAAATCACCCGACTGAACAAGCGTGTTTAATAAAATTTTAATATTAACTTCATTATCACTACAATCAACACCACCAGCATTATCAACTGCATCAGTATTAATGCGACCACCATTTGAGGCAAACTCAACTCGTCCAAGCTGGGTAAAACCAAGATTTCCGCCCTCACCTACAATTTTAGCTTGTAAGTCGCAGCCGTTAATTCGTAGTGCGTCATTTGCTCGATCACCTACTTCTAAATGAGTTTCTTTCGTGCTTTTCACGTAAGTGCCGATACCACCATTCCACAATAAATCAACTTTCATTGTTAAAATAGCTTGGATTAAATCTGTAGGCGACATACTTTGTTTTTGTGTGCCTAACATCTTTTTAATTTGTGGTGTTAACTTAATTGATTTCACATGACGACTGAAAATACCGCCACCTTCTGAAATTAATTTTTCATTATAATCTTCCCAGCTACAGCCTGGTAAATTAAATAAACGTTCACGCTCTGGGTAAGAACTCGCTGCATCAGGGTTTGGATCAATAAAGATATGCATATGGTTAAACGCCGCTTGTAAACGAATATGTTTAGACAACAACATGCCGTTACCAAACACATCACCAGCCATGTCACCAATAGCAATACAAGTAAAGTCGGTGCTCTGACAATCGATATCTATTTCTCTAAAGTGACGTTTAACAGATTCCCAAGCGCCACGTGCAGTAATGCCCATTGCTTTATGATCATAGCCAACACTGCCACCTGAAGCGAACGCATCGCCAAGCCAGAAATTGTATTCATCTGAAATACCATTAGCAATATCAGAAAAGGTTGCTGTACCTTTATCGGCAGCAACAACTAAATAAGCATCATCTTCATCAAGACGAACTACATCAACAGGAGGAACAATTTCGCCATCAACAATGTTATCTGTTATATCTAATAAAGCACGAATGAAGGTTCTGTAACATTCTTTGCCTGCTTCAAATATTTCTTGACGCGAACCTGTTGGCAGCTGTTTACAAACAAAACCACCTTTGGCACCAACGGGGACAATTACACTGTTTTTAACTTGTTGTGCTTTCACCAAACCTAATACTTCAGTGCGGAAATCTTCACGTCTATCAGACCAACGTAAACCACCACGAGCAACTTTACCACCACGTAAATGCACACCTTCAACTTGAGGAGAATAAACAAAAATCTCAAATTTAGGTACAGGTTGTGGCATCTCACTGATTTTATCTGGGGTTATTTTAAATGAGATATAAGGTTTTTCGCCTGATACGCTGTCTTTTTGGAAATAGTTTGTACGAATAGTCGCCAAAATCATTTCTGAAAAACGTCTAATAATTCGATCATCATCTAAGTTAGCAACATTATCTAACGATGTCTCAATAGCTGCTAATAATTTTACTTGCGTTTTTTCTTTAGCACTTTCACTTGCATTATTATTTGGATCAAAACGATGAATAAATAAGTTAATTAATAACTGTGCTATATCAGGGTAACGTGCAAACGCATCTTCAATGTAGCTTTGACTAAAACGTCCACCAATTTGGAATTCATACTTGGCAAAGGCACGTAAAATAGAAACACTTCGTCCTTCTAAGCCTGCGCCTAAAATAAGACGGTTAAAGCCATCATCTTCTAAATCGCCTCGCCATACTTTCGCGAAGGCATCTTGGAACAAAGCACTAACAGTATAAATATCAAATGGACTATCGCCATTAAGTAACATAGAGAAGTCTAATATCCAGAATGTTTCACCTTCAGATGTTTTTATCGCATAAGGGCTCTCACCAATAACGCGTAAACCAAAGTTTTCTAAAATAGGTAATACATCAGAAAGATGGATAGGATCACCCTTATGGAAGAGTTTCAGTTTTACAAAGCGACTATCAGCTTTTTCTTCTAACGGTTGATAAAATAACATTTCTAAATTATCAGAAAGGTTTACGCCTTCTAATTTTTCAATATCAACAATGGCAGAGCCTGGTAATACTTCATCTTTATACGCTTGCGGGAATTTTATGTATTTATTACATAATGCTTTAGCTGCGACTTCCCCTTTATTTTCAGCAAGTGCAGTGGCTAATTTATCATCCCAATTCCGCGCGGCTTCATTTAAATTCTTTTCAATTTCTTTCACGTTAACATCTGCTTTTGTTGATTTCACTTGAACAATGTAGTGCGTTCTTGCTTGCACTGATTCAGAAAAATAAGTAGTAAACTGTACTTCTTCGTCACTGCCGAAGGCTTCTTGTAATAGCAACTGAGTTTCTATGCGTAATTTTGTGGTATATCGTTCACGTGGTACATAAACCATACATGAATAAAAACGATCAAAGGCATCGCGCCTAACAAATAAACCACAATAATCACGCTCTTGCATTTGCAAGATACCTTTAACATTCTTCAGTAGTTCAGCGGTATTACTTTGTAATATTTCATCCCTTGGGAAGGTTTCTAAAATATTAATTAACGTTTTATAAGCATGAGTACCTTGAGCAAATCCTGATAAATCACATACTTGTTGTACTTTGGTTTTAATAAGCGGTAAGTCTAATGCACTATTAGTGTAATAAGATGAACCGAATAAACCAATGAAACGATCTTCGCCAATGACATTACCTTTGTCATCAAAACGTTTTACGCCTATATAATCTAATTGTACGGGTCTATGTACTCTAGAGCGCGAATTTGTTTTTGTTAAGATAAGGTGATTGCTACCTAATGCAACTTCGCGGCCTGATTCACTTAAGGTAGAAATTAATCTATTTTTGGTGACACGGGAGTTTCTCATTAAACCGAGGCTAGACTCAAAGTCACCCTCAAGCTTTATATCCCCTTTTACCGCTGTTACTTCATAGGAACGATATCCCATTAAGGTGAAATTATTACTTGCTACCCAAGTTAGAAACTCAACAGTATCATCCTTGGCCTGTTTTCCACCCGGCAGTTTACCTTTAGATACTTCCGCAATAGTACCTTTTAGTTTTTTCAGCATAGGTTCCCAGTCATCAACCGTTAAGGTGATATCTTCTACAACGCTGAGCAATTCATTTTTTATATTATCAAGTGCCTGTTGATCAGGCTGACGATCAATTTCAATAAAGAAAACTGTTTCTTGTTTAGCCGCTTTATTACTAGTATCAGCACTAGAAGTAACTTGGATAATATTTTTCTTTTTATCTCTAACAACTTTTAGCGGAGAGTTAAGCATCAAGTGTGGTGTTAGGCCTAACCTATTAAGTGCTATTCGGATAGAGTCTACTAAGAAAGGCATATCTTTAATAATCACTTCTATGATTGTATGACTAGACTTCCAACCATTTTTACTTACTGAAGGGTTAAAAACATGTATTACCGGTTTTTTATTTGTGTGTTCATTAAGTGAACTCCATAAACTTAATGTTGCACCATACATATCACTATCGTTACGTTCAGATAAATCAAATGAAGAGATATTGCTATAAAGTAAGGTGGCAAATTGATCGACTAATTCTGCAGATTCTGTAGGGACTTTTTTCTTTATTAATTGTGCTACATTTTTCAGTATCACAGATGGTGAACCATTCACTAACGCCATGCTATTTTCCTTTTCCTATTTTTATACAGAAGTTAAAAAGAAAGCTTGTAATAATTTATTTGTTTTTCTTATATTGCTACTTGCATTATAAGTAGATACTTTTTATCAAAAATAAGTATTCCTTAAAAATATAAGGAAATCTTATTTGAGTATAGTACAGATTTTATGGATTAATTTGCGGTAATGCGAGGATTATTTTGATTTTAATTCTAAATATTTTCTTTTTAAATCAAACGTTTTCTTTAGCTGTGTTTCTTTATGCAAGTATAATAAATAAAAACCACTGAAACTGGCTGTTTCCTGTTTAAATATTCAATTATTTAATAAAAAAATACTGCTTAAATATTGTAAATTTAATTGTCAAATTATAGCTAAAACCACTTATTGCCAAAGATTGATACATTTTATTACTGACTAAAATGATAATAGCCATATTATTTTATTATTTTCTCAAAAATATCCACGATCAGTTATGAAATTATAGTGACCAACTTACTAAATAACACTATTTTGAAACTGTTTAAACAAAAAAACCTTTAACTCAGTTGAATTAAAGGTTTTATTTTTATTTCTTCACTTTATTATTTTTTCTTGTTTGGCCATAAAAACGCAGCTAAAGCAGGTAAGACAATAACCGCTGCTAGCATATTAACTAAAAACATAAAGGTTAAAAGTATGCCCATATCAACTTGGAATTTTAAATCTGAGAAGAACCATGTAGAAACACCAATAGCCAATGTAATGCCGGTAATTAATACTGCACTTCCTCGCTCCTTCAGTGCTGATAGGTATGCATCATGAACATTTGCGCCATTCTTCAACTCATTACTCATGGTTGATAAGATATAAATACCATAATCAACACCAATACCAACACCTAAAGCAATTACAGGTAATGTTGATACAGTTAAGCCAATATCTAATACCGTCATTAACCATTGCGCTAAGGTTGATACAATATAAAGCGGTAACACAACAACAACTGTTGCTCTAATACTTCTAAAACTTAATAAGCATAATATAATGACCGCACCATAGACATAAATCATCATAGGTAACTGTGCTTCAGCTACTGCTTCATTGGTAGCAGCCATAACTCCAATAGGACCTGATGCTAGTTTAAACTGTAATTGATCATTACCTAGCTCTTTTGCTGCCAACTTAACTTCATTCACAACACGTTCTATTGTGTCTGCCTTATGATCTTGTAAAAATAAGATAACAGGCATAACACTACAGTCATTATTTAACAAACCACTTGATGAAGGGACACGAGCAATAGACTGTACTAATGTTTGTTGGTTACGTGGGATCACACGCCAATTAGGATTACCTTCATTATAACCCGCATTAACAACCTTAGAAATTGAGGCCAAACTAACAGCAGACTGGACTCCAGGGACATTTTCCATACGCCATTGAAACCTATCAATAGTATTCATCGTTTCATAATACGTACAAGCATCAGGCGTTGTTTCAATGATAACTGACATATAATCAACACTGATAGCATAGCGTTCGGTAATTAAAAAAGTATCTTGATTATAGCGTGACGACTCATGTAGAGCAGGTGCACCAGCGTGTAATTCACCTATTTTTAAATTTTGTGAATTTAATAAGCCAGCAGCATAAAGCACTACAGTAAAAACTAAGATTACAAATGCTGTTTTCCTTGTTGCGAAAGTAGCCATAAAGCGCCAAATTGAGCTTTCTTCACCAATATTTCCAGCATGGTTAGCTCTATCTTTTGGTGTGATTTTCAAGTATGAAACCAACAAAGGTAATAATATTAAATTGGTAAGAATAATCATCGCTACACCTAATGAAGCAGTGATGGCCAGTTCTCTAATAACACCAATATCAATAGAAAGTAATGTCATAAAGCCAATGGTGTCAGATAACAATGCGATACCACCAGGGATTAATAAAGCCCTAAAGCTAGCTTGAGCGGCGGCTTGACTTGATAGACCTAAGCTCACTTGTCTCACAACAGAGTTAATCATTTGAACGCCATGACTAACACCAATGGCAAAAACTAGAAATGGCACCAAAATAGACATTGGATCTAAACCAAAACCTAAAGTAGACAACATGCCTAATTGCCAAATAACAGCCACTAAGGAACATAAAATAGGGAGAATAGTTAAGCTAATTGAATGGCAGAAAAAGTAGACCATTATCGCAGTAATCGCGATGGCGATAAGAAAGAAAATTACCACTCCTTTCGCACCGTCTGCCACATCACCAACAACTTTAGCAAAACCAATAATATGAACAGTAATATTATCTTTTTCAAATGATTGACGAACGTCTTCTTCAAGTTGCGCAGCTATTTTTAATATATCTAGCTTTTCACCTGTGTCAGGGTTGAAGTCAAGTAGAGACGCTTTGACCATTGCACAACTGTAATCATCGGCAACAATGCTACCTACTATGCCTGCTTTTTCAATGTTACCTTTAACTATCGCTAAACCACGTTCATCTGGTTGAAAGTCTGCCGGTATAACTGGACCACCAGCAAAACCATCTTCTACTACTTCAACAAAGCGAGTACTAGGTGAATATAATGATTTAACTTGAATACGGTCAACACCTGGAATAAAAAACAACTTGTCATGAACGCCTTTCAACGCTTCAAAAAATTCTGGGTTAAAAATATCGCCGTCACTATTACAAACAGATATTAAGATGTTATTAGCACCACCAAAATTCTCCCTATGTTTTAAATAGGTTTTCATATAACTATGGTTAAGCGGAATATTTTTAGTAAATGAGGCACCTAACTGAATTTGCGTAGCTTGAAATAACAAAAAGCCACTAACGAGGACAAACATCATTAATACTAAAATTTTATGACGAAATAGACCAATTTCTAAACGGTTTGCGAGAGAAGTTTTCATAATATTTTGCAATCCAATATTTTTAACTATTATTATGGTTTAAGTTTATAAAGATATTAACTTTACGCCGACATCTGAAACAGCAATTAATTTCCCGTTAAACCACACTCCTGCGATTAACGATTTTCCATCTTTTTGTGCTCTTAACTGATAACTTTGACCTTGATCTTTACTTTCTAATAAAGTGCCATTATTTGCTAAAAGGAAAATGCGATCATCTGCACTTAAAACAATATCATTAATAAGTGCTGTAGTATGTGTTTGAATAGCTTGCCATGTTATTCCATTATCTTTACTTTGAAAAACATGACCGCGTAAACCTGCAACTAAAAAATCACCTTGTTTTGTTTTAGAAATATCAAAAAATGAACCTTGATAAATATCATCAAACGGTTCCCAAGTAACACCAAAGTTATCACTTTTAGCCATTAATCCAATTTCTCCAACCATATAGAGAGTTTGTTTATCAAGAACCAAGCGATTAAAGTGCGGTAAAATAGAAGAGGCTTCATCTAAATAAGCTTCTTCATCTTCTTTTTTAATTTCAGCTAAATATTCTGCATCTTCGGGTAAAAGGAATTCAGTATGAAACTCATTATGCCAACTTATTCCACCATCATTTGTTCTAAAAACAAGGCCATAAGCACCAATAGCGATACCTTCAGTTGGCGTTTTAAAAATAATATCAAATAAAGGTTTTTCTAGTTCTGGCATATATTGCTGAATTTGCCACGTAGCTCCACCATCAACGGTATTTAAAATAGTAGCATCATGACCAACAGCCCAACCAAGTTCGTTATTCACAAAAAAAACACTGGTTAGTGTTGTTTGTAATGGCACTTTAGCTTGTTGCCAGTTAACAGCATCTGATGAAAGTAAAATATGTCCATGCTCACCAACAACCACTAATTTATTAGGATTTACCTTTGTTATATCGAGTAATAGTGATTTACTCGCTAAACGGGCTTCAGCGGCAGGAATATTGATAATTGGTTTATTCTGTTTTACCGGTAACTCATCAGCAAAGCTTGTATAAGTTACTGAGTATAAGAGCAAAAACATGGTTAATAACGGGGAAATAAAAGGCATCGTTGAAATTCTCGACATTAAGTATGAAACGGTAGAAAAAATTACTAAAAATATTAAAAATGACAAAAGTAAACGTTAGAATAAAAACGGCTGGCACCTGCCAGCCGTTTTTAAGTAAAAAGCAGCGCTATCTTCTACCTTCTCTTCTTAATGCCGCAGGGGTAAAATCTTTATGCTCTAACTCTGCAGAAAAATCATACATTTTTGCCTCATTATCTAAGCCCATAGCAATATAACGTCTAGATTGAAAATCATGATAAACTTCTAGCGTAGACCATTGTGTTGGTACTTCATAGTAATTAAGACCATGAGCAACAGCTACACGATATAACTCATCTCGGTTATCATAAATATCAGAAATTGCTACTTGCCAACTATCTTCATCTATATAAAACACACGTTTTTTATAGGTATGACGAGTATTTTCTTTCAAATTAGCTTCAACAACCCAAACACGATGTTTTTCATATCGTACTAAATCAGGATTAATATGACCGGGTTTTATAATGTCATTATATTTAACTTTGTCGCTATGTAACCGGTAATCATTATAAGGAATAAGCAGTTCTTGCTTACCTTTTAGTGTCCAGTTATAGCGATTAGGTGCGCCATTGTACATATCAAAGTCATCAGTAAGTCTTAAACCATCTGATGCACTACCTGGTGCGTCATATGCAACATTCGGTGCACGTCTTACTCGGCGTTGTCCCGTATTGTATGTCCATGCTTGACGAGGTGTTTTTATTTGATCCATGGTTTCATGAACCAATAATGCTGTCCCGGCTAAACGTGCTGGCTCTGTAACCTTCTGCTTAAATTTAAATAAAATATTTGTACTTTCAAGATCAGCCGGCGTGCTACCTTTTACGTTGTAAGGTAATAGTAATTGGTCATCAAAACCAATAAAAGTGTAATCACCAGAAGCCGTAGGCGCTGCTTGTCCACCTTGACGTGTTAACCCTTCACCTCGATAACGAACAATATGATTCCAAATAGCTTCTAAGCCATTCTCAGGGATCGGAAATGGAATACCTACCGCTGTATTCTTAATACCATTGCCGCCTTCTACAAGTTCAGCTCTGGTTGAGTTAACTTTTACTGCCTTATATACATGATCAGGAAATGAAGCACTTCGTCTTGTTTGATAAATGTTCATTTTATACGTTTCAGGATAAGTTTCAAATAACTTCACTTGCCCCGGAGTTAACAAATCTTTGTACTCAGCTACATTACTTGCAGTAATCGTAAATTTAATTTTATCATTTGGGTATGGATCTAAGTGGTGATCACCAACTTTATATCCTTCAGGGGCTTTAGTAATACCACCCGTCCACTCAGGAATTGAGCCATCTTTATTTGCCGCTTTAACTGCGCCCATTGGCGTTAACTCATTTCCTAATTTCTCTGCATCTTCTGCTGAAATTTTGGCTAGCGCACTACCGGAAGTAAATGCAACGGTTAAGGCGAGTATAATTGCACTTTTCTTTAAAGTACGTTTATTTAAGGTATGAGTCTTAAAGTTCTGATTGTTCATAATTGTGACTTCTCCTAAATTGAATAACTTATGCTAAGTGATATGTAGTCACGATCTTCCATTTGGTTAGTCGTGCCAACACCATCGAAGAAGCTGTTATAGTTTATATCTGCTTTCCAGGTGCTTTGGTAATCAAAAGTAAAACCAAGCGCTACAGATTTTCGATCTTCAATAAATAAAAATAATGGGTCAGGCGTTATACCTTTCACATCATGTGAAAAAACGATACGAGGACTTACATTAACCCCAGAAAACACGTTAGCGTAATCAAGCTTACCAACCATTTTATAACCCCAAGCAAAAGCCGTTGGGAATGGGTTAGTCTCTATACCATTTTGTAAACCTAATTCTAATCCTGGTGCTGCAGCTACACCACCATTTCTTGACGTACCCGGACCATTTAAACGTAGTACATCTTCATCAGGCATGTCACTGATATTGATCCCGCCAATTTCAACTAACCCAACAAATTGGCTTGCGCCTAACATTGGACCAAATAAGTGGGTGATGGTCATTTGTGCTTGAACGGTATCCGCTAAAATAAAACCATTGGCTGTAACACCTGAAGCATAAGGCAAACCTGTAGTGTCATCCTTAAGTTGAGATATATTGTTCAAATCATCTCTTAAGCCAGCATTAAACAACTGTTGTGGCATTGCAGCAAAAAGTAATTCAACATCATCAATTTGCAATGGCTCATCTTCACGGTAACTAATTTCACCGGCAACCGCAGTATTTCCTAATGTTGTATTAAAACTCATTGCATACATTTTAATATCTTCAGGATAAGCAAGTTTTACTTGTGAAAAAGTACTCAGATCATAAAGATTTTCTGTGGTAATTTGACTTGTGGCTATTTGCGCAAGATCAGCACCAATAGAGGCAGCACCAAAGTCCGCTGTTTGACCTGAGAATAATGGGCGACGGCTATGATAGTTTACATAGTACAAGCTTAATTCTGTTTCATTTAATTCAGGTAAATACCAAGAAAAACGCAAACCATATTGACCTCCATTTTCAGGTCGCCATTCAGCAGTTTCACCTGGTGATCGAAGCGTAACTTTCGTTGGATAAGCTAAATAAGCTTGTGCCGCTGAAGCACTGTCTAATGAACCGGCTCTTAATAAATCGCCCAGTTGATTTAAACCAGCCATTAACGTATTAACATCAATATCTGGATTACCTGAGAAGCCTAGTTGTACATTATTATTATCGCCGCCATCACCAGCAAAGTCGTTCGTTGAGAAATAACTGCCTGGTGGGGGTAAAATAGTTTTTTCCCATGAGTATTGATAAAAAGCTTCAATATTAAAGTTTTCTGTAATACCCAAAGAGCCCCAAACAGCACCGAATGGAATAAACGCTTCTTTTAACTCTGCTCCAGGCGCTCTTAAACGTGAAATATCTACTGGGTTTATTTCACTAATACCATGACCAATGAGGGTACTTTCCCCCCAACTAATCACTTGCTGCCCGACACGAACAGAGAACGGCATATCGGCAATATCAAAATTACCGTAAACATAAGCATCAAGTATACGCACATCAGCACAAACTTGTTCTTTAGCTTCGCTATCATTACACGGGTCATTAACTTGACCACTAATTTGATTGGTCCAATCTCGATCACTATCCATCATGGCAAAGTCGTAATAATACATACCACGTAGGAAAACACCCATACCGTCATAATGAATATCTAATTCGTGTGTACCTTTAAGTATTTGTGAAAATGATTCACCAGGATCATAATTTAAATTACCGTTATCACCATTTGCAGAGTAACCACCTTGACCTTGCCAGATAGTTTCTTTTGTTGGGTTGGCATTAAAAACCGCATTATATTGACTAAAATCAAGACCATTATTAGGATTGTTTGCTATAGCAACATTATCATTCCAATTTCGGTTTTCAGTTCGCCAACTACTACCAGCACTAAAAGTAGAATCAAAATTAACTTCTACATCTCCAAAGTCCCATCTTGCAGCTTCGGCATTATTTAGGCTTGCACCTAAAAATGTCATTGAAAGTGCTGCAGCAATACCAACTGCTATTGGTTTTTTAGAAAACCTGCGAGGGTTATATTTCATATTCTGTTTCTCCCCTGAAGCGAATCAAATAATTTAAAATATTCTCTTTTTAGTTAAACGTAAAAAGCAGATATTTACCAAAACTTAAAATCGTTATTTATTTTTTTATTTTTAAACCACAAATGTGAAGGTTAATACACAATTTGATAGTTAGCCAATAATTGCATCATTTTCATTAGGTAGCAAGTGCAAAAATAATAGTTAAATAGCTGTAATATAAAGATTTGCAGATAATTATATTACATAAACCATCATACGTTTAAAACATTTGTTTGAAATTAAAAATTATTCGAAAAAATTATTACAACTAAGTTAATGAAATAACGGTTGTTTCTAAAGAAAAATCCACTTAAACAAGTCATTTAATGGTCAGACCTCTGTTTAAAGCTATTACTCTATTGGATTTAAAAAATATTTTTTTATGATAACTTTCTTAAAGATAAAAATTTATTATTTTCAGTTTCCAAACAAAAGTGACCGGAAATTCCACTACTTGTTAAATGATTCCGTAAATGCATTGCTGGAAATTGGACCTTAGTTCCTAAATTACTAGTTACTACTATTGATAAAATTTCACCGCGGTAATAAGGAAAAAATTCTTCCCTAGATATATTTAATGAAAAATAATACTTCATGCTAATTTCATTCTTTAAAAATATAGACTGATGCATGCATAAATACCACATCAGCCTAGGTTGGATTTACATTGTTAGTGATGCATCTAATTTTTCTTTCAAATCATTAGACAAATGTGGCAGAGTTTGTAATTTCAATAATTGCGCCTTCATTAATTCTTTATGTGGTTGGGCAAAACTATTAAATTGAATTAGCGGTGTTATGAGTCTTGATGCTACTTGTGGGTTAATAGCATTAAGAGCAGCAATATTTTCTGCTAAAAATTCATAGCCTTTGCCTGACACACAATGAAAATAGCGAGGATTATTCATAGCAAAAGCGCCTATTAGTGATCTGGCTCTGTTAGGGTTTTTCAGTGTAAATAACTTGTGTTCAGTTAAGTTACCCAACTGAGTAAAAATATCTTCACTCACAAGACTGGCAGATAATGAAAACCATTTATCCATAACTAAGGATGTATCTTGCCACTTGTCTTCAAAAGCTTGCATTTGTGCGGTAAAGCCATCTAGATTGTATTTGGCACTACAAGTTAATGCGGCAAGTGAATCAGTCATATTGTCTGATTCATTGAATTGTTGCTCAACAAGCGTTGCGTGCTGCTCTAAAGATGCTAAGTAATGTAAACAGATATTTTTTAATGCTTTATTTACTGTTACTTCTGCTTCAGATAAATTGCTATTTTGTAACAATGTCTGACAATCTCGTAGTTTTTGTAATAAAGGTTGTTCTATTCCCTTTGCAATGAATAAAGAAAGTTTTTGTAAAGCATTAACTAAGTTAATAGGGTTTACTTGCTCAATAATATCTGCTGCTTCATCAAAACTAGGTAGCATAAGCTGCTCAGCAATAAAAGCGGCATCATCGTTTGAGTTTAATAGCTCGGTTAAACATGTTAAAAGCTGGGTTGGAATAACAAATTCAGGCAGTAAAGTTAAAGATTTTATGTACGACATCAATAACTTTTGTCCTGCATCCCATCGACAAAAACTATTCTTTGCTTTTGAAATAATAGTAAATAAATCATCATCATCCTGAGCAAAGTTAACTTTTACTGGCGCACTAAAATCAGCTAGTAACGCAATAGTTGGCTTTGTTTCAAAACCTTTAAAATGCCATGTTTGATCATCTTCAGTTAATTCAACCATATGTTCTTGAACGGCTGTTTCACCATTAACAATAACAATAAGTTCAAGTTTAATAGGAATATGTAACGCTTGAGGGGCAACTTGCTTAGTGGTAATAGGCGATTGCTGAGCTAATGTTAAGCTATAAACCCCCGCTTCATCGAAATGCTCACTTACTCTAATTGATGGTGTACCTGACTGACTATACCAAAGCTTAAATTGTGATAAATCTTTATTAGCAGCATCGCTCATAGCATTAATGAAATCATCACAGGTAACTGCCATACCATCAAAGCGTTTAAAATAAAGATCCATACCCAATCTAAAGTTATCTTTGCCTAGTAATGTATGCAACATACGAATTACCTCTGCACCTTTTTCATATACAGTTAAGGTGTAGAAATTATTCATTTCTAAAACTTGTTCCGGACGAATAGGATGTGCCATTGGACCAGCGTCTTCAGAAAACTGTTGTGACCGTAATACTCGTACATTTTGAATGCGTGTTACTGCACTTGAATGCATATCTGCGCTAAATTGTTGATCACGAAAAACGGTTAATCCTTCTTTTAGACTCAGTTGGAACCAATCACGACAAGTGACTCTGTTACCTGTCCAGTTATGAAAGTACTCATGTGCTATTACCGCTTCAATATTAAAATAATCGCTGTCTGTTGCACAATCTTTATCAGCTAAGACATATTTACTATTAAAAACATTTAAACCTTTATTTTCCATCGCCCCCATATTGAAGAAATCAACGGCAACAATCATGTAAATATCAAGATCATATTCTAATCCAAAGGTTTGTTCGTCCCATTCCATGGATTTTTTTAACGAGGCCATCGCATGTTCAGCTTTATGTAAATTCCCTTTATCAACGAATATTTCTAACGCTACTTCACGATCAGAGCAAGTCGTAAAGCTATCCGTTAATAAATCAAAGTCTCCTGCCACGAGTGCAAACAAGTAGCAAGGTTTTGGGAAGGGATCATGCCACGTAACAAAGTGTTTGTTATGGTCTAAATCACCTTGTTCAATTTTATTACCATTAGATAATAAATAAGGGTATAGCGACTTATCAGCAATAACTTTTGTCGTAAAAACAGCCATTACATCGGGTCTATCTAAATAATAGCTAATACGACGAAAACCTTCAGCCTCACACTGAGTACAGAAGGCATCACCTGACTTAAATAACCCCTCTAGAGAAGTATTTTCAACAGGGTTAATACGAGTAACAATCGTTAATTTAAAATCATTTTCTAATGTGCTTAAAGATAAACTATTTTCAGATAGCTGGTAATGTTCTGTAGATAATTGCTCATCGTTAATATAAATAGATATTAGGGTTAGTTGCTCACCATTTAAAACCAATGGTTCTTGATGCTCACCTTGACGAGATACTGTCATTTCATTGATAACACGAGTACTTGTATCGTCAAGTTCAACGGTTAAATTCACCGTTTGTAATGTGAAAGGTGATGGGCGGTAGTCCGCTAAAAAGTGTGCAGCAGTTTGAGACATAAATGATCCAAATATCTGATAAAAATAAAGCTACCTTAATAAAAGGTAAGTTAAAAAGTAGTTATACATCTTCCTCGAGTGTTTTAATTTTAAATCCGGTGTAAGCATAAATAACAGCAATAACAGGGTTTATTAAGTTAAAAAAACAATAAAATATGTAATCATAAGAAGTAAGTGCAAGTGCGCCAAACATAAATGCGCCACAGGTATTCCATGGTATTAATGGTGACGTAATAGTACCAGAATCTTCCAGTGTTCTACTGAGTACAGTTGGGTGAAGTCCACGACGATGATATTCTTCTTTAAACATTCTACCCGGCATCACAATCGCCATATATTGATCAGCTGTAATTAAGTTAGTGCCAATACACGTTGCCATTGTACTGGTAATTAAACTACCGACTGACTTAGCTGTTTTTAGAATTGTTTTAACAAATTTAGCAAGCATACCAAGACGCTCTAATACCGCCCCAAAACTTAAAGCACACATCACTAACCAAATAGTATTGAGCATACTCGACATACCACCACGACTTAGTAATTTATCAATTTCTGTATTACCCGTGTTTACCACTATTCCATCAAAAAAAGCAGTCCAAATGATAGTAATATAAGCGGTAGAATTAGAGATGCCTTTTTCAGCCATTGATAAAATTAATTCTTGTTGAAAAATTCCAGACCAAATAGCACCAATAATAGCCCCAATTGCAACAGCAGGAAATGCAGGCATTTTTTTGAATGCTAATGCTAATAAAATAAACAACGGGATCAAGTTGAAGACTGATATGTTGTATGTTTCATCTAAGGTTGCAGTTAATTTTTGAATTGTATCCGTACTCTCGATATTTCCAGCTGAATGATTAAATCCAATAATTAAAAACAAAACAAGAGCGATGACAATAGAAGGAATGGTCGTCCACAACATATAACGTATATGATCAAATAACTCACTACCGGCTACAGCAGGGGCTAAGTTAGTTGTTTCTGACAGTGGTGATAATTTATCTCCAAAATAAGCACCCGAGATAACAGCACCGGCAGTAACCGCAGTAGACATTTCAAAGCCATTTGATATACCAATAAAAGCAACACCTACTGTAGCAGCCGTTGTCCAAGAGCTACCTATGCTCATAGCAACAATGCCACAAACAAGGCAACAAGCAGCGTAGAACCAGCTTGGATCAATAATTTGTAAACCATAATAAATCATTGTGGGTACTGTACCTGAAAGTAACCAAGTCCCGATGAGTGCTCCAACAGTTAATAAAATTAAAATTGCCCCTAACGAGATTGAGATTCCTTTAACGATCGCTGCCTCGATATCTTCCCATTGATGACCATTTTTTAGCCCAATAAGAATCGCAATTCCCATCGCTAATAATAGCGCTATTTGATTAGGACCAAAGGAAGAGTTATCCGCAAAATATGAAACTGAAGCAGTAAGCATAATCACCAAGGCGATTAAAGGAATAACAGAGTCCAGCATACTGGGTTCTTTCTTCTGTATTGGTGATTGATTTTCTGTTGGTACTTGATTTGACATATTATGAAATAACCTTTTTATGTTCGTTTTTATTATTTATTATTTATGCGCTATATTTTGATTATTTATTCACTTTAAATAAATATAAATACCTTGTTTCTAAGGCAAGAAAGCCGCCCTTAGGGCGGCTTTCTTAATTCGATCTTTTCTAGTTTTTAGCTACTTTACCTAAATTGACAAAGTCAAAGGTAATACGTGCTGTTTCATCAAGAAAGGGATCTAGCTCATCCAATTCATCAGGTAAATCATCCAAGTCTTTAACAGGCTCTTTACCCATTTTAACTAGTCGTTCATTATTTCTAATAAGTCGGTTGTTCTTACGTTCTTCACGTTTATTTTTACGTTTTTCTAAATTCAACGAAATTGTTTTATCATCTTTTTCTGCTTTATACGTTTCGATATCTTCAAGTAAATAGTTGAACTCACTATTGTTCTTAATTCTCTCTTTGTATAAAGAGGTTAAATAAGTGACCTCTTTCGTCACATCATGTAATTTAGAATATTGTGCTCTATCAATTTGATCCCATGGTAGTGCATTTTCTTCTTTACTTTCGCCCCACTCTTCAGGGTTTACTGCCGTAGGAAAAGCAATATCAGGTAAAACGCCTCTGTGCTGTGTGCTACCACCATTAATTCGATAAAATTTTGCGATAGTGTATTGAATACTGCCTAATGGATTTTCATATAAGTCATATACACGGCCTAAACCACGATGCTGTTGTACAGTACCTTTGCCAAAAGTATGTTCGCCGACAATCACGCCACGGCCATAATCTTGTATAGCAGCAGCAAAAATTTCAGAAGCAGATGCACTATATCTATCAACCATTACAGTAAGTGGTCCATCATAATAGCTAATTCCATCTTTATCACGATGAACATCAACACGGTTAGCACCATTTCTTATTTGAACAACAGGCCCTTTATCAATGAATAATCCTGTTAATAATGTTGCTTCAGGTAAAGAGCCACCACCATTACCACGTAAATCAATAATAATACCTTGTACTTCTTGCTCTTTTAACTTCTCTAATTCTTTTTTTACGTCGCTAGATAAATTGTTATAGAAGCTTGGAATTGTAATTATCCCTAACTTTTCACCTTGTTTATCATGTTCAATTTGAGGAATAACTTTGCCTTTAACTTTGTCAGCTTCAGCATTGTCAATGTCATCACTTTCAACTTTCGCTTTTTCGATGCCACTACCTTTAAAATAAACTTCAGATTTAGCAGCTTTGTTTTCTAATTTGATTTTATCTCTAACAATAGTGACTTCTTTTACTTCTGATATATCATCAGACTCACCAGATAATACTTGTAGCCTAACAGTAGTCCCTTTAGGACCTTTAATTTTTTCAACGACATCATCTAAACGCCAACCGATAACATCTTCAAAATCTTTATCGGCTTGTGCTACGCCAACAATACGATCTTTGGGTTTTAAGGCTTTAGATGAATCGGCTGGGCCACCACTAACGACACTTTGAATAACAGTATAATCTTCTTCTGCACGTAAAACTGCACCAATACCTTCAAGTGATAAATTCATTTCCATTTGAAAGCGTTCAGCATTACGAGGAGATAAATATGAAGTATGTGGCTCTACAACACGAGCAAAGCTATTCATTAGGAGTTGAAAAACATCCTCACTTTCACTCTGTTTAATGCGTTTTATTGCATATTTATAACGTTTAGTGAGTACTTTTTGCGTATCTGGCCACTCTTTACCTGTAAGTAGCAGGTTTAATACATCAGACTTAACTTTGATTCGCCACAGCTCATCTAATTCAGCAATAGACTTAGGCCAAGCAGCGTCTTCACGATCATAAGCGTAAACATCATCTTTACTAAAATCAAAAGGTGACTTTTGAACTTCCTCATCGCCTGACTTAACAGTAGTTACTTCAGGATTAATTAAGTTTAGCGCATATTGGTAACGCTCTAAACGGCGCTGCATATTTAAATTATAAATATCGTAAGCCGCGCTTAATTGCCCTCGAGCAAAGACATCATCAAAATCTAAGCTCTGTTTTTGAAGTTTCTCAATATCAGAGGCTAAAAAAACATTTCTAGAATAATCTAGTTGTTTAATATAGCGATCGAAAACATCTTGAGAGAGGGTTTCATCAATTTTTACTTTCTTATAATGGCCTCGCGTAAACCTTGCCGTAATACGCTTAGTTGCGGTTACATGCTGAGATTCAGGCGCAAGTACCGGCAGTGTTAACTCTTTAGCTGTATCATCAAATGCAAAAGCACTATAGCTACTAATTGAAAAACTTACCGATAAAGATACGGCAAGTGCTATACGACAAAATTTTTGCATGCACATTACTCCAAACTATAATTAACCAAACTATGACTAATATTCAAACTAAATAACCAAAATTTGATTACGAATATATATTTTGCATTTGTGTTTTAATGGTCATGCCTGAGTCAAGTTGAACACTAATGTCTTTCCCTGCAATTTCAGTAATAGTTGCATTCATAGGTGAGTTACCTAATTGAACTTTTACTTTGTTACCTACTTTTATTGTGGCTGAATCCACTTTTTTCAATGGCGGTAACTCTTTTTTTACATCTTTACGTTTAGTCGATTTAACTGACTTAAATTTAGCTGAATCACGTTTTGTTTCATCAGAAGATTTATCATTACTTTTAGAGGTATTAGCTTTAGGAGCTCTTTTGTCACCTTGAGCTTTTTTACTAGATGCAGGTGTTTTACCAAATTTCTCTTGGCTTTCTTTTAATGTTTTGCTTGCATAATTTGCTTGCTCTTCATCAATTTCAGCAACATCTTTTCCATCAATATCAACACGGAAAGCACCGGTTTTTATCGCTTTAAGATAACGCCAACTACTTGTGTAATGTCTTAATGCTTGACGTAAACGAGTTTTACTAACCGTTTCATCATCACTTAGCTTTTCAGCTAAATCTTGGAATATCCCCACTTTTAAAGGTTTTACTGGGCCCTTAACAGAAAAACATTCTGGAAATTTTTCTGTTAAATAAGTAATGATATCTTTAGTGCTTATACGTTTAATTTCAGTTTCCATAAATACAACTTTTATACAGTTTCAGTTAAATAGTTTAAATTAATAATCTTGTGTTTGTAGGTGCTGGTCTCGATTCTCTAAGATATTACGACACCAATCATAAATATCATCGGATTCTACATCAGGTAATTCATCTTGCCCAATCCAGTTATCCCATATTAAAGCTAATAGCTGCTCTAATACTTCAGTCTCTATATCTTCTTCTGCTAAGTCATAGAATGTATGGTAAATTTCATTAATCTTTTCGACAACAAGTTCTTCTTGGCCGTCCCAGTCACCAACAATTTCTGCTGTAACTAGATAGTCATGTATAACTACAAATTCTTTCATCGTGTTACTTTTTCATCACTGGCTAATAAAGTTTGTTCAAATACCTTTACTATTGCTTCTAAACCTTTTTGGTCTTCTTCGTCAAAACGAGCAAAGCTGGTACTGTCAACGTCCAAAACCGCTATTATATCACCGTTAACCTGAACTGGAATAACAATTTCAGCATTCGTTGTTGCATCGCAAGCAATGTGACCATCAAATTGATGAACATCATTAACACGTTGCGTCATTTTTGTTTGGGCAGCAGTACCACAAACACCGGTTCCAATAGGAATTCGAATACAAGCGACTTTACCTTGAAAAGGGCCTAAAACAAGCTGTTCGTCAATAACACGGTAAAATCCAAGCCAATTAACTTGATCTAACGCATCAAAAAGAAGAGCAGATATATTTGCCATGTTGGCGATAGGGTCTATTTCATCAAAAATTAACGCTTCTGTTTGCGCTAATAACTCCTGATAAAATTCAATTTTATTAACCAATGATATTATCCAAAGATTTAAAGAGGGCTTAAAAGGCATAACATACCTTGAAAGCCACATAAATTAAAGCTTTTATCTAACGGAAACTTTAATTTAGCTAAATTATTAACTAATCTATGGAGTATTTCACCAAAACGCTCGCATTAATCGCTTGATTTCCTACTTGTGAACTATGTTGTTCAAAAGAATCACTCATTTTCATTGAAGCACTATAGACAGGTCTATAATGATTACTACTTGTCTCTTGAACATAAATCAACTTCCCTAACGATTGTTCTGTTTGTTTAGCAATTTGCATAGCTTTTGCTTTTGCTTGGTCAATCGCTATTGATAAAGCCTGTTGATAATATTTATCACTATTCCCAATTGACATACTCAAAGGTGATATTCGATGTACTCCAATTTTTATGATCGAATTTAGAAACTGGTCGTAATCTTTTATATCTGAGAAGTTAATGGTAATGTTTCTGCTTAACTCAAAATACTGAGGTTGCACAGTCGTCACATTATTAGACGAGTTAGTATCAATGGTTAATTTACTTTTTTGATGATTCGGTAACGTTTGTATAACTTCAACGCCCCGTAGATTGACTTCGGTCTCGTCTTTAATTACACGTAAAGAAACTCTGGCTGAATTTATATTCTCTGGTTTAATACCTAAATTTGTTGCAACATCGACCACTTGATTACTTTTATGATCAACAATGGCTCTAATTTTATCAGTGAAGTGCCCTTTTTCAATTATCGATACTGATAATGAAAACACGTCAGGTACGGCCAATACACTTCCTTGCCCTCTTACTTCAATCCCTGAGTTTTGTGTATTTGCTAGCACTTGTTGAGGTGACATACACACAAAAGTAACACCCATGACAAAGGCGCTAGTCCAAGGTTTAGTTAACAATTTTAACATTTTTTGTCCCTATGATTGCTAAATATTAATTTACACAATTTAGCCAAAATTAATTTTGATAGAAAAATCATTTCTTGCTTGTCATGTATTGCGTAAAATGATTTCGTTCTTCATTTGAAGCATTTTGCCACCAATATTTTAACATAGTCAATGCATCAACTTGTATCAAAGTGTTACCCGAGTCCTGTACGACAGTTACTTTATCGTTTAAAGAAGTACTCGATTGAGTAACAGCAACATTTTTTTCTAATGATGAGACTGTCTTTTTCTGCATAGTTTGTTTTGCAACATAGGTATTAACGGCTAAATTAACCTGCTGAGCCATTTTGTAATTTTCTAGTGTTTCTAATGTAATATTAATTCGTTTATTTTTTTCATCTTTTAATATCAATTCTGGCGATTGAGAAAATGATTCAGCTTGCGCTAGGTTTTTGATAGCAACGGTATCAAGATTGAGATTACTTTCTTCTTTAACAGCAAGCTTAACAACAAAATCTTTTGATTTAACCACTCTATTTTCAGCAAAATCCAAATCTTCAAATACATCTTTATAATGCATTATCAGCGCATAATTCCCGGAGTTAAGTTCAAAAGTAGACTTTTTACTGAGTAAGCCATGTTCCACGGCTTTATTATCAATTTCAGTAACAATAAGATTATCTGCTACAGTGAGTGTTGCTGCGGATAAAGTCATTGAAACCATTGATGTGAATAAAACACAACTGATAGTGTTAAGAAGCCTAGCCATAATAAAAGTCCTTAAATCATTAATATAAGTTCTGTTATAAACGGACTAGGCGTGAATGCAAAGCAATATTTTACGTAACTAGGCTAAAGTACTAGGGTTATAATTAAAAGCTATCGCTAGGAATACGTACCCAACCTTCCATAAGTACTCTTGCACTTCGACTCATAATTGCTTTTGTTACCTGCCATTGCCCGTCAATCTCTATTGCTTCAGCGCCAACCTTTAAAGTCCCTGAAGGATGACCAAAAACAACCGATTCACGTTTACCACCACCCGCAGCTAAATTAACGACCGTACCAGGAATAGCACCTGCAGTACCAATAGCAACAGCAGCAGTACCCATCATTGCGTGATGCAGTTTCCCCATCGATAAAGCACGAACGTGTAAATCTATTTCTGTTGCACTCACTTGTTTAGCACTTGAAGTTGTATAATCTTGTGCCTTTGCAACAAAGGCAATCTTTGGGGTATGTTGTCGATCTTTTGCTTCTGCAATATCGTTAATTAATCCCATTTTAATTGCGCCATACGCACGAATAGCTTCAAAACGCGCTAGTGCTACTTCATCATTGTTTATCGCCTCTTGTAATTCAGTACCGGTATAACCAATTTCATCCGCATTTAAAAAAATGGTCGGAATACCAGCTGTAATCAAAGATGCGGTAAATGTACCGACATCTGGAACGTCTAGCTGATCAATGACATTGCCCGTAGGAAACATTGCTTCAGAAGGGTCAACAGGCGCTAGGAATTCAACAGGCACTTCAGCTGCAGGAAAAGTAACACCATCAAGTTCAAAATCACCTGTTTCTTGTACTTCACCATTAATGATAGGCACTTTAGCAATAATGGTTTTTGAAATGTTTTTTTGCCAAATACGTACGGTACAAACGCCATTTTTTGGCACACGTTCAGGACTAACCAACCCTGACATAATCGCAAAGGAACCAACTGCCGCCGTTAAATTGCCACAATTACCAGACCAATCGACAAATGCTTTATCAATCGCAACTTGTCCAAACAAGTAATCAACATCATGATCAACTTGATCACTTTTTGCCAAAATTACTGTTTTACTAGTTGATGATGTTGCTCCCCCCATACCATCAGTTTGTTTGCCATATGGATCAGGGCTTCCAATAACACGTAACAACATATTATCACGCGCTTGACCTGCAACTTGGCAGCGCTCTGGTAAATCAGTTAAATTAAAAAAGACACCTTTGGACGTGCCACCACGAATATACGTAGCAGGAATTTTCACTTGAGGAACTGAAGACATTATTTTTTTCCTTTGCTATTTAGCTTATTTATTAAAAAATGGCACATGATCGGTGAGGAACAATGTGCCATTTTCATAAAACTCAACATATTGAATCTATTTAAAGTAAAACCTTAGTCTTCAATTTGGTTTTAGCCAAAAGCGACAGTGTTAAATTAATAAACATCCATAAACACTTCCAACCAATATAAAGACTAAAATATCATTTAAACATTTGACTCCAAAAAGTCATTGGCAAATTTCTGTAATACCCCACCTGCGGCATAAACCGACACTTCTTCTGCGGTATCTAAACGACATTTAACCGGTATATTAACAACTTCGCCATTACGACGTGTCATCACAACTGTCATGGTTGCGCCAGGCGCTGTTGAGCCCTCAACATCATAGGTTTCAGTACCATCAATACCATAAGTATGACGTGTTTCACCCTGAGTAAACTCTAAAGGTAATACCCCCATACCAACTAAGTTAGTACGATGTATACGCTCGAAGCCTTCAGAAACAATAACTTCAACACCCGCTAAGCGCACACCTTTTGCAGCCCAATCACGTGAAGAGCCTTGACCATAGTCAGCTCCTGCAATAATAATTAATGGCTGCTTGCGCTCCATGTAGGTTTCAATCGCTTCCCACATCCGTGATTCAGTGCCTTCTGGCTCAATACGAGCTAAAGAGCCTTGTTTTACTTCACCGTTATCATCTTTACACATTTCATTGTAAAGTTTTGGGTTAGCAAAAGTTGCACGTTGAGCCGTTAAATGATCGCCTCGATGCGTTGCGTATGAGTTAAAGTCTGCTTCAGGTAAGCCCATTTTATGTAAATACGCACCTGCGGCACTGTTTAACTGGATAGCATTTGATGGTGATAAATGATCCGTTGTGATGTTATCGCCAAGCACAGCTAGTGGTACCATACCTTTCATCGTACGCTTACCTGCTAATGCTCCTTCCCAATAAGGAGGACGACGAATATAAGTACTGGTTTCATCCCACGCATATAATGGACTTTCGGCAGGTTCAAACGCACCCAAATCAAACATAGGCGTGTAAATTTTCTTAAATTGCTCAGGTTTAACACAAGAAGCCACAATTGAATCAATTTCTTCATCTGATGGCCAGATATCTTTCAAAGTAATATCATTACCATTTTGATCTTGACCTAATACATCTCTTTCAATATCAAAACGAATTGTACCCGCAATCGCATAAGCAACTACTAATGGCGGTGATGCTAAAAAGGCTTGTTTAGCGTATGGATGAATACGGCCATCAAAGTTGCGATTACCTGATAATACAGCTGTTGCATATAAATCACGGTCAATAATTTCTTGTTGTATTTTAGGGTCTAAGGCCCCTGACATACCATTACAGGTAGTACAAGCGTAACCAACAATACCAAAACCTAATTTTTCCATTTCAGCAAGTAGTCCTGCTTCTTCTAAATAAAGCTTGGCAACTTTTGAACCTGGTGCAAATGACGATTTAACCCAAGGCTTACGTATTAAACCTAGTTCATTGGCACGTTTAGCGATCAAACCTGCAGCAACAACGTTGCGTGGATTAGAGGTATTTGTGCATGAAGTAATAGCCGCAATAATTACTGCCCCATCGGGCATTTCACCATTAGCTTCTTGCGCTTTACAAGCATCTAAGTTTTTAGCTATATCTTTCGACACTAAATCAGCCGTAGCTAAACGACGATGTGGATTAGAAGGTCCAGCTAAGTTGCGTGTGACTGTAGATAAATCAAATTCGATAACACGTGGATATTCGGCCTCAACTAAATCATCAGCCCATAAACCAGTATGTTTAGCGTAATTTTCAACTAATGCGACTTGCGCTGGTTCTCGACCAGTCATTTTTAAGTAATCAATGGTTTGTTCATCAATATAGAACATACCAGCTGATGCACCATATTCTGGTGTCATATTTGATATTGTTGCACGGTCACCAATAGTTAATAATTTAGTTCCCTCACCAAAAAATTCTAAGTAGCTAGAAACAACTTTCTGATTACGTAAAAATTCAGTAATTGCCAATACCATATCAGTCGCAGTAATACCTGGATGACGTTTACCTGTTAACTTAACACCAATAATATCCGGTAGACGCATCATCGATGGGCGGCCAAGCATAACAGTTTCAGCTTCTAAACCACCAACACCAATAGCAATAACACCTAAGGCATCAATATGCGGCGTATGCGAATCGGTACCTACACACGTATCAGGGAAAGCAACACCGTCACGGGATTGAATCACTGGTGACATTTTCTCTAAGTTAATTTGATGCATAATACCGTTGCCGGCAGGGATAACATCAACGTTTTTAAACGCTGTTTTAGTCCATTCAATAAAATGAAAACGTTGTTCGTTACGACGATCTTCAATTAACCGGTTTTTGTTAAAGGCTTCTGGATCAAAACCGGGTGATTCTACGGCAAGCGAGTGATCAACAATTAACTGTGTTGGTACAACTGGGTTTACCTTGGCAGGATCACCACCTTGCTCAGCAATAGCATCACGAAGACCTGCTAAGTCAACCAAAGCTGTTTGTCCTAGAATATCATGACACACTACTCGAGCAGGATACCAAGGAAAATCTAGATCTTGTTTACCTTCAATAATTTGTTTTAATGAATCGGTTAATGCTTCAGGATCACACCGACGTACTAGTTGTTCAGCTAATACACGCGATGTGTAAGGTAATTTAGCATAAGCGCCTGGTTTAATATTGTCGACAGCTTCACGAGTATCGAAAAAATCTATATTCTCACCAGGTAACGGTTTGCGGTAATCATAATTCATAACGTAGTCCACACAATGTTTAAATAAAGGCATCAACTTCAAGAGGTAATACCTTTTCATTATTTATTTTATAACTCTCTACTATTCTCTTAGGCTCAATAGATAACAAAATGCATAATTGACTTACGTATATTTATTAATTGAACTAAAGAACAGAGCACATTTAATTATCGTTGTGCAATTGGCACAACAGCACGTGGTTCAGAGCCAGTATAATCAGCGCTAGGACGAATTATACGGTTGTTCGAGCGCTGCTCCATAACATGCGCAGCCCAACCAGTTAAACGTGAACAAACAAAAATTGGTGTAAAGAGTTTTGTTGGAATCCCCATATAGTTATAAGTTGATGCGTGGAAAAAATCGGCATTACAAAACAGCTTTTTGGTGTCCCACATGAATTCTTCACAAGCGACAGAAATATCGTATAACGATGTATCTCCGTTTTCAGCCGCTAATTTTTCAGACCATGCTTTGATCACTGTATTACGAGGATCTGAGGTACGGTAAATTGCATGCCCAAAACCCATAATTTTTTCTTTACGTTCTAGCATACCCGCCATTTGTTCTTTGGCATCAGCTGGTGACTTAAATTTTTCAATCATGTCCATTGCCGCTTCGTTTGCACCACCGTGCAGTGGACCACGCAACGTACCAATTGCACCAGTAACACATGAAAACATATCTGATAAAGTTGACGCACAAACACGTGCAGTAAATGTTGACGCATTAAACTCATGCTCGGCATATAATATTAATGAAACGTCCATTACACGTTTATGCTGCTCTGATGGCTCCTCTTGGTTTAATAAACGTAAGAAATGCCCCCCTAATGATTCTTCATCAGTCATACAGTCAATTTCAATACCATCATGTGAGAACTTATACCAATAGCACATGATTGCAGGGAAAGCCGCTAATAAGCGATTTGCGGCCGTTTTTTGTTCAGAAAAGTCATTTTCAGGTTCAATGTTACCTAAAATAGAACACCCTGTACGCATAACATCCATAGGGTGAGCTTCTTTAGGAATCAGTTTTAATACTTCTTTCACTGCAACAGGTAAATCCCGCAATGCCTTTAATTCTGACTTATAAGTATCTAATTGTGTTTGGTTTGGTAACTCACCATTAAAAAGTAAATAAGCTACTTCTTCAAACGTTGAATTTTCAGCGAGATCAGCCACATCATAACCACAATATGTTAATCCACTACCTGATTTACCTACAGTACAAAGTTTAGTTTCGCCTGCGCTTTGTCCTCTAAGACCTGCACCACTTAATTTTTTTTCAGTCATCATCTCATCCTCAATTGTTTATGCGTCAATCAGTCTTAGTAGCTGATTATTTGATAGTCATTGCTTTTATTTATTATTATTTGTTTTTACCTTCGGAGAAAAGTGCATCTAACTTTTGCTCATAGTCGTGATAACCAAGGTAATCATATAAATCCATACGTGTTTGCATGTTATCTATTTCAGCTTTTTGATCACCATCAGCTAATAATGTTTTATAAACTGATTCAGCGGCTTTGTTCATGGCACGAAATGCTGATAATGGGTAAAGCACCATGCCACAACCCCATTCACCTAACTGTTCTTTGTTCCATAACTCCGTTTCACCAAACTCGGTAATGTTGGCGAGTACGGGTACATTTAGCGCTTCAGTAAAAGCACGATAATGTTCTTCTGTTTTCACTGCTTCAGCAAAAATACCATCGGCCCCTGCTGCCACATAAGCCTTTGCACGTTCAAGTGCCGCTTCAATGCCTTCTTGTGCAAACGCATCAGTACGCGCCATAATAAAAAAATCAGGATCAACACGCGCATCGACTGCTGCGCGAATACGATCAACCATTTCTTCAGTGGAAACAATTTCTTTATTTGGGCGATGGCCACAACGTTTTTGCGCAACTTGATCTTCTATATGCACTGCGGCAGCACCAGCTTTCTCCATATCACGTATAGTTTTGGCAATATTAAATGCTCCCCCCCACCCCGTATCTATATCAACTAATAACGGTAAAGAAGATGCACTAGTAATACGTGCTACATCAGCAACGACATCATTTAAAGAAGTCATTCCTAAATCAGGTAAACCATAGGAAGCATTAGCGACACCACCTCCTGATAAGTAAATAGCTTGATGGCCTAATTGCTCAGCCATCATTGCGCAATACGCATTGATAGTACCAACAACTTGAAGTGGTTTATTATTCATTAATGCTTGGCGAAATTTAGCGCCAGCAGACTTTGGTTTATCGAGTGAATGCTTAGTCATAATATTTCCTCTACTTATTTTCGTTAACTTCTAACAACGCTTGTTGCATTATTTTATTTTCAATATTTTTTCTTGATGCAGCAATGTGACGGCGCATTAACATTTCAGCTAACTCACCATCTCTATCGCTAATCGCTTGAATAATTTGATAATGTTCATTAAATGCACGGCTAGCTCTCGGGCTATTCATACCAAATTGACATCGATACATTCGAACTAAGTGATATAATTGTCCACAAATTAGATCAATTAATTGTTTATTATGACTGCCTAAAATCACTTTATAATGAAAGTCGAGGTCACCCTCTTCTTGATAATAAGCAACACCATCTTTCAACTCTTGCGTTTGACTATGCGCTTTAAGCATTTCTTTCATCTCGTCAATTTCTTGATCAGACATATTTGATGCAGCTTGGCGACAAGCCATTCCTTCAAGCGCTTCTCTGGTTATATAAAGTTCTAGTAACCCTTCAATAGTACAGCTAACTACTCTAGAGCCTACATTCGCTTTACGTTCGATTAAATGGCACTTCTCTAAACGATTTAACGCTTCACGTAAGGTCGAACGGCTTATTTGGTATCGTTTGGCTAATTCAGGTTCACTTATTTTACTACCAGCTGGAATCTCACCTTCAACAATAGCGTATTGCATCTGTTCAAATACTTTATCTGCTGTTGTTACTGCGGTAGTCTTTGTAGGGTTTATTAAATGCATATAAATTAAGTCTTAGTTATATTTTAAGATTGTCGACAAATTGAAGATTGGATAAGCATAATAGCTGATTAGGAATAAATTACAAGTAAACAAATTAATAATTGTCGACAATTTTATTTTATTTAAAATTTTTAAACGCAAAAAAGCCCACGCAATACTTAACTATTGCGTGGGCTTTCTATACTTTCTTCACTTTTTGTACACTTTATTTAAAAGTAAATAAAGTGGCATCCCTAAGGGGATTCGAACCCCTGTTACCGCCGTGAAAGGGCGGTGTCCTAGGCCTCTAGACGATAGGGA